>CAMKRY010000075.1 GCA_946415345.1 uncultured Bacteroidales bacterium | reverse complement strand
ACACGCAGAACATCCTCTTCATCTGCGGCGGTGCCTTCGAAGGCATTGAACGCCGCATCGCCCAGCGCCTCAACACGCAGGTGATCGGCTTCGACGTGGCTTCCAAGAAGCAGGTCGACAAGAACAACCTGCTGCAGTATGTGGAAGCGCAGGACCTCCGCGGTTACGGTCTCATCCCCGAGATCATCGGCCGTCTGCCGGTCATCACCTGGCTGGACCAGCTCGACCGGGAGTCGCTCAAACGCATCCTGACCGAGCCTAAAAACGCCATCCTGCGGCAGTATGAGCGCCTTTTCGAGATCGACGGCATGAAGCTGGAAATTGAGGACGGCGTGCTCGACCTGATTGTCGACACGGCCATCGAGAACAAGCTCGGTGCCCGAGGCCTCCGCTCCATCTGCGAGCGCGTCTTGAACGACGCCATGTTCGAGGCCCCTTCATCCCGGAAGAAAACCTTCCGCCTGACCCGCGAATACGCAGAAAAAAAGCTGAGCCGTTGAGCTCAGCTTTTTTCTGTCCCGTCATGCCCGACCTGATCGGATATCTCTTCTGTCATTTCGACCGAGCGAAGCGAGTGGAGAAATCTGTCACCGTCATTCCACGGCTTGTCCGTGGAATCTGCTGCGCTCTCCGCTGCGTCGGCCATTGCCATTTCGAGGACTCCGCGTCGCTGCGCGCCGCTCCGGCCCCTCCCATTGTCTACTTCGTCATGGTCTGCGGCGTTTCTCGCCGCTGCCCATAACTCGTATCCAACGGGCCCCTCCCCCTACCCGTGTCCGGGGGTGGACACGCCTCTCAATGGCAACGGCCGACCTCCGCTCCGTTTTCGCCCTTTCGGGACCGAACCGCAGTCCCATCATTTCGGACGCGGAAGGGGATAGTGGCGCGGCTTTTCTATAAGAAACAGACAAAATAGATAAGAAAGAGAAAAATCTGACTGTCCGTCCATTTTTCTTTATTGACTCCTGACGAAAAAGTGCTTATCATTGTGCCCGGCTTTCCGAGAAGGATTGCCGGAATTGTCCTTCGACGAGTCGTAAATATTTTGCAGAGTTAGGAAAAACTTCTACCTTTGTGGTAGCTTTAACATGCGGCCCCTTGAGAAAGGGCAAACAATTAAGAGCATTTCCTGACGAGGAGATGCTCTTTTTGTTTTGGCCCCAGCCAGATGAGTACTTGATTACGCTCGCGTAATGGGTTTCTGTCCAATAGCATTTGTCCTCAGTAATAATGTTAAAGCTGATGATTGAGATTACATCCTTTCTCCGTCTGCGGATACGCTGGCGTGCTGGCGCATTACCCAGACTGTTCAAGACCATCTCAAAGATCTTGATGGTTGTATCTTTGATCAAGAGGATCAGAGGCCGTAGCCTCTAAACTCCTCCTTTGTTGTCCGTTCAATTGAGCGGAGTTCCTTCCTCCATCTGGCCTTAAGGCTATCCAGCTATTGGGGACAGCCTTTTGCCGTTCTTCGCGGAGTCAGGCCCGCCTCTGCTTGCTCGTTTCACCTTTTTTCGCTATCTTGGCGGAAGAAAAACAATTGGCATGAAACAGATATTCGCATTTCTTTTATTGGCTGTCGCGCTGCCGCTGCAGGCGCAGGTGGTTGATGTTCGTCCGGCGCAAAATCCTGATGGAAAACTGTTTACGCAGGAGGATCTCTACTTTACCAACAAGTTGAGTATTACGGGCGCCTATCCGCAGTGGCTGGAGGCGAACACCTTCGCCTTCTTTGACGGAAAGGGCTGGGACGTCCGGGAACTGGATCCGGTGACCGGCAGCCTCGCGGAGCGGGATATGAGCACGCTGAACGCCGAAAAACCAGCTTTCCGGGCCAAGAATGGTAGCGTTTATTATAAGGATATCTGCATCGCCGAGGGCTCCGACGGGATCGTCTATGGCGAGACGGTTTCCCGCAACGAATTCGGCATCAACGGCGGCATGTTCCCGTCGCCGGACGGCAAGAAGCTCGCCTTCTACCGCAAGGACGAATCCCGCGTGACGAAGTTCCCGCTGCTGGACATCACGACCCGCACGGGCTCTCTCAAGGAGATCCGCTATCCGATGAACGGCATGGAGTCCGAACTGATCACCCTCGGCGTCTATGACACGGAGACGGGGAGGACCCTCTATCTGGATGTCACCGATTTTACGGAGGAGCGTTATCTCACGAACGTCACCTGGACGCCCGATTCCAAACAGATTTGGATCCAGGTCATGGCCCGGAGCCAGCACGAGATGCACCTCAACAGCTACAGCGCCGAGACCGGTGCCTTCATCCGCACGCTCCTGACCGAAGAGAATGAGGCCTGGGTTGAGCCGATGGATCCGGTCTGGTTCCCGGGCGAGCGTTATGACCTCTTCTTCTACCGGACCGACAACCGTGACGGTTATCGCGCCCTCTATCTGGTCGATACGCTGGGTACGGCACCTCGTCGCCTGACCCCGGCCCCTGCCGATGCCGCCTATGTCGCCAACACGGAAAAGGCCCTCTGGTACACCTCCGCCGAGGTTTCTCCGATCGAGAACCATCTCTTCCGCATGGATCTCAAACTCGCCAAAGCCGGCAAGAACGCCCTCCGGAACACCCGCATCGGCAAGCCCGTCCGGCTGACCACCGAACGCGGTTGGCATACCGTCGCCATGAATGAGGACCGGACCTGGTATTTCGACTCCTGGAGCAACCTCAACCTGCCCGGCAAGACCGTCCTCCGCAGTACCGACGGCAAGAAATCCATCGATATCGCCGAAAGCGCCAACCCCATTGCCGATTTTGCGCAAACCACCGTCGAGCTTGGCACCGTCAAGAGTGCCGACGGCCAGTTCGACAACTACTACCGCCTCATCTATCCGCTGAACTTCGATCCCCAGAAGAAGTATCCGCTGATTGTCTATGTCTACGGCGGCCCCCACTCCCAGCTCGTCAAGGACACCTGGCTCGGTGAAATCCGCCTCTGGGAGATGCTGATGGCCCAGAAAGGCTATGTCGTCTATATCCAGGACAACCGCGGCACCGAAAACCGCGGCGCCGCTTTCGAGAAGGCCATTAACCGCCGCTGCGGCGTGGCCGAAATGGCGGACCAGGTCGCGGGCATCCGGAAACTCTGCGAGCAGCCCTGGATCGATTCTGACCGCATCGGCGTCCATGGCTGGAGTTACGGCGGTTTCATGACCATCTCCCTGATGACCCATTATCCCGAAATCTTCAAAGTCGGCGTCGCCGGTGGCCCGGTCATCGACTGGAAATGGTATGAGGTGATGTATGGCGAGCGCTACATGGACAATCCGGACACCAATCCGCAGGGCTTCGCCGAGACC
>CAMKRY010000074.1 GCA_946415345.1 uncultured Bacteroidales bacterium | reverse complement strand
ATCGCCCAGTGGGGTATCGGCAAGGATCTGTCCGGTCCCTGCGAGGTCATTCCCGCCGGCTACGGCTACTATGACCTGCTCACCTATAAGTATGACAACGGCATCGTGATGACCGAAGGCCCCGTCGCCCCCGGCAACACGAACCCCGGCGTCCGCTTCTACGGCACGGAAGGCTGGGTCGAAGTGCACCGCGGCCAGTTCACCTGCTCGGATCCCAAGTTCGAGATGAAGAAGGGCGTCGCCGATGCGGATGTGCCTTACGAGGCTCGTGCCGGACACCACAGGGTGTTCATCGACTCCATCAAGTCCCGCATCGATCCCAACGTCCCTGTCGAGATCGGCCACTCTTCCTGCACCGTCTGCAACCTGGGCAACATCGCCGCCACGCTCGGCCGTCCTGTCGTCTGGAACCCCATCGTCCAGAAGTTCATGGGCAATGACGTCGAGGCGACGAAGCTCCTGCATTACGAATATCGCAAGGGCTACAAACTCGAGCTGTAGTGAAGTCCCTGCGGCTGATTCTGCTGATCGCTGTGATCCTGCTGCCGGCAGGCTGCGCCTCTAAGGTGCGGAACTACCGGCCGCAGGTCATCGCGTCCTACCCGCACGACCAGAGTTCGTACACGCAAGGTCTGTTCTTCCACGACGGGACGATGTACGAGAGTACCGGCCAGTGGGGGGAGTCGACGATGCGCATCGTCGATCCGGCGACCGGCAAGACCTTGAAACGCCTGGACTTCGACCGGAAGTATTTCGTCGAAGGTTCCGTCATCCTGGACGGGAAGCTCTACATATTGACCTGGACCAACAAGGTCGCCTTCGTCTATGACGCGGCGACATTTGCGTATGAGCGGACCCTGTCCTATCCGCGGGAAGGCTGGGGCCTGACGACGGACGGGAAACAGCTGATCGCCTCCGACGGATCGGCCCGCCTCTATTTCATGGATCCTTCCCTGAAGGTGCAGCGGACGGTGACGGTCCGCCTGAACGACCGGCCCATACGCAACCTGAACGAACTGGAGTACATAGACGGGAAGATCTGGGCCAATGTCTATCTGTCCGACCTCATCCTCATCATCAATCCCTCGGACGGGAAGGTGGAGGCGACGGTGGACTGTACGGGCCTGCTGCCCCGGCAGTATTGGGATGAACGCACGGACGTGCTGAACGGCATCGCCTACAATCCCGCCGACGGCAAGACCTACTTCACCGGCAAATACTGGAAACGCCTCTTCGAGATCCGACTGGTCGAAAAGAAGTAAGAAAAAAGCCCGCTGTCACAGCGGGCTTTTTTATCGGTTAGTTAGTAGTGTATTACCTAAAAGAAGGTTAATTGTTGGTTAGTATCTCTTAAGACTAAGAGTAGAGTGTTTTCTTTTTCCAAGGGCAAAGATAACACCTTTTTTATTACCTCCAACAAAAACCTAAAAATTTTTTATCAATTAAAATATTTATTAAAATTATTTATTAAGCAACTCGGGGCGGAGGCGTTTTGTACGCTCGAGCGCCTGCTCGTCCTGCCAGGCCTGGATGAGCTTGGGATTGCCGCTGAGCAGGACTTCCGGGACCTTCCAGCCGTTGAACTCCGCCGGCCGCGTGTAGATGGGAGGGGAGAGCAGGCCGTCCTGGAAACTGTCGCTCAGGGCCGAGGTTTCGTCCGTGATGGCCCCCGGCAGCAGCCGCACGATGGCGTCCGCCACGATGGCCGCCGGAATCTCGCCCCCGCTGACCACATAATCGCCCACGGAGATCTCCCGCGTCACGAGATGCTCCCGGATGCGCTGGTCGATGCCTTTGTAATGGCCGCAGAGGAGGATGATGTTCTCCTTGAGCGAAAGCTCATTGGCAATGCCCTGGGTCAGGATGTCGCCGTCCGGGGACATGTAGATCACCTCGTCGTAATCCCGTTCCGCCTTCAGCTCCGCGATCATCTGATAGACGGGTTCGACCCGCATCACCATGCCGGCATCCCCGCCGTAGCAATAGTCGTCCACGGAGCGGTGCGGCCCGAGGCCGTACTTGCGGATATTGTGGACGTGGATCTCTACGATGCCTTTCTTGATGGCGCGGCCCACGATGGAGTGGCCCAGGGGGCTCTCCAGCAGTTCCGGGACGACGGTGAGGATGTCGATTCTCATAGGGTAGTGCTTTGTGCAACAAAAATAACCATTTTGTAGAAATTATTGGTTCTAAAAATAAATTGATATATTTGTAATCTGTAACTTAATTTTTAACCAGATCTCTATTATTATGAGCGAAACGATCATTCCTGATGTACAGCCTACATCAGACGTACTTGAAACCATCCAGAATCCCGTGGTCGAAGAGAGTGTAGCACAGGAGCAGCCCGTTGTCGAGGCGCCCGTAGCCGAGGAGCCTGTCGCAGAGGCCCCCGCCGTCGAAGAGCCGGTGGCGGAAGCGCCTGCTGCAGAGGAAGTTCCCGCTGAGGAGCCTGCCGTCGAAGAGGCTGTCGCCGAAGCAGCTGCTGAGCCGGAAGCCCCCACTGCTGAGGCGCCCGTCGCTGAGGAGCCTGTGGCCGAAGAAGCCGCCGCCGAAGCCGAGGCACCCGCTGCCGAGGAGCCCGCCGCCGAAGCAGCCCCCAACCTTCTCGACCAGACGCTCGGCGAGCTTGTCGCACTCTTTGCCAAGCTCAAAGACGACGTGGACCGGATGAAAAAGTCGAAAGAAGCCGAAGCCATCAAGTCCGCCTTCTACAAGAAACTCAACAAGGAAAAGGCAGATGCCGGCATCGCCGTCACCCCCGAGGAGGAAGGCGATGAGGCGGCCACGGCTCCGGAAACGGCCGTCACGGACGAGCGCATGAACCCGTTCCTGGCGATCGAATCGGCTTTCAAGGAGCTCTACGCCGACTACAAGCGGGAGCGCTCCGAGTACAACAAGGAGCAGGAAAAGGCCCGTGAGGACAACCTCGTCGCCAAGGAGGCGGTCATCGAGGACCTCAAGACCCTGGTCGAGAACCAGGAAGACGTCAGTGCTACCTTCCCGGCCTTCCGGGAGATCCAGGCCCGCTGGCGCGCCATCGGCCCCGTCCCCAACCAGAAGTTTCGCAATATCAACGATACCTATCAGTTCTACGTAGAGAAATTCTACGACATGGTGAAGATCAACCGCGACCTCCGCGACCTGGATTTCAAGAAGAACCTGGAAGCGAAGCAGGCTTTCTGCGAGGCCGCGGAGAAACTCTCCGAGAACGAGAACGTCGTGGCTGCCTTCCACGAGCTCCAGAAGCTCCACGAGCAGTGGAAGGAGTTCGGCCCCGTTGCCAAGGAATACCGTGACTCCATCTGGGAGCGCTTCCGTGCCGCGACCGCGGTTATCAACAAGCGCTACCAGGCCCATTTCGAGGGCTTGAAGGAGAAGCAGGAGGAGAATCTCACCGCCAAGACCGCGCTCTGCGAGCGGGTTGAGGAGATCGCCGCAAAGGAGGTCACTTCCTCCAGCGAGTGGAATGCTCTCACGAAGGATATCGAAAAGATCCAGGCCGAATGGAAGGGGATCGGCTTCGCATCCAAG
>CAMKRY010000073.1 GCA_946415345.1 uncultured Bacteroidales bacterium | reverse complement strand
GTGTCGTGAAGGACTTCATCGGCAATTACTCCGAATACCGGTCCTTCATCAAGGATTACGAAGCCGCGCAAAAGGCGGCGGCCAAGCCGGAGAAGGCCGTCGAAGAACGGGTCAAGGCCCCCGCCGCCAAACGCAAACTCACCTGGAAAGAGCAGCAGGAACTCAAGGCGTTGGACGAAGAACTCCCCCGGCTGGAAGCCGAAAAGGCCGACCTCGAAGCCAAACTCTCCAGCGGAGCCCTCTCCCCAGAGGAACTCCAGTTCGCCTCCACCCGCTACGGAGAGCTCCAGTCCCTCCTGGACGAGAAGGAACTACGTTGGTTGGAACTATCTGAAATCTAAATACATACCATATGAAAAAGACACTTGTTGCAGTCATCTCGGCACTCGCTGCGCTCTCGGCAGAGGCGCAGGAGGAGGCGAAGACCGGATGGGTGTTCACGCCGTTCCCGGACGTGAGCTACAATTCCGATATCGGACTGAACCTGGGCGGTTTCTGCGATTTCTTCTATTACGGCGACGGGACGGACTATCCGAACTTCCAGCACCATATCGCCGTGTGCGGGGCTTGGGCCACGAAAGGGTCGTGGTATCTGCACGGGCTGTTCGATTCGAAGACCCTCGTTCCCGGCGCCCGCGTAACGGGGTCGCTCACCTATCGCGACGCGTCCATGAACAATTTCTACGGGTTCAACGGTCTCCATTCGCCCTATTTCCCGGAACTGGACCTCAACCAGGCCTCCCGTGCCGCATACTATACGGACCACCGCCAGGTCATCCGGGCGGCCGCCACTTTCCAGAAGCCCCTTTCCGGACGTCTGAACTGGATGGCCGGGGCCGTGTTCCGCCACATCCGGATCGACGACTTCGATCTGAAGAACTACGACAACGCCGGGACCCTGTACCGGGATTACCTGTCGGCAGGACTCATCCGGGAGGATGAAGCCGGCGGCGGGAACAGCCTGGAGGGGCGCATCGGCCTGACCTATGACAGCCGGGACGTGGAATGGGTGCCGAACAAAGGCATCTACTGGGAAGCCTATGTCAACGGGAATGCGGACCTCTCCCACAAGAAATACCACTACGCACAGCTGGTGGGCCATTTCCGCCATTACGTCCCCATCGTCTTCGGACGCCTTACCTTCGCCTACCACCTGGGACTCCAGCACCAGTTCGCGGGAGAGATGCCCTGGTACAACCTGAACGAGATTTCCAACCTTATTTATCAGTACGAAGAATACGAAGGCCTGGGCAGCCGGTACACCATCCGGGGGTACAGATACAACCGCCTGATGGCCGCCGGATATGCCTGGGGCAATTTCGAACTCCGAGCCAAGATCCTGCAATTCAATTTGTTCAAGCAGCATTTCGACCTCGTGGTCAATCCTTTCTTCGATGTAGCCGCCATTACGCGGGGGTACCGGATCGATGAACACCGGGAACTGAAATCCCTCATGGACGGCAACCAACTCTGGCAGGACGCCACCGAGCGGATCCACGGCAGCGCCGGCATCGGCGGGAAAATCCACATGAACACGAACTTCATCCTGTCCCTGGAAGTCGGCAAGGCCTTCAACCCGCAGCTCTCCGATCTGACCGTTTCGATGGCCACTACCTATATGTTCTGATTATTCACTTTTTTTATTATATTTGCAGAACGCCACTGATTCGAAATAACAATTAACAACAACCATATGGACAAACTCCAGGAACTCACCCAGAGACTCTATGACGAAGGTCTCGCGAAGGGCAAGGAAGAAGGCGAGGCGCTGCTCCGCAAGGCGGGCGCCGAGGCCGATGAGATCGTGAAGAAAGCGCAGGAGGAAGCCGAGGCCATTCTCGCCAAGGCCCGCAAGGACGCCGAAGACTACAAGGTCAAGGTGGAGGGAGACGTGAAGATGGCTGCCCAGCAGTCCCTTCAGGCCACCCGGGCCGACATCGAGAACCTCGTCATCACCCAGACCGTTGACGCCACCGTGGAAAAGGCCCTCTCCAACGAGGACTACCTCAAGGGCATCATCACCGCCGTCGCGCAGCGATTCTCCGCCGAAGAACCGGCCGACCTCTCCCTAGTCCTCCCCGAAAGCCTGAAGAAAGGGCTGGAGCCCTTCGTGAAGAACGAACTGGGCAAGCTGCTGGGCAAGGGCGTCGAAGCGTCCTTCTCCAAGAAGGTCGCCGGCGGTTTCAAGATCGGCCCCAAGGACGGCGGCTATTTCCTGAGCATGACCGACGACACGTTCAAGGAACTCATCGGCAGCTACCTGCGCCCGGTAACGAAGAAACTGCTGTTCGGATAGAGGATGAGCAACTACGAGTACATCATCGCCTCGCTCCCCTTCCTGACCGCTGATTTCAAGTACACGGGCCACGCCGGGTTCAACTCGGTCATCGCCGAGATCAAGCGGGACATGGACGACCGGGACTACGAGACCGTAGAGTTTCTCCTGAAAGGACTCAAGGGAGAAGGGTTGGACGCGAACTTCTACGCGAAGGCCCTCCGCCACCGAAACCGGTTCATCCGGGAGTACTTCCGGTTTGACCTGAACCTCCGGAACGAGAAGGTGCGCTACCTCAATGCGCAACTGGGCCGTCCGGCGGAGATGGACGTACTCACGGGCGAGGATCCCGACGCTCCGGACACGGACATCGACGGGTACCGCTTCACCGGCGGCGAGTTCGAGGAAGAGGCCAAGGTCCGGACCGTCCTGGAAGGGAATGACCTGCTCTCCCGCGAGAAAGGCATTGACGACCTGGTCTGGGACAAGGCGGACCGCCTGGCCACCTTCCACTACTTCGACCTCGAGGCCGTTCTCGCCTACATCGTCAAGCTGAATATCGTGAACCGATGGCTCGCCCTGGACGAGGAAGTGGGCCGCGAACGGTTCCACCGACTCATCGGCGAGGTCCGCGGCACCTTCAAGGGCGTCAAATACACTGAACAATAAACAATTAAAAATACAACGAATGAAAACGACAGGTATTGTTACGGGGATCGTCTCGAACCTGGTGACCGTACTGGTAGACGGGCCGGTAGCGGAGAATGAGATCTGCTACATCGACCTCGCGGGCGTGAAGATGATGGCCGAGGTCATCAAGGTGAACGGAAAGTCCGCCTCCGTGCAGGTCTTCGAGAGCACGCGCGGCCTCCGCAACGGCGACAAGGTGGAATTCGAAGGCCGGATGCTTGAGGTCACCCTGGGGCCGGGCCTGCTCTCCAGCGTGTACGACGGTCTTCAGAACGACCTCACCACGATGGAGGACGTGTTCCTGAAGCGAGGCGAATACACCGACCCGCTGGACCGCGAGAAACTCTGGGACTTCACACCCATCGCGAATCCCGGAGACAAGGTGATCGCCGCCGACTGGCTGGGAGAGGTCAAGGAGGGCTGGCTGCCCCATAAGATCATGGTTCCGTTCGCCTTCCAGGGTGAATTCACCGTGAAATCCATCGTTCCCGCCGGACAGTACAACGTGGACACGGTCATCGCGGTCCTGACGGATGTCGACGGAGAAGACGTGAACGTGACGATGACCCAGAAATGGCCTGTCAAGGTGGCCATCAAGGGCTACAGGGAGAAACCGCGTCCGAACCGGATCATGGAGACGGGCGTCCGCGTGATCGATACGCTGAACCCCATCGCCGAAGGCGGCACGGGCTTCATTCCGG
The DNA here is from genome assembly GCA_946415345.1 of uncultured Bacteroidales bacterium. GTDB lineage: Bacteria > Bacteroidota > Bacteroidia > Bacteroidales > UBA932 > Cryptobacteroides. The sequence goes on along the minus strand of CAMKRY010000073.1, from coordinate 30 downwards.
GTCCGTTCGGCTGCGGCAAGACGGTCCTCC
>CAMKRY010000072.1 GCA_946415345.1 uncultured Bacteroidales bacterium | reverse complement strand
CTCGCCACGGCCGGCGGCCGTGACTGCTCGACCCTTCCGGCGGCGCTTGACAAACTCGTGGAACTCGCTACGGCATAATCACTTATGCGGAAGATAGACCGGTTTATACTCAAATCCTTCGTCGGACCGTTCATCGCGATCCTTTTCGTGGTGATCTTCGCCCTGATGATGCAGTTCCTGTGGCTGTACATCGACGAGCTGGTCGGCAAGGGTCTGGGTCTGTCGGTCATCCTCGAGTTCCTTTTCTGGGGCGGCTGTACGATTCTGCCGCTGGCCCTGCCGCTGACGACGCTGCTGGCTTCGATGATGACCATCGGCCAGATGGCGGAGAACAACGAGTTGATGGCGATGAAGTCGTCCGGCGTGTCGGTTCTGCGTGTGTTCAGGCCCCTTTTCGTCGTTTCCTTCCTGATATCCGTCGTGGCTTTTTTCGCCGCGAACGACCTCGTGCCCCTGGCCTATAACCAGATTTACACGATGCGCGAGGATATCAAGAATACGAAGGATGAAATCAAAATTCCGAACGGTATCTTCTACGACGGCATCGACGGATACGTGCTTCGCGTCGACAAGCACAACGACCGTACCGGCATGATGTACGGCGTGATGGTCTATGACCACACCACGACCAAGGGCAACGTCTCCGTGACCATCGCCGACTCCGCCATCATGAAGATGTCCAAGAACAAGGACTACCTGACCTTTACCCTCTACAGCGGCGTCAACTATCAGGAAACCAACCGCAAGGCCTATCGCGACACCTCCCTCCAGCTCCAGAAGATCCAGTTTACTCGCGAGGGTATCATCATCCCGCTGGAGAACTATTCCTTCCAGGGCGGAGACGGTCCCCGCTTCGGCGACCAGGTCAAGGCCATGGACCTCCATCAGCAACGGGTTGTCCGCGACTCGCTGCTCCGGGAACGCGATTCCATCATCACGGCGCACCTGACGGAACTGATGGGAACGAGCATCAGCCCCCATTTCCGCCAGCTCGACACCGCCTACAGCCACCGGACCTATCCGACGGCCTTCCGGGTGGACAATTTCATGCAGTGGGACGACCTCGAGCAGGAGCGGACGGCATATAACGGCGCTCTGGGTGCGGCCCGGCAGGTGCAGTCGACCGTCGAGAACTACCAGATGGACTCCACCAAGTATACGAAGATCCTCCGTATGTCGCAGGTGGAGATTCTCAAGAAGTTCTCCCAGGCCCTGGCCTGTCTCGTGCTCTTCCTCATCGGTGCGCCGCTTGGCGCCATTATCCGCAAGGGCGGACTTGGCGCTTCGGCCATCGTATCGGTCCTCTTCTTCGTGGTTTACTGGGTGGTGGACTTGACGGGTACGAAACTCGCCAAGGACGGTGCCACGACTGCCTGGATCGGCGCTTTTATTTCGACGGCCGTCCTCTTGCCGATTGGCATTTTCCTGATATGGAAGGCGGCCCACGACGCTTCGCCGTTCAATGCCGACCTCTTCAAGGCCGGCTGGCGGAAATTCAAACGAACCATCATGTCTCCTTTCCGTAAGATACGCATCGTCTACATGGGGACCCCGGAATTTGCCGTCGGTCCGCTGGATGCTCTCGTCAATGCAAAATACAAGATTGCCGGCGTGGTGACCGTAGCCGACAAGCCTTCCGGCCGCGGCCTGAAGGTCAACGAAAGTGCGGTCAAGCAGTATGCCGTCGCCCACGACATCCCGGTCCTCCAGCCCGAAAAGCTCAAGGATCCCGCCTTCCTCGAAGCGCTGGCGGCCTGGAAGGCCGACCTGTTCGTCGTTGTCGGCTTTCGGATGCTGCCGGAGGTGGTCTGGTCCATGCCCAAGTACGGCACCTTCAACCTCCACGCCGCCCTCCTGCCGCAGTACCGTGGCGCCGCCCCGATCAACTGGGCGGTCATCAACGGCGAGCACATCACCGGCGTGACGACCTTCATGATCGACGCGAAGATCGACACCGGCGGCATCATCCTCCGCCAGGAGCACCGCATCGGTCCCGCAGATACCGCCGGAGACGTCCATGACGCGCTGAAGGAAATCGGTTCCGAACTGGTCGTACAGACCGTCGAAGGTATCCTGAACCACGAAATCGAGCTCCGCACCCAGCGCAGCTTCATCCAGGGCGCCGAGCGGCTGAATCCGGCCCCCAAGCTGACCCGTGAGCTCTGCCACATCGACTGGAACGACCGCACGAAGGTGATTTACAATCTCATCCGCGGCCTCAGCCCGTTCCCCACGGCCTATACCGAGCTGCAGCCTGAGGGGGGAGAGCCTGCGGGCCTGAAAATTTTCTTCGCCGAGCCGCTGGATGCCAGCCTGATTCCGGCCGGTACGGCACCCGGCACCGTTCTGAGCGACGGCAAGACCTATTTCGCCATCGCCACGGCTGACGGTGCCCTGTCGCTGAAGGATGTCCAGCTGGCCGGCAAGAAACGGATGGATGTCAAGGCCTTCCTCGCCGGTTTCCGCGAGCCGGCCTCCTACCGCGCCCTGCCCGGCACTTCCCGCGCCGAACTGGATAAAGTGAAACCTCTGGAAGATGACTAGGACCGCCGTCATCGTCGCCGCCGGCGATTTCCCGACCAAGCCCTATCCGCTGTATCTGCTGCAGGCGGCCGACATCATCGTCTGCTGCGACAGCGCCTTTGCGAAGTATCTCCGCCGGATGCACCGCATCTTCGGCGGTGAGCGCCTGCCGGATGCGGTCATCGGCGACATGGATTCGCTTTCAAAGCCCCTTCGCCGCGCCTATGCCGACCGCATCGTGCACGAAACCGAGCAGGATCACAACGACCAGACCAAGGCCGTCCGCTATGTCCTGGGTCACTATCCCGACGTTTCCGAGATCCATATCCTCGGCGCCACGGGCCTCCGTGCCGACCACACGATCGGCAATCTGTCGCTGCTGATGGAGTATCCCCGGATGTTTGCCTCTTTACCGCCCATTGATATTGTCTCGGATTACGGGACGGCGTTCGCGGTTCTGGACAGCACGGAGCTGCATGTCGGCGCGGGCCGGCGCTTCTCCCTGTTCTCGCCGGACAACAGCCTGCGCATCCGCTCGGAAGGTCTCCAATGGCCCACCGACGACGTGGTTTTCGACAATTGGTGGAAAGCGACGCTCAACCGCACTTCGGCAGACATCGTCCGCCTCACCTTCTCGCACCCTTCGCGTGCCCTGGTGATTCTGGATTAGGTCTCAGACCCCATACACCCCTTCCGCGTCGGGAAGCGGGGTGTCGCCCCAGCGCCCGGCCACATAATCCAGCAGCGCGAAGACCTCGGCCGGATCCTTTTCCGTGACCAGCCGGATGCGCGTGTCCTTGAAGTCCGGCAGCCCCTTGAAATAGCAGCTCAGGTGCCGCCGCATTTCGTAGACGCCCGTGACAGGGCCCTTAAGGTCCAACGAGAGTTGGAACTGCCGCTTGGCCAGCGCAACGCGCTCGACCACCGACGGCGGCGCCATTTCCTCTCCCGTATCCAGCAGGTGGCGGATTTCGCGGAATACCCACGGCCGGCCGAAGGAGGCGCGCCCGACCATGATGCCGTCGACGCCGTACCGCTCGAAGGCCTCCCTGGCCCTGGCGGCGGTGTTGATGTCGCCGTTGCCTATAATAGGTATATGCATCCGGGGATTCGCCTTGACGGCGCCGATCAGCGACCAGTCCGCCTCGCCCTTGTACATCTGGCAGCGGGTGCGGCCGTGGATGGTCAGGGC
>CAMKRY010000071.1 GCA_946415345.1 uncultured Bacteroidales bacterium | reverse complement strand
CTTCACCACCACCCATCGGGTGATCATGCGGGTTCATGACGACACCACGGTTGTGGGGACGGCGACCCAGCCAGCGGCTGCGGCCAGCCTTACCAAAGCTCTCCAGGTTGTGGTCAGTGTTCGAGACAGTACCGACGACGGCGCGGCAGCTGGTCAGAACCATGCGGGTCTCACCCGAAGGGAGACGAAGGATCGCATAGTTGCCTTCGCGGGCTGCGAGCTGGGCGGAGGTACCGGCGGAACGTGCCATAGCGGCACCCTGACCCGGGCGAAGCTCGATGTTGTGAACGAGCGTACCCACCGGAATTTCTGCGAGAGGGAGGCAGTTGCCCACTTCCGGAGCAATGCCGGAGCCGGAAAGAACAGTCTGTCCGACTTTGAGTCCGTTCGGAGCGATGATGTAACGCTTCTCGCCGTCTGCATATTCGACGAGGGCGATACGGGCGCTGCGGTTCGGATCGTATTCGATCGTGAGAACGGTAGCATTGACACCATCCTTGTTGCGGAGGAAGTCGATGATACGGTACATTCTCTTGTGGCCGCCGCCGCGATAGCGGACGGTCATCTGGCCGGTATTGTTGCGGCCACCGGTCGACTTGAGGGGTTCGAGAAGCTTCTTGTAGGGCTTCTTCGCGGTGATCTCATCAAAAGAGCTGATCGCTTTGTTGCGCTGTCCGGGAGTTACCGGTTTGTATTTCTTGATAGCCATATAATCGGTCCTCCTTAGATATTAGCGTAGAAGTCGATCTTGTCGTCGCCGGCGAGGGAGACGTACGCCTTCTTGAAGTGATTCATGCGGCCGCGAAGCAGACCGGCCTTGGTATAGCGCTGTTTGCGTTTGCCGTGATAGTTGAGGGTGTTGACACTCTCGACGGTCACGCCGTACATCTGCTCGACAGCGTTCTTGATCTGAAGCTTGTTGGCCTTGCGGTCAACGATGAAACCGTAACGGTTCAGTTTTTCGCCCTGAGCCGTCATCTTCTCGGTTACGATAGGCTTAATTAAAATTCCCATTTCTTAGTCCTCCTGAATTAAGCCCGGGAAGCGAGGATGTCCTGGACACCGTCGACCATCACGATGTGGTTGGCATTCATGATAGCGTAGGTGTTGATCTCGTCGACGGAGATGACATCAACCTGCTGCAGATTGCGGGCGGAGAGATAAATGTTATTGACGTTGCGAGGGAGCACGACGAGAACCTTGCGGTCACCGGCCTTGAGGGCGGAGAGGATACCGAGGAGTTCCTTCGTCTTGGGAGCTTCCATCATGAACGGCTCAACGAGGGTGAGGGCGTTCGCCTGGACCTTGTAGGTAAGGGCGCTGAAGCGGGCGAGCTGCTTGACCTTCTTGTTGAGCTTGTTGCGATAGCAGCGCGGCTTCGGGCCGTGGATGTTACCACCACCGACGAAGATACCGGCCTTGAGGGAACCGTGGCGTGCGCCACCGCCGCCCTTCTGGCGACCGAGCTTCTTGGTGGAATAGGCAACCTCGCTGCGATCCTTCGTCTTGGACGTACCCTGGCGCTGGTTGGCGAGGTACTGGAGGACGTCGAGATAAATAGCGTGGTCGTTCGGCTCTACACCGAAGACTTTCTCATCGAGAGTGACTTTCTTTCCGGACTCAGATCCGTCAATTTTGTAAACTGACAATTCCATAGCTTAAGCCTCCAAAATTAAATAAGAACCTTTAGCTCCGGGAACAGAGCCCTTGATGACGAGAAGGTTTTGCTCAGGGATGACCTTGACAACCTCGAGGTTGAAGACCTTGACGCGCTCATTGCCCATGTGGCCTGCCATACGCATGCCGGGGAAAACGCGGGACGGCCAGGAGGACGCACCCATGGAACCGGGGTGACGGAGTCGGTTGTGCTGGCCGTGGGTCTGACCGCCGACACCTGCGAAATGATAGCGGTGCACGACGCCCTGAAAACCTTTACCTTTGGAAGTACCGACGACGTCGACGAACTTGGTGTCTTCCTTGATGACATCAGTGAGCGTCAGCGTATCGCCGAGTTTGAGATCCTCTGCGAAATCGGCCTCGAATTCGACCAATTTGCGCTTCGGGGTGGTTCCTGCCTTTTCGAAGTGACCCTTCAGGGCCGCGCTGGTGTGTTTCTCTTTCTTTTCGTCATAGGCAAGCTGCACAGCGGCATAACCATCTTTTTCGACTGTGCGGATTTGCGTGACAACACATGGACCAGCCTCAACAACGGTGCATGGAATATTCTTTCCATCAGCACCAAAGACGGACATCATTCCGACTTTCTTTCCAATTAATCCAGGCATTGGTTTGTTAATTAATTGTTTATTAATACATTAAAAAGGTCCGCATAATTTTGCGGACCGCAAAGGTACAACTTTTATCTTTGATTTCCAAACTGTTTTGCAACTTTTCAACAAGTTTTTCAACAGTTCTTTATTCATCCCAGAGATGGGCGTACTTGTCGCTCAGGAGGGGCTTGAGGTCAGCGGCGGGGACGGAGACCTCGATGAGACCGTAGGCGTAGGCAGCGATCTCGTAGGGGTTGAAGTAATAGGTGATGCCGTCCTTCGAGAGGGTGAAGTTGTCGTTGGGCTGGATGCCCTCATCCCAGAGCAGAATTCCCTCCTCGTAGTTTTCATCCTCCTCAAGGTACTTCAGCAGCAGGGCGGAGAGTTTCTCCTCGTAGCCCTCGCGGAAGATCTGCCACTCGTGGAGTCGGCAGCCGGTGCTGAGGTCGAAGACGAACGGGGTGAAATAGTAGTAGCCGTGGGCCGCGCCGAACATATACTGGGAGCCTGCTATATTATAATTGGTATAGCCATCGGGTGCCGTATGGGAGAATTCACCCGACGCCTGCCAGTCACCATTTTTCATGAAATACTCCTCTTCCTCCTCATCGCCGTCCCAGATGCCATCTTCGAACCATTCACGGACATTGGCTTCCTCGGCGATAGCCAGGGCTTTAACCTGAGGGTTCCTTTTGCCGAACATTGCCTGGGCGATGGCGCAGTTCATGCTGTCGGCCACGACGGGATCGAGCCGGTCGTCCTCGACATATTCCACCGAAAGACTATACTCGACGCTATAGTCCTTCTTCAATTTGATGGTCTTGGCCTCGACAAAGGCCTCCGTCCGGATCGTATCGATAACAGGGACTTCCTCCGCCGGATTCTGCGGAGCCGTTTTCTTCTTGTCCTGCTTGCAGGAAACGCCGGCAAGCAGCGCAAAGGCCACCAGACCGGTCAGGTAAATAGCTTTTTTCATTATTGCGCAAGTTGTTTTTTGATCAGTTCGAGTTTCGCGGCGGGGCCGTAGGCAAATTCGCCGACGCTGATGGAATCGAGCAGGTAGAGGTCGCTCCCCCGGAAGAGGGTCGCCTCGGCGCTGCGGCGAATCTCGTGGATCTTGTCCACAGACTCCTTCGGCACGATCAGGTGGCAGGGAATGACATAGGCGACCGGATTGAGCGCCACGGCATGGGCCACGGCCCTCACCCCCTGCGGATTGTCGACCCGGGCCGCAAGGTCGCTGTAGCTGTAAAGACCCGGCGTCAGGTCATAGAGGGCCTTCCAGACGGATTTCTGGAACTTGGAGCCATAGAGGCAGAGGTCCTCCCAGCGGAGGGTCCTGCCGAGCTCCACGAGCTCGTCGGTGGTGATCTTGCGGGTTGCGATCCGCTCCACCGCGTCGGGGGAATGGGCGGCGATGCGGGCGGCAATGCCGGCGAAGTGGCGGTAATCGGCCGCGATCGAGGCGACCTTTCCGTCGATTTCAGTGACGATCCATTTCATAACTAGTCATTGTTCAGTTCCCCGATGTCGACCGGACGGGGCGTGGGGTCGCCCATCAGGTAGC
>CAMKRY010000070.1 GCA_946415345.1 uncultured Bacteroidales bacterium | reverse complement strand
GAAAGCGCCACGGCCAAGCCGGCCTCCGGCGTGGAAACCGCCACCAAGGCCGCCCCGTTCGATGTCGGAAAAATCGCCGGCATCACCATCGCCGTCGCCGCGGTCTCCGGCGTCTTCGTCGCCATCATCAGCGTCCTCAAGTCCCTGACCTGGTGGCAGTGGATCGTGCTGGTCGCCGCCCTGATGCTCATCATCTCCCTGCCGTCGATGTTCATCGCCTGGCGGAAACTCCGCCGCCGCGACCTCGGCCCGGTCCTCAATGCCAACGGATGGGCCATCAATGCCGCCTCGCTGGTGAACGTCAAGTTCGGCCGCACCCTCACCGAAGTGGCGAAGTTCCCGAAGCTCTCCGCCGTCGATCCCGTCGAGCGCCGGAAAGTGCGCCGCCGCCGTTTCTGGTGCTGCCTGATCGCCCTGCTCCTCGCCGCGGCCGCATTCTGCTACTTCACCGACCGCCTCACCTGCATCGGACTCCCCTTCCACAAGCCGCAGCCCGTCGAAGAGGCCGTCGAGGCACCCGCCGACTCGCTTGCCGCCGCCGACACCGTCGCCCTCGCGGATGCGCCCGTCGAGGCGCCTGTGGCGGAGGCGCTGTAAGGCCCGGTTTTCCCTTCCGGCAGCCGGACGGGGGACAAGCAACTTTTTTCAGGAAAACGATGCGGGATTCCGTATCGTTTTCCTATATTTGTAACAGAATAGTTACAAGCCGTTATGGACGCTCCATTCATTTACGACAAATTCGTCACCGGGAAGAATTTCATCGGCCGGAAAAGCGACTGCACCATCCTCGGCAACCTGATCAGCCAGCATGAGAACATCGTCCTCTACGCCCCGCCCAAGGGCGGGAAGACCTCCCTCGTGCAGCAGGCGCTATTCAACCTGCGGGTCATGGGGAAGCAGCTGAGGATCGGGCAGTTCTCCGCCCTGAACATCCGCAGCGTGGAGGCGTTTCTCCTCCGGCTCGGCGGGACCGCGCTGCGTGCCGTCGCCACGACGCCCTCGGAGTATGCCGCCCTCGCCGACCGGCACCTGGGCGGCACCCATGTCATCTTCGATCCCGGGCATTTCGCCGATTCCGACGAGGTCCTGTCCACGAACTGGGCGCTGGACCGGGAGGACTGGCTCGCCGTTCTCCGGCTCCCCTACCGGATCGCGCGGGACGGCGGCGCGCCCCTCCTGCTGATCATCGACGAATTCCAGAACCTCGCCCTGACCGAGGACGGCGACGGGCTCTTCAAGGCCATGGAACAGGTGATGAAGGAAGAGCTGGAGGCCGGACGGGCGCCGTTCTCGTACATCTTCTCCGGATCGATGGTCAATGCGATGAAGGACATCTTCGAGGTGCGGCGCTTCTTCTACCGCCAGGTGGAGCCGCTCAAGATGCAACCCGTCGATGAACGGGAGATCACCGAGCACATCGCCAAGGGCTTCCTCACCAGCGGCAAGGTCATCGACAAGGACCTCCTCCTCGGGGCTTGCCGCCTTTTCCGCAACAACCTCTGGTACATCAACCACTTCGTGTCCATCTGCGATTCGAAATCCAAGGGGTACATCATGGAACCGATCCTGGTCGAGGCGCTTGCCGGGATCCTGGCGATCCATGAACCCCGTTTCCGGTCCATGGTGAACGACCTGACCACCCATCAGGTCAGCCTGCTGCGGGCCATCATCGACGGCTGCACGAAATTCAGCTCCTCCGAGGTCGTCCGCGCCTATGCGCTCAACTCCTCCGCCAACGTCAAACGCGTCAAGGACGCGCTGGTGAAGAAGGAGATCGTCACCTTCGACAGCAACGATATCCCCACCATCCTGGACCCGCTCTTCGAATACTGGGTCCGTAAGTATTATTTTGAAAAGAAAGATGCCTAAGAAAAGGATTGCCGTGCTGACCGGCGCAGGCGTCAGCGCAGAAAGCGGGTTCGCCACCTTCCGCGACAGCGGCGGACTCTGGGAGAAATACGACGTCCAGGAAGTGGCGTCCATCGAAGGATGGTACCGCAACCGGGCGCTCGTGCTTGATTTTTACAATGACCGGCGGCGCCAGCTCGCCGATGCGAAGCCGAATGCCGCCCACTACGCCATCGCGGAGCTTGAGAAGGATTTCGACGTCGATGTCATCACCCAGAACGTGGACAACCTCCACGAGAAGGCCGGCAGCACACGGATCCTCCACCTGCACGGCGAGCTGACCAAGGTCCGTCCGGAGCAGGGGCTGTATGACAGGACCTACCGCACGGACGAAGTCATCGACATCGGCTGCGGGGAAGTCCACCTCGGCGACCTTGCCCCGAACGGGCAGCAGCTCCGGCCCCATATCGTCTTCTTCGGCGAGGCCGTCCCGAACATCGAGAAGGCCATCGAGATCGTCTCCAGGGCCGATATCCTCCTGATCGTCGGCACCTCCCTGCAGGTCTATCCGGCCGCCGGACTGTATCGCTATGCCGGGAACCAGGTGCCCATCTATATCATCGACCCGGCCGAGGTGCCGGTCCACGACCCGCGGATCACCCACATCCGTGCCGTCGCGACGAAAGGCATGGAGGAGTTCAAAAAATATTTGCGGAATCAAAAATAGTTGCTACCTTTGCATCCCCAAAGAAAAAGGAGGTGTAAAAGCATGATTATCGTACAGATCAAGGAAGGCGAAAACATTGAGAGAGCCCTCAAGAAATTCAAGAGGAAATTCGAGAAGACCGGCACCATCCGCGAACTCCGCTCCCGCAAGAACTTCGAGAAGCCGTCCGTGAAGAAGAGAATCGCCAAGCAGAAGGCGATCTACGTACAGCACCTCCAGCTCCAGGACGAGCAATAAAAAAGAGACCTTCGCGGTCTCTTTTTTATTGCTCGTTCCGAGCCCTATCTTACTCGTTCCGAGCCCTCCGAACCCCCATAGCCCCCTGCCAGGGGGCATTCTCGGCCTACGGCCGGGCGGCAGAAGCCGCCTTGGCGCTCCGCTTCGCCAGACCTCCGCGGTCTCTTTTTTATTGCTCGTTCCGAGCCATCTGAACCCCCATAGCCCCCTGCCAGGAGGCATTCTCGGCCTACGGCCGGGCGGCAGAAGCCGCCTTGGCGCTCCGCTTCGCCAGACCTTCGCGGTCTCTTTTTATTGCTCGTCCCGAGCCCTATCATGCTCGTTCCGAGCCATCTGAACCCCCGTAGCCCCCTCCCAGGGGGCATTTTCGGCCGGGCCGTCCATCCCTATGCTCAGGGACAGGGCTCCGGAGTCAGAAGAAATTCCTCCGGAGCCCTGTCCCTTCGCCACCGGACGGCCAGAATGCAGCAATTCTCTGCAGCGAAAGGGATAAACGCACAGGTTTTTTGCGCTCACAGCATGAAAACAGTCATGAGGACATCATTTTGCACTGCGAAAGGGAAATTCTGGCCTCAATTTGCCTTTCGCGGCAAAAGACGTCCGCCGCCTGCCGCCATCTGCCTCAGATCCAGCCTGACAACCTTTAAAACAGGACGGGACAGACAGAAACACGTGGCGGCTAAGTGCCAATATATGTGGCACTTCCTGCTTTTAGCGGTGGCCATATTGCAACCCCAACAATACGGAATTAGCTCATTTACAATTCTTTATCCGCCACGATGTGACGCGCAAATGTGGCAGGTGGAGAGGGACAGGCGAAGGGCGGCGGCTACATGACGGCCGGCGAAAAGCGGCAGACGGAGGGCGGCTACATGGCGGGGAACGGCGGTCGCACTCGGGGGAAGGGGTTCGTCCGGCTAACTCGCGCGGGGTGACGGAACACCCCGCGCTCAAACACACGCCGGCCGTCCTGGCGGAACACCCCTTTCCCCGGCTCCCCTGTAACCGTTCCCCTTAATATCCGCCGCCACCCTCCGTCTGTCAACGCC
>CAMKRY010000069.1 GCA_946415345.1 uncultured Bacteroidales bacterium | reverse complement strand
CTAAGGCCTCGTAACTAATGTTAAACCGTCCAACTTTTGGGGGTCACATCATTTCGTGCAGGCTTTTTTTTACATTCTGTCAGGCAGTTGGATTCCCAGCAGGTCCATCGCGCTGCGGAGCGTCCGGGCCAGGGTGTCAATCAGCACAAGGCGGAAACGGAGCACGGCCGCGTCCTCTTCTTTGAGGATGGGCGTGTCGTGGTAGTACTGGTTGAACTCCTTGGCGAGGTCATACGCATAGTTCGCGATGACGGCCGGGCTGAGGGAGGCGTTCGCTTCGGCGACCTTGGCCGGGTAGAGGCCGAGGAGCTTGACGAGACGGATTTCCTTGGCGGAGGGCTCGAGGGCGGTCGTCACGTCGGCCGGGCCGAAAGCGATGCCCTGCTCGAGCGCCTTGCGGAGAATCGAGCGGATACGGGCGTGCGTATACTGGATGAAAGGACCCGTATTGCCGTTGAAATCGATGGACTCCTTGGGGTTGAAGAGCATGGTCTTCTTCGGGTCCACCTTGATGATGAAGTACTTTAGGGCACCGAGGCCAATCATATGATACAGAGCGTCTTTCTCCTCGTCAGACATGTCGGCCAGTTTGCCGCTTTCCTCGGAGGTTTTCTTCGCTTCCTCATACATGCTCCGGATGAGGTCGTCGGCGTCGACGACCGTCCCCTCGCGGGATTTCATCTTGCCTTCGGGGAGCTCCACCATGCCGTAGCTGAGGTGGTAGATCTGGTCCGCCCAGTCGAAACCGAGTTTCTTGAGGATGAGCTTGAGGACCTGGAAATGGTAGTCCTGCTCGTTGCCGACGACATAGACGTGGGAGTCGAGGGCATACTCGGAGAAACGGCGCTCGGCCGTGCCGAGGTCCTGGGTGATGTAGACGGAGGTGCCGTCGCCGCGAAGGACGAGCTTGCGGTCGAGGCCGTCGGCCGTGAGGTCGCACCAGACGCTGCCGTCGGGTTCTTTTTCGAAAACGCCCATCTGGAGGCCTTTCTGGACGAGTTCCTTGCCGAGGAGATAGGTGTCGTGCTCGTAATAGGTCCGGTCGAAGGAGATGCCGAGCGCCTTGTACGTCTCAGCGAAACCCTCGAAGACCCAGCCGTTCATCATGCTCCAGAGCTCGCGCACGTGGGGATCGCCTTCCTCCCACTGGACCAGCATCTTATGCACGTCCTCGTTCACCTCCGGGTGCTCCTTCTCGAGCTTGGCGTAGGCCACATAGCAGTCGCCGACGAGATGGTCGCCCTTGATGCCGGTGCTCTGCGGGGTCTTGCCGTCGAAGAGTTTCTCCCAGGCATACATGGACTTGCAGATGTGCACGCCGCGGTCGTTGACAAGCGTGGCCTTGATGACCTCGTTGCCGCCGGCCTTGAGGAGGCGGGAGACGCTGTCACCGAGGAGGTTGTTGCGGATGTGGCCGAGATGGAGCGGCTTGTTGGTGTTCGGGGAGGAGAACTCCACCATGATGCGGCGGCCGGTCGACGGCAGCTGGCCGAAGTCCGGGTCCGCGGCGATGGCGGCGAACATTTCATCCCAGTACACCGGGCTGAAAAGGAGGTTCAGGAATCCCTTGACGCTGTTGAAGGCCGCGATTTCGGGGACGTTGGCGACGAGCCATTCACCGAGGGCGTTGCCGGTCGCGTCCGGGGCGGCATGGGAGATCTTCAGGAGCGGAAAGCAGACGAGCGTGTAGTCGCCCTCGAATTCCTTGCGGGTGACCTGGACCTGGAGGGTGGAAGGGTCTACCTTGGCACCATAAAGGGCCTCCATCGCAGCGGCGGCCCTTTCCTGGATAAATAGTTCGGGAGTCATCATCCTAAATAGCCTTTGAGGATCTTCGAACGGTTCGGGGTCTTGAGGCGGCGGATGGCCTTCTCCTTGATCTGGCGGACGCGCTCACGGGTCAGGCCGAAGCGCTCGCCGATCTCCTCGAGGGTCATTTCCTGGCAGCCGATGCCGAAGAAGGACTTGATGATCTCGCGCTCACGCTCGGTCAGGGTCGACAGGGCGCGCTCGATCTCGGTGTTGAGGGACTCGTTGACGAGGCCGCGGTCGGCCATCGGGGAGTCGTCGTTCGGCAGGACGTCGAGAAGGCTGTTGTCCTCGCCCTCGACGAACGGGGCGTCGACGCTGACGTGACGGCCGCTGGAACGGAGCGTATCGGAGATCTTATCCGTGGAGACGTCGATCATCTCGGAGAGCTCCTCGTTGGAAGGCTGGCGCTCGTTCTCCTGCTCAAACTTCGAGAGAGCTTTGTTGATCTTGTTGAGGGCACCGACCTGATTCAGCGGGAGACGGACAATACGGCTCTGCTCGGCCAGGGCCTGGAGAATGGACTGACGGATCCACCAAACCGCATAGGAAATGAATTTGAAACCACGGGTCTCATCGAATTTCTCGGCGGCCTTGATCAGGCCGAGGTTACCTTCGTTGATCAGGTCGGGCAGGCTGAGGCCCTGGTTCTGATACTGTTTGGCTACGGAAACGACGAAACGGAGGTTCGCGCGGGTGAGTTTTTCGAGGGCTTCCTGGTCGCCTTTGCGGATGCGCTGGGCGAGTTCCACTTCTTCTTCCGGGGATACGAGCTCCTCGCGACCGATTTCCTGCAGGTATTTGTCGAGCGAGGCGCTCTCCCTGTTGGTAATCGATTTGGTAATCTTCAGTTGTCTCATTCTAGTATTTTAAAGTTCTGTCAGCGTGACTTCGACGGTTTCCACCTTGCCAGAGCGCTCATATTCGATGGCGACTACATCGCCGGGACGCCTTTCATTTACCAGCACCCGCAGAGCGGAGGGGTCGTTGACGGACGTCCCGTCGAATGTGAGGATCAAGTCTCCGCGCTGCAGACCGGCCTTCTGGGCCGCACTGCCGGAAACAGTCTCGTATATTAATACGCCGTTTTCGGAAGAAAGTTTCAATTCCTGACGAATATTTTCATTCATTTGCACCATGCTGACGCCGAGAGAGGGACGGTGGACCCGGCCGTCGGTGATGAGATCGGAAACGATGCGGGTCACGATCTTGGCCGGGACGGCGAAGGAATAGCCCGCATAGGAGCCGGTGTTGGAAACGATGGAGGTGTTGATGCCCACCAGTTCGCCCGCGGTGTTGACGAGGGCGCCGCCGCTGTTGCCGGGATTGACGGCGGCATCGGTCTGGATGAAGGACTCGACGCGGAACTTGCCGTCGTAATTGGGCATGGTGCGGCCCTTGGCGCTGACGATGCCGGCGGTGATGGTGGAACGGAGGTCGAACGGAGAACCGATGGCGATGACCCATTCGCCGAGGCGGAGGGCGTCGGAATCGCCGACGGGGATGGACGGAAGGCCGCTGGCGTCGATTTTCAGCAGGGCGATGTCCGTCGCGGGATCGGTACCGACGAGACTGGCGGTGAAGCTGCGGTTGTCATTGAGGGTGATTTCGATCTTGCTGGCGTTCTCGATGACGTGGTTATTGGTTACGATATATCCGTCCGGGGAGATGAGGACGCCGGAGCCGCTGCCCTGCGCCTCAAATTCACGGTAGCCGCGCTGGGGGCCGAAGAAGAAGTCGAACAGCGGGTCGTCGGAGCCGTAATAGCCGTAGGCGCCGGTCTTGACTGTCACTTTGACATATACGACGGCATCGACAGCCGTTTCGGCGGCATAGGTAAAGTCGGGATAGCTGCCCGGCTGGATCTGGACATTGGGGCGGACGGGGTCGGCCGGCGTTTCGGCCTTCTCGGCGGTTTCAGACTTGCCGTTGATCATGCGGTCTCCGACCAGCACGCCACAGGAAGCGGCTACGCTGAGGATGACCGAGAGAAGGATGGTCAGGTGGGATTGCTTCATATTGGATAAGAGTCTTTGGTTTCAGTTTGTACGGCGCTATAATTTTCAAATTATATGCCACCGGGTTTTCAAAATCTGAAAATATTTGCTATCTTTGAAATCCGTAAAACAGATCAGTGATATGAAACTCAGCATTTCCAGCGCAACGCTCCTCAAGGGCCTTCTCGATGT
>CAMKRY010000068.1 GCA_946415345.1 uncultured Bacteroidales bacterium | reverse complement strand
TCGGTCAGCTGGCCGCCCTCGTCGTAGCCGACGTATCCCGGAGGCGCACCGACCAGCCGGCTCACCGTATGACGCTCCTGGTATTCGGACATGTCGATACGCGTCATCATGTTCTCGTCGTTGAAGAGGAACTCGGCGAGGGCTTTCGCCAGCTCCGTCTTGCCGACGCCGGTCGTACCCATGAAGAGGAAGGAGCCGATCGGACGCTTCTCGTTCGACAGACCGGCCCGGCTGCGGCGGACGGCGTCCGCGACGGCGCGGATGGCCTCGTCCTGGCCGACAACGCGCTTGTGGAGCTCGCTCTCCATGCGGACGAGCTTCTCCTTCTCGCTTTCCAGCATCCGTTTGACAGGAATGCCGGTCCATTTCGCCACGACCTCGGCGATGTCCTCCGGCGTGACGGATTCGGTGATGATCGGGTCCTCAATGGCGGCCTGCTGCGCGGTCAGTTCATCGATGCGCTTCTGAGCCTGCGCCATCTTGCCGTAGCGGAGTTCAGCGACACGGCCATAATCGCCGGCGCGCTCGGCCCGTTCGGCCTCGATCCGGTCGTTCTCAATCTCCTGGCGGGCACTCTGGATGCCGCTCAGGATGCCCTTTTCCTCATCCCAGCGCTTCATCAGGACCTCGCGCTGCTCACGGAGATCCTTGAGCTCCGCTTCGATCTTGTCGAGTTTGAGGGATACTCCCTCGCGCTTGATGGCCTCCTTCTCGATCTCGAGCTGGCGGATCCTGCTGTTGAGGTCGTCAATGGGCTCCGGCACGGAATTCATCTCCAGACGCAGCTTGGAGGCCGCCTCGTCAATGAGGTCGATGGCCTTGTCCGGAAGGAATCGGTTCGTGATGTAGCGGTGTGAGAGGTTCACGGCGGCGATGAGGGCGTCGTCCTCGATGCGGACGCGGTGGTGGTTCTCGTATTTCTCCTTGAGGCCTCGGAGGATGCTGATACTTTCCGCCGGGGAAGGCTCGTCGACAGTCACCGTCTGGAACCGGCGTTCGAGGGCTTTGTCGGATTCGAAATATTTCTGGTACTCGTCGAGGGTCGTGGAACCGATGGTCCGCAGTTCCCCTCGCGCGAGCGCGGGTTTCAGAATATTGGAAGCGTCCATGGCACCGGATGTCCGTCCTGCGCCGACGAGGGTGTGGATCTCATCGATGAAGAGGATGATCTCGCCGTCGCTTTCGACGACTTCCTTGACCACCCCCTTGAGGCGCTCCTCAAACTCGCCCTGGTACTTCGCACCGGCGATGAGGGAACCCATATCGAGGGAATAGATGGTCTTGGATTTGAGGTTTTCCGGGACGTTGCCGTCGACAATCTTCCGGGCGATACCCTCGGAAATGGCCGTCTTGCCGACGCCCGGCTCGCCGACCAGGATCGGGTTGTTCTTGGTCCGGCGCGACAGGATCTGGAGGACCCGTCGGATCTCGTCATCCCGGCCGATGACCGGGTCGAGCTTGCCCTTCGCCGCGAGATCGTTGAGGTTGATCGCAAAGCGGCTCAGGAATTCGTACTTGTTGTTGCTATTGTTGTTTTCCATATCTGTGTCTCCTTTTCGGCACAGGTATGGTCAAATCCTATTCCACCGCCCCTTTTATGACATTTTGTCAGTCCTCCGGCCAGCCGGGGGCGTGGATGGGGAGTTCCGCACCGTCGGGGGTGACAAGGACGGCGCCGACGGACGGCTCGGCGAGATGGCCGACGATATCGAAGGTCGGGAACTCCTTGCGGAACTTTTCGAGGGAAAGGATTGGCACGACAAAAAGCAGCTGGCAGTCGTCGCCACCGCTGAGCGCCGCAGACACGGGATCGATGTCCATTTCACGGCCCAGGGCGAAGCTGTTGCCCTCGAAGGGAATCTTGTCGGCATAGACCTTCACGCCAAGGCCGGTCTCCAGCGCCAGGCGCTTGGCGGCGTCAGCCAGGCCGCTGCGCAGGAAGAGACCCGCGGCGGGAACGATGCCGGCGTCCTCAAGACGGGACACCGTATCGGTGGCCAGTTCGGGCTTGAGGTACGCTCCGATGAGCATTTTGTATTTATCCAGCCCCTCCGGCTGCTTGCCGGTCTTCTCGAATTCGCGGTTCCCGCGCTCGAGCACCTGCATACCGAGATAGGCGGCACCGAGGCGCCCGGTCACACAGAGCAGGTCCTTCGTCTTCGGCGCAGGCTGGCGCTTGCGGGTCAGCTCGGAGGTCTCGCCCGTCGCACTCACGCTGATATACAGGCCGTTCTGTGAGGGCACCAGGTCGAGATTCACCGCCTCATAACCCTGCTCCCGCGCCGCCTGGGCGATACCGCTCCAGAGCTCCTTGACCATGGCAAAATCCAGCTTCGCCGACAGGCCGAGCACAACGCTCAGCACCTTGGCGTGGGCCAGACGGGCCTGCAGCTCGCCGCTCACCGCCAGTACGCACTTGTAGCCCAGGTGCTGCAGCGGGAAATAGACGAGATTGAAGTCCGTCCCTTCCGCGAACAGACGGGAGGCAGTGCAGACGGCGCCGCGGCCGGGAGCAATATAGTCACGGCCCTCCTTGAGGCGGAACGGCAGCGTATCGAAAAGTTGGCGGATGGCCTCCACCTTGCCGAGGTCGGCCAGGGATTGCTTGTTTGCCATAGGCTTATTTTTTCTTCTGGATGTCGATGTTTTCGATGCCCATCTCGCGGAGGGCACGGATGAGGTCGGAGTTCGCGGCGATCTGGTTCTTCCTCGAATAGAAAGGAACGCGGTAACCGGTTTCCGGATCGAAGTAATTGATCAGCAGGGGAAGATTGCCCTTGTGGTGCTTGACCACGCTTTCAAAATTCTCGCGGAAGGACTTGGTCAGCATGGGGGTCGTAATCTCTACGCCGACACCGGTCAGGTAGTTGTCGGCCACGTTGCCGAGCAGGGAGATTTCCTTGATCCTGAGGCCGTAAGGGACTGTTTTGCCGGCCGCCTTTTCCTCGGGGCGGAGCTGGTACTTCGGCTCGATGTCAGCGCTGAACCAAATGCATTCATGGACCCGGCTCATGTAGCTCATGAACTGCTCGTGATCCTTGGAGTAAAGGGACAGTTCGTAGCTGCCGCTGTAATCCTCGATGGTCGTGCGGGAGAACGGACGGCCGTTGCGGGAGGTCAGGGACTTGTAGTCGGTGATGATGCCCGCGACCATGACGCGGCGCTTGGCACCCTGCTTCTCGCATTCGGCCATGGCGTCCTGCAGCCGGCCCATCTCGCAGTTGGTGAAATGCTCCATCTCGAAGTCGTAGCGGTCCAGCGGGTGCGAGGAAAGGTAGCGGCCGACGAGGTCCTTCTCCTTCTGGAGCTTGTCGAGGACGTCCTCCTCGCCCACCATGTCGGGCATCGTGGGGCGGGTCGGGGTCATCTCCTCCATGCCGCCGAAAAGGGAGGTCGCGGCATCGACGGCGTCGTGGTGGAAGCAGTCGGAATAGTTCGCCAGCTCGTCGATGAAGAGGTTGCCGCTGCGGCACGGGAGGAAGAACTGGGCGCGGGTGTATCCGAAGCTGTCGAAGGCGCCGGCCTGGACGAGAATCTCGATGGACTTGCGGTTCACGCCGCCTTCCATGCGCTCGACGAAATCGAAGACATCCTTGAAATCGCCGTGTTCCTCACGCTCCTTGATGATGGCGTCGACGACGTTGGAGCCGAAGCCCTTGATGCCGCCGAGGCCGAAGCGGATGTCGCCCTTGGCGTTGACGGAGAAATGGTTCACCGACTCGTTGATATCCGGACCGAGGACGCGGATGCCGCTTTTCTTGCAGTCGTCCATGATCTCCTTGATCTCGTCCATGTTGGAGAGCTGGTTGGAGAGGTTCGCGGCCTGGAACTCGGCGGGATAGTGGGCCTTGAGGAAGCCCGTCTGGTAGGACACCCAGGCGTAGCAGGTGGCGTGGGACTTGTTGAAGGCATAGGAGGCGAACTTGCGCCAGTCGGCCCAGATCTTTTCCAGCGTCTCGTTGGGGTGTCCACGCTCGACGGCACCCTTGATGAAGTCGTCGTGGAGACCTTCCAGCACGTCGATCTGCTTCTTACCCATGGCCTTGCGGAGCTTGTCGGCCTTGCCCTTGGAGAAGCCGGCG
>CAMKRY010000067.1 GCA_946415345.1 uncultured Bacteroidales bacterium | reverse complement strand
CGTCGAAGCCTTCGGGCTTGATGCCGAATTCCTTCTCGGCGTCTTCCTCGTTGCCGAGGATGAGGTCGCAACCGGCCACGAGGGCAGGCATCACTTCGGCGGCCGTCTTGCCGTACTTCCACAGTTTCTTGCGGTAGTTGAGGTCGCAGGAGACCTTTACGCCCATTTCGTTGGCGATCTGGATGGCCTCGAGGCAGGCGTCAGCGGCACCCTGGGAGAGAGCCGGGGTGATGCCGGTCCAGTGGAACCAGTCGGCGCCCTTCAGGACTTCCCGCCAGTTGACCATGCCGGGCTTGATCTCGGCGATGGCGGAGTTGGCGCGGTCGTAGATGACCTTGGAGCCGCGGGCGACAGCGCCCGTTTCGAGATAATAGATGCCGACGCGGTCGCCACCCCAGACGATGCCGTCCGTGTTGACGCCGAAGCCCTTGAGCTCGGCGACGCACATGTCGGCGATGTCATTCTTGGGGAGGCGGGTCACATAGTGGGCATCCACGCCGTAGTTGGCGAGGGAGACGGCGACATTGGCCTCGCCGCCGCCGAAGGTTGCCTCGAAGGAATGGGCCTGGCTGAAACGCTGGTACCCGGGAGTGGCGAGCCGGAGCATGACTTCGCCGAAAGTGACTACTTTTGCCATAGATTATTTTTATTAGATGATTGACGGATAATAAGTTCCATAGGAATGACGGTCTCGCCGTCCGAGGCGCCGTCCAGGAAGGCGCGGGCCGCAGCGCGGCCAATGTCCGAGGCTTTGAGGGCCAGGGAGGAGAGCGACGGGCTCATCAGGGCGGTGAAGCTTTCGTTGGCGGTGCCGACGATGCCGAAATCCTCCGGGATCCGGACGCCTTTCTCCTGCAGGGCCTGGATGGCACCGAGGGCGGAGAAATCGCCGGCGCTGTAGAGGGCGTCGCAGCCGGCCGCAAGGGCTTGCAGGGCCGCTTCCCTGCCCGTTTCCGGGATGATGGTGTCGACAAACTCCGCGGCGGGTTCCAGAGAGGCATCGGCGAGGGCGGCGCGGTAGCCCTCCAGGCGCTGGACATAGGCCTCGGAGGTCATATAGCCGGCGAGGGTGCCGATCCGGCGATAGCCCTGCTCGATGAGGTGTTTCGTGGCGGCATAGGCGCCCTGGAAGTTGTCGTTGACGACCTTCGCGCCGGGAAGCTCGCTGAACACGCGGTCGAACTGCACGAGCGGAATCTGGTCCCCAAGGATCTCGGCTACATGGGAGCCGTCGCGGGATTCGATGGCATGGGACAGAATCACGCCGCTGACGCGGTTGTTGCGGAGCGTCCTGAGGGCACGCACCTCCGCGTCGAAACGCTCGAGGGTCTGGCAGATCAGCACGCTCAGGCCGGCCTCGTTCAGCACCTTCTCCGCTCCCCCGATGACGGAGGAGAAGAACTCGCGGTTGATGCGCGGGACAATGATGCCGACGATGTCGGAGCGGCCGCGACGGAGGTTCGAAGCCACGACATTGCGCTCGTAACCCATCTCGGCGGCCATCTTTTCGACGGCCTCACGGGTCGACGGCTTCACCCGCGGACTCCCGTTCAGGGCCCGGGAAACCGTGGAGGGCGTGATGCCCAGCGCCTCGGCTATTTCGGTGATCGTTACCATTCCGGGGACAAAGATACAAACGTTTGCACAAATTGCCAAATAAAAATGTAAAAGCCGGTCGGAAAAGCATCCGGCCGGCTCCTTATTAAGAAATGAAAGACTTGTCTAGATGAAGATGTACTTGCAGATAAACAGCGCTGCCAGGATCCACATCGTGAGGGAGATCTCCTTGAACTTGCCGCTGAGCGCGTGCATCAGGACGTAGGAGATGACACCGAGCAGAATACCGTCGGAGATGGAGTAGCAGAGCGGCATCATGATGATGGTGATGAAGGCCGGGATCGCCTTGCAGTAGTTGTCCCAGTGGATGCGGGCGATAGAAGGCATCATCATCACGCCGACAAGCACGAGGGCGGGAGCCGTCGCGGCACCGGGGATGGCGAGGAAGATCGGGCTGAAGAGGAGGGCCAGGCCGAAGCAGACGGCCACGGAGAAGGCCGTGAGACCGGTGCGGCCGCCTTCACCGACACCCGAGGCGCTCTCGACATAGGTCGTGGTCGTGGAGGTACCGAAGCAGGCACCGGCGACGGTAGCGATGGAGTCGGCGAGGAACATCTTTTCCATGTCCGGAATGTCGTCGCGGCGGTTGCCTTCCGGGACGAGACCGGCACCCTGGTGGACGCCGATAATGGTGCCCATGGTGTCGAACATGTCAATGAAGAGGAAGGTAAAGACGACGGCGAGCATATCCCAGCTGAGGATGCTGTTCCACTCGAACTTGCAGAAGATCGGGCTGAGGCTGTCCGGGAAGGAGATCCACTTCTCGGGGAGCTTGGTGATAGCCTCGCCCGTAGCGGGATCCTTGATGACCAGACCGAGAGCGGCCGTAGCGAGGATGCCGATGAGCATGCCGCCGCGGACCTTCGCCATGACGAGGGCTGCGGTAATGGCGATGCCGATGAGGGCCAGGAGGGCGGTGCCATGGGTCACGTCGCCGAGGGAGACGAGGGTCGCGCCATTGTCGACGATGATACCGGCGTTCTGGAGGCCGATGAAAGCGATGAAAAGGCCGATACCGGCACCGATCGCTTTCTTCAGCGTGCCCGGGATGGCGTTGAGAAGCCAGCTGCGGACCTTGGTGAGGGTCAGGACGATGAACAGGAGTCCTTCGAGGAAGACGGCCGTGAGGGCGAACTGCCAGGTGTGGCCCATCGTCAGACAGACGGTGAACACGAAGAAGGCGTTCAGGCCCATACCGGGGGCCAGGGCGAAGGGTTTCTTGGCGTAAAGCGCCATCACGAGGGTACCGACGATGGCCGCGAGAGCCGTGGCGGTGAAGACGGCGCCGCCGGGCATGTCAATGGCAGCGAAGATGCCGGGGTTGACGGCGAGGATGTACGCCATCGTGAGGAAAGTCGTGATACCGGCGAGGATCTCAGTGCGAACACTGTGCCGGGCCTTGTCGAATCCGAAGGCCTTAGAGAGAAAGTTTGCCATAGGTTAATCTCCTATTCTAGAAGACCCACTTGGTACCCAGGCAAGGACGGGCATAGAAGCCGTCGTAGCCGGCGAAGTTCATGGAAAGCTCGACCTCGGTGCCGATGTGGAGGTTCGGGCAGCCGAAGTGCTGGCCGATGTTGTACCACAGCTGCGGCTCGGAGATGAAGACGAACTTGGCTTCCTTCAGGAATTTGTCGCTGGTCGGATCTTCCGCGAAAGCGACGACGTTCTCACCCCAGACATCGGCGAAGCCGCTGAAACGGAGGCCCTTGACGCCGAAGATGTCCTGCATGCCCCAGACGAAGGTAAACTGGACGGGAATGTCGCTGCTGGCGCCGCGGCTGAAGGTCTTACCGAGGAGCTTGAAGTTGAAGGTATTGGAGAAGTCGTCGTTGTGGAGGAAGTAGTCCACACCGAAGAGGAAATTCTGGTTCACTCCGACGAGGCCGTTGTACTCAACCTGGAGGCTGAACGGTGAGAGAGCGCTGTCCTGCCAGAAGTTCAGGCAGCGGGCGATCTCCATATAGGAACCGCTGGGGCCCTGGACGTTGTCGTTCGCGTCGCGGAGGTTGTAATCGTAGTCAATGAAGAAGAAGGTGTTACCCCAGTTGTCTCCGTAGAAACCCTCGAGGGTGGTGGTGAAGTGACCACGATTCTTGCCGAAATCGTAGAAAGTCTGGAGGTTGGTCTGTGCCATTGCTCCCTGAGCAAGGGCGAGCGCTGCGAACGCGGCGACGATGGAGTGTTTGAGCTGCATAAAATGTAATTTATGAAGTTAATATATATAAGGTAGGTCGAGGGGTACAAAAAGCCCCGATACCGTCTTGCGTGTAGTGTAGAGTGGTATCGGGGTTCAGGGGAATATTCGTCCGGGAGAGGCAGTCAGAGCTCGAGGGCGCCAATCCTACCGACTTGAAAGTCAAGCCTTTAAAAAACTTTAATGCGTGCTTGATAATCATTCTCCCGTTTTCGAAGCACAAAATTAGGCAAAAAGAAAATATCAGTCAAGGGGGCAATGAAAATTTTTTAAAAAAATTTATTTGGGGATTTATGCAAACGTTTGTATCTTTGCCTCCGGAAAATTTAATCATTCAGAATATATGGCTAATCTCTTCTCCCTCGAAGGCAAGAACGCCTGGATCACCGGCGCCTCCTACGGCATCGGTTTCAACATCGCCAAGGCCTTTGTCGCCGCCGGCATCAAGACCATCATCTTCAACGACATCAACGAAGCCGCCCTCGAAAAGGGCCTCGCCAACTACAAGGAGGCGGGCATCACCAACGTCAAGGGCTATGTCTGCGACGTCACGGACGAAGTGGCCGTCAAGGCCCTCGTGGAGAAGATCCACGCCGAAGTCGGCCAGATCGACATCCTCGTCAACAACGCCGGCATCATCAAGCGCATCCCGATGCACGAGATGAAGCGCTCCGAGTTCCAGGCCGTCATCGACGTGGACCTCGTCGCCCCGTTCATCGTCGCCTCCGCCGTCCTCCCCGAGATGATGGAGCGCCGCGAGGGCAAGATCATCAACATCTGCTCGATGATGTCCGAGCTCGGCCG
>CAMKRY010000066.1 GCA_946415345.1 uncultured Bacteroidales bacterium | reverse complement strand
GCTCGGCTGGATGGCCCTGCTGCTGCTTCTGCTGCGGCGTGAGTCCGCCGGCGGCTATGCGCTGCTGCTGGCCGACCGCGAGACGCTGCTGGCGGTGGCGGGCGTAGTGGTCGCCGCGGGTGTGGTCCTCTGCCTGCTGAGCACCTACTGGAGCGTCAACCGGCTTCTCGCCATGAAAAAGGAACAATTGTATTATTGATATATGAGTAAGAAAGATACCGCCCCGGAGGCCTCCAGGCCCATGCCGCTGACCGCCCGGGGACTGAAATACCTGCTGATCGGGCTCATCGTCATGCTCTCCGGCATCATTTTGATGATCGGCGGTGGCAGTGACGACCCGAACGTGTTCAACTACGCGATGTTCGACTTCCGTCGCCTTGTCGCAGCGCCGGTGGTCATTCTCGCCGGCGTGGCGATTATGATCATCGCCATCGTGAAGGTCCCGAAATATAGAAACAAGGAATAGCGATTCCACGGAAAAGCCGTGGAATGACATTTTGCCGCAGGCGCAGACAAGCCGTGGGGTGACGTCATGCCCAGCGAATGCCGGGCATCTAAAAAAGAGACTGGCCGGCAGGTCAGTCTCTTTCGTATGGGAAAAATCGCGGGAGGATTACTCCTTGGCGGCGAGTTTTTCTTCAACCTTGGCGATAGCGTCGGCGACGGTGGCGATGCCGCTGGTCTCCTCATCCGGGATGCGGACGTCAAAAACCTTCTCGAATTCCATAAGGAGCTCGACGGTGTCGAGGGAATCAGCACCCAGATCGTTGGTGAAGTTAGCGGTTTCGGTAACCTCAGACTCTTCAGCGCCAAGCTTGTCGACGATGATTTCTTTCACCTTGGCAACGATTTCTTCGTGTGTCATAATAGTAAAGTTTAGATTTATAATTTAATAGTAACTCTCAATTTGCGTTGTGCCATTCGCACATACAGACTGCAAAGTAACGAAAAAAATCCCAATTATGAAAATCTTTGCCTAAAAAGCCGACGAACGGGAAGGCTATTCTGCCTCCGGGCGACTCAGTTTCAGCCAGATTCTCAGGCCGTTAAGGGCATTGATAAAGTAGAAGGCATACTTGACGATATACACCGACGCGAAGGACTTGTCGGAGAATAACCACATGCCGATGGAAGTCACGTTGACGGCCAGCCAGAAGATCCACTGCTCCATATAAGCCGTTGACATCAGCAGTTGTCCGATGATGTTGCAGACCAGCGGGATGGCATCCAGCAGGACGGCCACCTTGAGGAAACTGTCGGCGGCGGAGCGGTCGAAGCGAGCCAGAATAATATAGAGTATAGCCGTAGCCGCCACCGTGATACCCAGCCAGACCCAGCGCATGAAGGGGCGGAGCCGGCGGGCCTTGACCTGTGATGAAGCCTTGGCCCCTCGCCGACGCCACTGGAGATAGCCGACCAGCTGCATCGGGACGAAATAGGCAAAGTGGAGGATGGCGTTGCCGAGACCGGAACCGCCGTCCAGCCAGTTCATCCAGCATGCGACGCCGTAGATGGCGACGTCCAGAAAACCGAAGAGGAAGGTGATAATCCATCCGTTGGCCGAGCAGACCGTCGCCAGCACGCCCATCAGCGAGCCGAAGGCCGCCATCAGCAGCCAGAAGATCTCGCTGCCGCCGGACGCGTCCGCCAGCTTGAACCAGGTCACCAGACAGGTGACGATCGTCATTCCCGCCAGGATAAAGATGTTAAACCATCTGTTGAATACTTTTTCTGTCATCGTTCGTCATTCCGCGGCTTGTCCGTGGAATCTCTATTCATTATTAAGATAATCGTGGATCCGCATAGCAAGTTCTGCGCCAACCTGCGCGGACAGGTCCTCCAGCGGCGCGGCGGCAATGCGGGCGACGGAGCCATAGTGGAGCAGCAGGCGCTGCTCGGTCTTCTCGCCGACGCCCTTGATGTCGCGAAGGGCACTGTGGATGGCCGCTTTGGAGCGGAGATTGCGGTGGAAAGTAATGCCGAATCGGTGGGCTTCGTCTCGGATCTGCTGCAGGACACGGAGGGCCTGCGAGTTACGGTCGATGAACAGAGGATAAGGATCGCCGACGCGGATGACCTCCTCGAGACGCTTGGCCAGGCCCACGACCGTCACGCGGTCGAGAATATCCAGCTCCAGCAGCGCCTGGTAGGCGAATTCGAGCTGGCCCTTGCCGCCGTCGATGACGATCAGCTGCGGCAGGTCCTCCGGGTTCTCCTGCAGCATGCGGGCATAGCGGCGGTTGACGACTTCCTTCATGGAGGCGTAGTCGTTGGCGCCGATGACGGTCTTGATCTTGAAGCGGCGGTAGTCCTTCTTGGAGGGCACGCCGTCGCGGAAGACGACGCAGGAGGCGACGGGGTTGGTTCCCTGGATGTTGGAGTTGTCGAAGCACTCCATGTGGCGCGGCAGTTCCTTCATACCGAGGGCCTTGCGGAGGTCCTCCATCACCGACATCTTGTAGCTGTCAGGGTCTGTATGCTCCCGCTGGCGGAGACTGCCGGCATAGAACTCGCGGGCGTTTTTGGCGCTGAGCTCCAGCAGGGACAGCTTGTCGCCGCGCTGGGGGATGCGGAATTCGACGCCGGGGATGTCTACATCGGGCAGGAACGGCACGATGACTTCGCCGGAGAGGGCGCCGAACTTGTCCTCGATTTCGCCGATGAAGGTCGCGAGGAGCGTTTCCTTCTCTTCCTCGATCTGGCTGCGAAAGCCGAGATTGAGGGACTGGACGATGGCGCCGCCGCGAATGCGGAGGAAATTGCCGAAAGCCTCTCCCCCGTCGAAGACCATCGAGAAGACGTCGGCATTCGTATCGGCGGCCTGGGTGATGATGGACTTGGCGTAGTGCCGCTCGAGGGTGGCGATCCGGTCTTTGTACTTCTGCGCCGATTCGAAGTCGAGGCGCTCCGCCGCTTCGGCCATCAGGGTCTTGTAGTGGCGGAGGACTTCCCCGCCGCGGCCGCTGAGGATGCGGACGATCTCGTCGATGCCTTCCTGATACTCCTGCCGGGAGATTTTGCCGAGGCAGGGGGCCTTGCACTTGCCGATATGCATCTTGAGGCAGGGACGCAGCTTCCCGCGGAGGATGGCGTCAGAGGTGATTTTAAGCGTGCAGGTGCGCAGGGCGTAGACTTCCTGGAAGAAATCGACGAAATGACGGGCGTGCAGGGCGCTGCTGTAGGGACCGAAATAGCGGTTTCCCTTGCCTTTGTCGACGCGGCGGGTGATGAAGACGCGCGGGAATTCCTCCCCGGTCACGCAGATCCAGGGATAGGTCTTCGAGTCCTTGAGGAGAATGTTGTAGCGGGGCTTGTACTGCTTGATGAGATTGTTCTCCAGCAGCAGGGCGTCCGCCTCGGAATCGACCACGGAATACTGCGCGTCGGCAATCTTGCTCACCA
Organism: uncultured Bacteroidales bacterium; assembly: GCA_946415345.1. GTDB lineage: Bacteria > Bacteroidota > Bacteroidia > Bacteroidales > UBA932 > Cryptobacteroides. Next base: position 1,266 of record CAMKRY010000066.1, on the reverse strand, counting down.
GGATGCGGGTCTTGGTATTGAGCCGCTCCGGCGGCACGAAATACTGCGCCACCCGCTTGTGGAGGTCCTTGGCCTTCCCCACATAAATCACCTTTCCCTCGGCGTCATAGTATCTGTAGACGCCGGGGGAATGGGGAAACAAGGCTATTTTTTCTCGTACCGTCATTGCCAACGGATGCGGGCAATCTACTTGCCGAGGGCTTTCGCGACGGCCTCGCCGATCTCGGGACCGCGGATGTCGCTGGCGACGATGGTGCCGTCAGGAGCGAAAAGAATCAAATAGGGAATGAACTCGAAACCATAACGTTCTGCCGGAACCTGGCCGGCACCCACGATTTGGTTCCACTCCAGTCCTTCTTCCTCGATAGCCCGGAGGCTGTCTTCGACTCTATCCGAGACAGCCACGCTGAGGACGTCGAAGCGGTCGCCGTGGAACTGCTGGTAGACCTTCTTGATGTTCGGGATCTCCCGGCGGCAGGGGCCGCACCAGGATGCCCAGAAGTCCACGAGGATATACTTGCCGTGGCCGACGAAATCGGACAGGGAAAGGGTCGTTCCGTCCGGCTGGACAACGGAGAAATCGATAAAATCGTCCGGGAGGGTGACCTCCTGGGGATCAGCGGCCGGCTCTTCGGCGGCCTTCTTGGCGGTCTTGTTGCCGCAGGCGACGAACAGGACGCAGACGGCAAGGCAGATAAGGAGGGTTTTGATTTTCATCTCAGGTATGTGTATTTACGGAATACGGTCCGGGCATAAGAACCTGGACCGCATTCGCATGTTCGACAAAAATTAGTCTTCTTCCTGCTCCTGGGCGGCGTACTCGGCGAGAAGCTTCGTCTGGACGTCGGCCGGAACCTGCTGGTACTCGGCGAACTTCATCTGGAAGGTCGCGGAGCCACCGGTCAGGGAGCTCAGGACGGTAGAGTAGCGATAGAGCTCTGCGAGCGGAACGCGGGCGTGGAGGACGGTGAAGCCCTTGTCCATGTCCTGGTTCATGATCATACCGCGACGGGTGTTGAGGTCGCTCATGCAAGGACCGACATAGTCGTTCGGGGTGATGATGTCGACGTTGTAGATCGGCTCGAGGATCTTCGGACCAGCCTGGCGGAAGGCCTCCTTGAAGGCGTTACGGCCGGCGATGATGAAGGCGATTTCCTTGGAGTCGACCGGGTGCATCTTACCGTCGTAGACATAGACGCGGATGTCACGGGCGTAGGAACCGGTGAGCGGGCCTTCCTCCATCTTGGACTTGATACCCTTGAGGAT
>CAMKRY010000065.1 GCA_946415345.1 uncultured Bacteroidales bacterium | reverse complement strand
CGCTGGAGGACATGTCCCTCAGCGCCCACGACATCAACGCCGACAAGACGATGAATTCGCACCTGCACATCCTGGAGGCGTATGCGAATCTGTATAAAGTCTGGCCGGTGCCGGAGCTGCGAGAGAGGATCGTGGAGCTGCTGGACATCGTGGGCCGCCGCGTCATGGGCCCGGACGGACATCTGCAGCTCTATTTCCGCCGCGACTGGAGCGTCATTCCGGGGGCGGTGTCGTATGGGCATGACATCGAGACATCCTGGCTGGCGCTGGAGTGCGCCATGGCCGTGGGCGATATCGACGTCGTGACGAGCGTGCGACCCTGGGCCCATCGGCTGGGTGTTGCCGGCAATGAGGGCATCCTACCGGACGGCTCGATGCGCTATGAGAAGCTGCTCGACGGCTCGTTCGACGATTCCCGCCAGTGGTGGGTCGAGGCCGAGGCGGTCGTGGGCAACTTCTGGCTGTGGAAATACCACGGCGACGATGCCGCTGCAGACCGCGCCTTTTCGCTCTGGGCATGGATCCGCGACCACCTGCTCCGCACCGACGGCGAGTGGCAGTGGGCGATCCTTCCGGACGGTTCGCCTGATCTGACCCAGCCCAAGGCCGGCTTCTGGAAATGCCCCTACCACAACACCCGCATGTGCCTGGAGGTCCTTAAGCTGCTGTAAAACGTCACCCCACGGCTTGTCCGTGGGGTCTTTTTTGTCCTCCGGTGCTGCGGAAGCCTATTGTTGCTGCTGCAGTGCGGACTCGGTTGTGCGGAAACGGAGCGGCATCGGGGGCTTGACGAGCAACTTCTCCTTTTAGTCCCGCTGACGCGGGCCTAACGTCGGCGGACAGTGCTCGTCATGCCGCTGCGCGTCACCGCTCCCTGTACTGGCCCTCCCACATTTCCGTTTCCGCACACGAGCCCGCACCGCAGCAGCAACAGGCTTCCTCCGCACCTGCGGACAACCCATCACCGTCATGCCCGACCTGATCGGGCATCTGTTAACGACCTGACGCACTTCGCTCTCTGATCAGAGGCATGATTATTTAAACGTTATTCAGCGGCTTGTTTCCAACGGATGATGTTGAGCGGAAGGCCTTCGCTTTCGCAGATGATGGATGTCCCGTGGACTGTTACGACATTGGGGAGTTTTACATAGAGACGAGCTAGGCCGTTGAAGGCGGGAAGGGAAAAATAATCGCGCTCGGTGGCGACGTCGATGCCGTGCCAGGCTGGGTCACCATTGCCGCCGCCGAGGATACGGCCGCCGTTTCGCAGGGTAAAGTTCAACAGCGGGCAGGCGTCAGGCACCTGGCGGCCATTGGCATCAATCAGCCGCGCCGTCACGACGGCAATATCCCGCATGCATTCAACAGAAAGGTCGATATAGATGGCCGGACCGGTGGTTTCGAGGGTCTCCAGCGAGACGCGTTTGCCGTTCTTGTAGCCCGTGGCGACGAGTTTGCCGGGGCGGTAGGGGACATCGGGCCAAACGAGATGGCCGTTGCGGGGCATCGCCTTGCGCCCGAGGCTACGGCCGTTCAGGCGAAGTTCCACTTCTTCGGCATTGGAATAGACCCAGATGTCGACAGATGCCCGATCGGAGTCGGGCATGACGGTACCGGAGGCGTCATTGACAATCGAAGGATTCCAGTGCGGAAAGACATGTAGCACCGGTTCGTCAGTCCACCAGGCTTTCAGGTACCAGGCTTCGTCCTTGGGGAAACCGCAGTAGTCGAGAATGCCGAACTGGGAGCCGACGGCGGGGTATTTCAGCGGGTTGGATTCGCCGCGGTAGTCAAAGCCGGTCCACCAGAAGACGCCGGCGGTCCAGGGATTCTCGGCGTAGTATTTCCAGCCTCGTTCGATGACGTTTTCATAGTCGCCCGTGCGGTTGATCGCGACCATCCGGCCGCCGACCAGCCCGTCGCCGGCAGGGGAGTAGGAGCCGTCCGCGGCGAGGGAATAGACCCCGCGGGTGCCGCAGCCGGTAGTTTCTTCGGAACCGTAGGCGATCCATTCGGGATGCTCGCGGTGGCGGTTCTCAACGTCGTTCTGGACGATGTAGTTGTAGCCCTTCACGTCGGCCTCGCGGAACATTGTTGCGCCGCCGGCATTGGCCAGCGTCGTCTGGCGGGTCGGGTCGAGGAGGTGAACATAGTCCTGCATCTCACGGGCGATGCGGCGGCCGCGCTCGTCGTTCTCCAGGCCCCATTCCTCGTTGCCGACGCTCCAGAGGATGACGCTCGGATGCTGGGCGCCGAAGCGGACCATATTCTCCAGCTGGCGTTTGTGGTAGTCGCTCATGCCCATGAGACGGTTCTCGTCGATAACCAGCAAGCCGAGGCGGTCGCAGGCGTCAAGCAGCTCCGGACTGGCGGGGTTGTGGCTGCAGCGGATGGCATTGACGCCGTATTTCATCAGCTCGCGCAGGCGCCATTCGATGAGCCCGGCAGGCATCGCGGTCCCGACGCCGGCGTGGTCCTGATGGAGGTTCACGCCCTTCAGCGTCACCTTCCGGCCATTGAGCAGGAAGCCGTCGGTAGCGTTGAATTCCGCCGTCCGGATGCCCACCGGCGTTCGATAGACATCCTCGCCGATGCTCGTCTCGAGCGTATAGAGATAGGGATCTTCGACATCCCAGAAGTGCGGCCTTTCCAATCGCAGAGAGCCATGGAAAAACGCCGTCTCGCCAGGCCGCAACTGGCAGGGAATCGTCCCGGTGCAGACCATCTTCCCGTCGGCATCCAGCAGGCGGATTTTTACTTCGAGGGCAAAATAGCCCTGATTTGCACTCGAGTTGCCATTTTTCGCCTGTTCGAGGGCAAATTCGGCCGTATTTGCCCTCGAGTTCCGGAGTTCCACGGCAACGGTCAGCTCGTCCGGCTCCCAGTAGGTCCGAATACCGCCTTCCGTCGAATGAACCGGCCCCTTCTCCAGCAGCCAGACCGGCCGGTAAATACCCGCGCCTTCGTAGAACCAGCCTTCCTCGAACGTCGCGTCGGCGCGCACGCAGAGCAGGTTCTCGCCGCCATAATCAATATAAGGAGTAATGTCGAAGACCTGCACGGCATAGCCGCTCGGTTCGCGGCCCATCCAGATACCGTTGAACCACACCTCCGCGTCGCGGAAAATGCCGTCGAAGCGCAGCTCATACGTGCGTCCCGGACGGAACTTCTCCGCCGGAATCCGCAGCCGGTACCAGCCCACGCTCGTCTCCGGATACTTCCAGCCGACGGTCTTGTAGCCATGCGAATGGCTCGCCAGCGAGTCGTAGGGGAGCGTCGCCGCCCAGTCGTGCGGCACGCGGACATCCTTCCAGTCGCTATCATCAAACTTCAGCACATACGGCCCCTCGTTGTGGATTGACGCCGCCTTGGTCAGATAGTTGAAATACTCCGTCCCGCGCCCGAAATCCTTCGCCGGATCCGCAGCATTCCCATACGCGAACTTCCACCCATTCTCCAGCCGCGCCACGCTCTGCCCCGAAAGCCCCACCGTCGCCAGCACGGATAGTATAGTAATAATGATTCGTTTCATAAATACGTCCTTTACATTTCAAATATACGGAATTATGATGACTTTCCCAAGGGGTCTTTCGTACGATTTTTGCAGTAATTAATCTAATGCATATCCTTCCTGCAATGAAAAGATGTCTTACACTCCTGTTCATTACCTTCGTTCTGTGTATCCCCGCCAACGCCCAGAACACGGAAGTCTCAGACTCCGTGGTATATGATTGCATTTACCCAATCCAAATCAAGCCCGTTTTCAGAGGTAGCACAACGGCCTTTCCAGATTGGATTGCCCAGCATCTGATCTATCCCGAAGAGGCTCTGAAACAGGGGATAGAAGGAAGGGTTATCCTGCAGTTCGATATCGATGAGGAAGGACTTCTTGGAAATGTAAGGGTCGTTCGGGGCATTTCTCCCGAGCTTGATGCGGAAGCCATCCGTGTCGTTGAATCCGCACCACAGGAGTGGACCCCGGGCTATTGGGCGAACACCAACAATCCCACAAAAGTGACCTTTACCTGCCCTGTCCAGTTTCGCCTTCCGGTCGATTTTCATGAAGTCGAAGTAAAGCCGGGATTCAACGGAGGGTCTATCAAGGAATTCTTCCGTTGGGTCGCATCAAATTTCGAATATCGATATACCGGCTGTGCCCATATATCAGGTCGAATCGTAACAGAGTTTATTGTTGATATTTCCGGGAACGTGACCAATATTCGCCTGGTAAAAGGACTGGAAAAGTCTCTTGACGAAGAGGCGCTGCGACTTCTTCGCGAATCACCTAAGTGGGAACCAGGACGCGTCAATGGCGAGGCCGTCCCCGTGCGAATTCAATTCCCCGTAATTTTAGAATTACGTGACGATCTGCCGACCTCGCCTCGGTAATTCGCGTTAACACAGCATAATAGCGAGCGCAGCGGAGGGCTCTGTGAAAAGGCCCTCCGCGCGCTCGTTGTTGATGTTGATGCATAAATTCAATGTGTTATTTGTGCATTTATAATTGCAGGGAGCGCTCCCTCTCCCTACCAAAACAGGGAGAGAGGGAGCACTTTTGCAGTATTTTCGATCCTTCTCTCCTCTCATTTCAGGAGAGAGGGCACGCCTGGCGTGGCTGCCCTCCGGTAAATCCGGGAGAGGAGGATCACTTTTGCCCCATTATCGTAGCTGCCATCCTCCATTTTCGGGAGAGCAGCCACGCTCCAGATGCCCGATCAGGTCGGGCATGACAGGATATACTGTCCGTAGGTGCGGAGGAAGCACCATTCAAAACCCGTGGCCACCCTCGGCCACGT
>CAMKRY010000064.1 GCA_946415345.1 uncultured Bacteroidales bacterium | reverse complement strand
GACCAGGACGGTCTCGCCCACTTCCTCGAGCACATGTGCTTCAACGGCACCGAGCATTTCCCTGGCAAGGGCATCCTTGACTATCTCCGCAGTATCGGCGCCGAGTTCGGCCGCAACATCAACGCCTCCACCGGCTTCGAGGAGACCCAGTATATGCTCAACAACATCCCCGTCGAGCGCCCGACCGTAGTCGATACCTGCCTGATGATCCTCGCCGACTACTCCCACTACGTGCTGAACGAGACCGAGGAGATCGACGCCGAGCGCGGCGTCATCATCGAGGAGCGCCGCCAGCGCCGCAACGCCCAGTGGCGTCTGCTGGAGCGCAGCTTCCCCTACTGGTTCGGCGACTGCAAATACGCCACCTGCACGCTGATCGGCCAGCAGGAGAGCCTGGAGACCTTCAAGCCTGAGAGCCTCCACAACTTCTACAAGACCTGGTACTACCCGGGCAACCAGGCCGTCGTCGTGATCGGTGACATCGACGTCGACCGCACCGAGGCCAAGATCAAGGATATCTTCGGTTCCATCCCCGCGAACCCGAACCCCCAGCCCAAGGATGTCATCACGCCCCCGGCTCACGAGCAGCCCTATGTCGGCGCGCTGACTGACCCGGAAGCCACCTCTGCCAGCATCATGCTCATGTGGATGGGCCAGGCTACCCCGGAAGAGTACAATCCGACCCGTGCCATGCTCCTCAACAACCTGCTGCAGGGTCTTGTCTCGAACATCATGTACGAGCGTTTCCAGGACATCACCTCCGATCCCGACTCCCCGTACGAGAGCGCATCGTTCGCCATCGGCGGCTCCGTCATCTATGAGAACACCGACGCCGTCATCGGCGAGGTGACCCTCAAGGAAGACCGCATCATGGAAGGCTACAAGGCCTTCATCGAGGAAATCGAGCGTCTTGTCCGCTTCGGCGTCGCCGACGACGAGGTCGAGCGCGCCAAAGCCTCCATCCTCAGCTCTTACGAGAACGCCGTCAAGCGCGCCGCGACCCGCAAGAACGCCGAATTCGTCTATCCGATCCTCAACTACTTCTTCGACAAGAAGCCTTACATGGTCCCCGAAGAGGCCCATAAGGAAGTCGAGCAGCTCCTCCAGAACTTCAACGCGCAGATCATCTCCATGATGGTCAGCCAGATCCCGATGGTCGAGACCAACAACTTCACGATCCTCTACACCGGTCCCGAGAAAGCCGGCATCGCCACCCCGACGGAGGAAGAGCTCCTCAGCGCCTACCGCGAGGTCAAGGCCTCCGACATCAAGGCCGGTGAGCAGAACGCCGTCGCAGAGTCCTTCCTCGATCCCGAGACCCTCGCCGGCGCCGGCGTCGACAAGACCCGCACCATCCTCTACGGCACGACCGAATGGACCCTCGCCAACGGCATCACGGTCTACGTGAAGCCCACCAAGTTCGCCGAGAACCAGATTCTCCTCAACATCTTCGAGAACGGCGGTCTCTCCATCGTTCCGGAAGGCGACATGGCCAGCTTCAACAACGCCATCGTCAGCGTCTTCAACGGCAACAGCGGCGTAGGTCCGTTCTCCGGCACCGAGGTCTCCAAGATGCTCGCCGGCAAGAGCCTCTCCGTGTCCCCTTACTTCGGCGCCTACAAGCACGGCGTCAACGGCCGCAGCTCCATCAAGGACCTCGAGACCGCCCTGCAGATCATCTACCTCTATTATACCGATCCTCGCTTCGACGAGAAGGAGTGGAACAACGGCATCGCCCAGTTCAAGAGCATGCTCCCGAACCTGGAGAACACGCCCGACTTCATCTTCGCCAAGCGCCTCATGAAGCTCCTCTACGACAGCCCGCGCCACGAGCAGATCTCCATGGATGTCGTGAACCGCGCCGACCTCAAGGTCTTCGAGAAGAACTACCGCAAGCTCTTCGGTGACGCCACCGGCGCCAAGATGACCATCGTCGGCGACGTCGATCTCGAGACGCTGAAGCCGCTTGTCGAGAAGTATATCGGCTCCCTGCCGACCGGCAAGACCGCGTCCACCTGGGAGAAGAGCGACAAGGGCATCGTCAGCGGCAAGGTCAGCGACGACTATCTCACCGACATGACGACCCCGCAGACGACCGTGATCAATGTCTACAGCGTCGACACCCGCTATGACGAGCGCACCGCCGTCGCCCTCGACATCGTCCAGTACATCCTCGACATGCGCTATGTCCAGTCCCTCCGCGAGGAAGAAGGCGGCACCTATGGCGCCAGCACCGCAACGGCCCTCCAGCGCCGTCCCGCCGGCAAGGCTCTCGTGCAGACCTACTTCAACTGCAATCCGGCCAAGGCTGACCTCCTCCGCGAGCTCGCCGCCAAGGGTATCGCCGAGCTGGCCGCCGAAGGCCCGACCGACGAGGAAATGACCCAGGCCCTGCTGAATCTCCGCAAGAACCTGCCGGAGAGCCGCATCAGCAACTCCTACTGGGCCGGCCAGATCGAGAACTGGATCGACTACGCCGAAGATGCCGACACGCTCCGCGAGACGGCTCTCCAGCTCGTCACCAAGGAAGATGTGAAGAACATCACCAAGGCGATGATTGAGAGCGGCAACTTCATCGAACTCGTCCAGCGCCCGACCAAGGACGTCGAATAATGGCGGCCAAGGGAGATAAAAAACGACGTGACGGACTCGGGGTGGCCCTAATGTGGGGCCTCCTCGGGCTCGTCTCGCGCTTCCCGCTGCGTTTCCACCTGCGGGTGTTCCGGCTGGTGTCGTGGTTCCTCGAAAAGATCCTCCACTACCGCCGGGACGAACTGATGATCAATCTGTCCCGCAGCTTCCCCGACAAGAAATACAAGCAGCTCAAGCAGATCCGCCATCAGGCCTACACCCACATGGGAGACCTGATGGCCGGAGCCGTCCGCTTCAGCCGCTACCGCGGCAAGAACGGCCCGGAACGCTTCCGCCGCCGTCCCCAGGCCGAAGTGCTCAACCCGGAGCTGCTGGGCGAGCTCTTCGAAAGCAGTCCCTCCGTCATGGTCCTGACCGGCCATGCCGGCAACTGGGAGCTCATTCCCGCCATCCCGGAGATGATCGCCATGCACGGTGGATGGCAATTGGCCCCGGAGGAACTGATCATCGTCTACAAGCAACTGAGCAGCCATCTGTGGGACCGGGTCATCGGCCGGAACCGCAGCTGCATCCTCGGCAAGGACTACAAGGGCCTCACGGAGACGAACCACATCCTCCGCTATGCCCTCGAGCACCGCGGCGACAAAAAGCTCTATGTCTTCCCGACGGACCAGTTCCCTTACCGCGGCGCGACCCGCCACGACGTCGGCACCTTCATGCACCAGCCCACACAGGCCATGGTCGGCGGAGCCGCCATCGCGACGAAATTCAAGATGAGCGTGGTCTATCTCCGCTGGTCGGAAACCAGCCGGGGACACTATACGATCGAGTTTGTCCCGATCACCCGGGACGCCTCCGCGATGACCCCCGTGGACATCATGAAAGAATTCTACCGCAACCTCCAGGAAGACCTCGAGCGGCAGCCCGAAAACTACCTGTGGACGCACAAAAGATGGAAATAACCCCATGAGAAGATTTCTACTCAGCGCAGCCCTCGGAGTGCTGCTCGCCGGCCTCAGCGCCGCCGCCCAGGGAACGGTCAGCTACAGTCTCCCCCGCACGACCCTGACCCTCACGGTAACGGTCGAGCGCGAGAGCTTTTTCGCCGGTCCCTATGCCCGCTACGCCCAGAAATACCTCGGCATTACGGCCCCGCAGGCCGATGCCGTCCGCTATGAGGTCCTCGACATGAGCCTGACCCCGAGCCTCGAGGCCGACCCCTCCGCCCGCTACACCGTGAGCGCCAAAGCGGCCGAAAAGCTCCTGCAGCTGACCGCACAGGGCCTCGTCGCCACCGGCATGGGCGAAGCGCCGGAAACCAGCGCCTGGCATTTCGCCGGCAAGGGCGGGAAGGACTTCTCCGCCCGCGGCGTGAGTTCCAACCTCACCTCCGTAACGACGACCCTCTACAAGCGGGAGAAAAATGACACGAGCTTCAACCGTGTCGCCGTCCACCAGAACCGCGTCGTCTCCAAGCCCCTCGACCAGCGCGCCGAGGAAGCCGCCGAAAAGCTGCTCGAGCTGCGGGAAACCCGTCTCGACATCCTCTCCGGCAGCACGGACGGGGACTTCAGCGGCGAGGCCCTCGGAGCGGCGGTGCGTGAAATCGCCGCCCTCGAGAATGAATATCTCTCCATGTTCACGGGATACAGCGTCCGCGAGCGCCAGACCCTCTGCTTCGACCTGATTCCTTCCTCCGGCACGAAGCGCAACGTCCAGGTCGCCTTCCGTCTCTCCGACGAAGACGGTCTCCTCCCCGCCGACAACCTCTCCGGCCAGCCTTTCACCATCGAATATGAACCGGAAGCCCGCGCCGAAGACGAAACGCCGGACCCGAAATTCAAGGGCGAGTATCTCCGCTACCGCATTCCCGCCGTCTGCAGGATTCGCATCTCTGACGGCGTCAAGACCTACCTGACAGCCCGCGTCCCCATCGCCCAGAAGGGACAGACGGCCCTCATCCCTCTCGGAAAATAAACTATAACACATATTAATAACACTGCCATGAGCATTGCCAACCTCAAACCCGAAATCGTCTGGAAGAACTTCTACAACCTGACGCAGATCCCGCGTCCTTCCAAGCACGAAGAAAAAGTCATCGAATACCTCTATAACTGGGGTAAGGCGCACGGTCTCGAGACCATCAAGGACGAGACCGGCAACATCATCATCCGCAAGGGCGCTACGCCCGGCTTCGAGAACCGCCGCGGCGTGATTCTCCAGGGCCACATGGATATGGTGCCGCAGAAAACGGCCGACTCCCCCCACGACTTCCTGAAGGACCCCATCAACGCCTACGTTGACGGCGAATGGGTCACCGCAGACCGGACCACCCTCGGTGCCGACAACGGCATAGGCGTCGCCATGGGCCTCGCCGTCCTCGAAGATGAAACCGTCCAGCACGGCCCCGTCGAGGTGCTCGTCACCTACGACGAAGAGACCGGCATGACCGGCGCCAACGAGCTCCGTCCCGGCGTTCTCAAGGGTGACATCCTCATCAACCTCGACTCCGAGGACGAGGGCGAGCTCTGCGTGGGCTGCGCCG
>CAMKRY010000063.1 GCA_946415345.1 uncultured Bacteroidales bacterium | reverse complement strand
TGAACATGAATTGGGATAATTTCATATATAGGTATGGTTTTGTTGTCCGTTGACTTTAATAGTACGGACTTTTTCGGAAAAAAGTTTCATCATTCCTTAGAACGCATCGTGCTTGCGAAAAAGCGCCCTATCCGTTGGAGAAATGCGCGGAAATTCGCATCTTTGTAGTTAATGTATATCGACACGCATACCCATTACTACGACGAGGCGTTCGGGCAGGAGGCTGATGCGGCCATCGCAAGGGCCGTGGAGGCGGGCGTGGGCCTGATGCTCCAGGCCGACGTGGACAGCCGCGAGCGGGATGCCATGTTCCGCATCGGACACCGCCATCCGGAGCACCTGCGGCAGATGCTGGGGCTCTATCCCGGTTCGATCGATACGCATTGGCAGGAAGAAATCGACGCCCTCCTCCCCTGGTTCGAAAAAGAGCCGGTCGTCGCCGTCGGCGAGATCGGCCTGGATTACCATGAGGGGAAAGACTTCGTCAAGGAGCAGAAGGAGGCCCTCCGCGTCCAGTTCGAGCTCGCAGCGCAGAAGGACCTCCCTGTCAACATCCACCTGCGCGACGCCACGGCCGATTTCATCGCCGCCGTCAAGGACGCCGCCCATCTCCACCTGCGGGGCAATCTCCACTGCTTCGGCCTGAGCCTCGAGGCCTGGCGCGAAGTCAGCCGCTACGGCGACTGGAACGTCGGCATCGGAGGCGTGGTCACCTTCAAGAATGCGGGTCTGGCACAGACCGTCGCGGAGATTCCGCTCGACCGCATCCTCCTAGAGACGGACTGCCCCTATCTCGCCCCGGTCCCCCACCGCGGGCATCTCAACGAAAGCGCCTACATCCCCCTGATCGCCGCGAAGATCGCCGACATCAAAGGCATCCCCGTCGAAACAGTCGAGGCGGTCACCACAGATAACGCACGAAAACTATTCCGGCTATGAAAGCTTCCCTTCTATTGATCTACACCGGCGGCACCATCGGCATGAAACAGGACCCCGAGGACCGCACCCTGAAGCCCTTCGACTTCAGCGGCATCCTCGAAGAAGTGCCCGAGCTCGCGAAGTTCGCCCTCCGCATCGACGCCTACACCTTCGATCCGCTGATCGACTCGTCCGACGTCGACCCGGACACCTGGATCAAGCTCGCCCACGTCATCCGCGACCGCTACGACGACTACGACGGATTCATCGTCCTGCACGGCACCGACACCATGGCCTATTCCGCCTCGGCGCTGAGCTTCATGCTCGGCAACCTTGCCAAGCCCGTCGTTTTCACCGGCAGCCAGCTCCCGATCGGCGTGCCCCGCACGGACGGCAAGGAAAACCTCATTTCCGCCGTCGAGATTGCTTCCAGCCGCGATGCCGGCGGCCGCCCGATGGTCCCGGAAGTGTGTATCTACTTCAATTCGCACCTTCTCCGCGGCAACCGCGCCACCAAGGTCAGCTCGGAAGATTTCAACGCTTTCCAATCCCCCAACTGCCCGGTTCTCGCTGAGGCCGGCATCGAGATCCGCTACAACCGCAGCGAGATCCGGAAAGCACCGCAGCAGCACCTCCCGCTGACGGTCCAGGACAAACTGGATACCCGCGTGTCCATCCTTAAACTCCATCCCGGCATCACCCCGGAAGTCGTACGCTACTTCCTCCTCAGCCCGGAGACCCGCGCCGTCATCCTCGAGACCTACGGTTCCGGCAATGCTCCCTCGCAACCCTGGTTCCTCGATATCGTCGCAGAAGCGGACCGCATGGGGAAGATTCTCGTCAACGTTACCCAGTGCCAGGCCGGCGCGGTAAATATGCGGATTTACGCCAACGGGAAGCGTCTGGAGGACGCCGGCGTGGTCAGCGGCAGCGACTCCACGACCGAGAGCGCTCTCGGCAAACTCTTCGTTCTGTTGGGCCGCTATCAGGACAACACCCGCGTCAAGGAGTTGTTCCAGCAGGAACTCTGCGGCGAAATCACGGTATAAAACCAAATTTTTTTATGCCTTTTCAATTTTATTTGCTAAATTGCACCGGATTTCCAGATACTTTTGGAAGTTCCCTGCGGAATCGCAAGATTGTATAACTATTAATATTAACTAAATTAAACACAAAAACAGTTATGAAAAAAGTTTTCATGATCCTGGCTGCCGCCGGCATTCTTGCCCTTGCCGCCCCTCAGCTTTCCTATGCGCAGGCCGAAGAGCCCGCTGCCGCAGAGGAGCAGGTCGAGGCCCCCGAGGAAGTCGAGCCCCTCGCTGATGAGGTTGTCGCCGATACCGTCGCCGAAGCCGAAGAGCCCGCTACTTTCCACGCCGCCCTCAAGCAGAAATTCATCGAAGGTGGTCCGCTGTGGATGACCCCGATCATCCTCGTTCTCGTTCTCGGTCTCGCCCTCTGCATCGAGCGTATCCTCTACCTCCTCTTTGCAAAGACGAACTGCAAGAAGCTCCTGAGTAATATTGAAGACGCCCTTGCTGAAGGCGGTATCGAAGCCGCCAAGGATGTCGCCCGCAACACCCGTGGCCCGGTCGCCAGCATCATGTATCAGGGTCTCCTCCACGCCGATCAGGGCGTCGAGGTCGTTGAGCGCACCATCACCTCCTACGGCGGTGTCCAGATGGGTCTCCTCGAGAAGGGCCTGAGCTGGATCGCCCTCTTCATCGCCATCGCCCCGTCCCTCGGTTTCTTGGGTACGGTTATCGGTATGATCCAGGCCTTCGACGATATCCAGAAGGCTGGTGATATCTCCCCGAACGTTGTTGCCGGTGGTATGAAGGTTGCCCTTATCACTACGGTCGCGGGTCTTATCGTGGCCATGATCCTCCAGATCTTCTACAACCTCATCCTTGCCCTTATCGAAGGCCTCACCACGGACATGGAAGACTCCTCCATCACCCTGGTTGACATCCTCACCGACTACGAGAAGAAGAACAAATAAAAACCGCACACCATGTACGCAAAAATCATCAAATGGTTCTCCTACGCGCTGATGCTTGCCGTCCTGGCAATCACCGTCATCTGCGTGGTGAACGGCATGTCCGTCAAGGACGCCGAAGGGGTTGAGAGCCCGACCAAGTGGACGAGCATCTTCCTCTATACGGCGTACGCGATGGCCATCATCCCGATTTTCTGCATTGTCGTACTGGGTGCAATTCTCGGCGCTAAGAACAATCCGAAGGGCCTCCTCGCTCTTCTCCTGTTCGGCCTCCTTTTCGTCGGTGTCGTCTTCGTGGCCTATCTCCTGGCCCCCGGCACCCCGGTAGCAATTGCTCACGGTACGGATGCATCGGCATTCAGTTTCAAAATGGCCGACACGGCCCTTTATGTAACCTACATCGTTCTTGGCGGCGTCATCGCAGCCCTGCTGGCTGGTGGCGTCTACCGTCTGATCAAGGGATAATAACACGCATACTATGGGAAAGAAAACACCACAAATCAATTCCAGCTCAACCGCTGATATCGCTTTCCTGCTGCTGTGTTATTTTCTTATGACGACTACGATGGACCAGCAGCTCGGTATCGAGAGGCAGATGCCCCCGATGCAGACCGCTGAGAAGCTGCAGAACCAGAAGGCTCACAAGCGCAACCTCCTGCAGGTGAAAATCTCCGCGCAGGATAAGGTTTACGTTCAGGGCGGTACCGGTTACTTCAAGCAGGTAACCAACGATATCGACCTGATCCGTGAGATCGCTTATGAGTTCTTCGGCAACGGATTGAGGAACATCCCCCGCCACCTCGACGGCCGCGGCAGAGAGCTGAACATCTCTGACGAGCTGCTCCCGGAGCGCGAGATCACCGATATCCCGGAATTCGCCAAGTTCAACGGAGGCAGTCCTGCTTTCGCCGTTTCCAAGGGTATCATTTCCCTTCAGTATAATGTCAACACGTCCTACGAGACCTTCATTGCTGTCCAGAACGCCCTTGTGGCCGGCGTCAACGAAGTCCGTCGCGCGTTCTGCCAGGAATATCTGAAGAAGGATTTCGAAGACCTGACGAAGGAAGAGCTCGACCGCGTTGTCAAGAAGGCCATCCCTCAGAACATCTCTGAGTCCGACCCGAAGGACACCGAAGCCGCTGCCACCAAATAAAGATAGGAGGAAGTATTATGGCAAGATTCAGAAACAATGACAAGAAAGAGGCCCCGGGCATCAGCTCCGGCTCCCTTTCCGATATCGTCTTCATGCTCCTCTTCTTCTTTATGGTGACGACGCAGATGCGTGAGTCCGAGAACAAGGTGGAGGTCCGTCTGCCGTCCGCGACCGAGATTACCAAGCTGGAGCGCAAGGACCTTACGTCCTTTGTCCTCATCGGTAAGCCGATCATGCAGGAGACCTACGGTAAATCCGACCGTATCCAGCTCAACGGCGACATCATCACCGAAGATCAGCTCGGTATCGAGATCATCAAGGAAAGAAGCAACATCGCTGAAAAGGACAGAAAGGATTACCGCATCGCCATCCGTGCCGACCAAGGCACCAAGATGCGCATCATCCGTGACGTGAAGCTCAAGCTTCGCGAAGTCTCCGCCCTGAAGCTGATGTATCAGACCAAGAGAGATCAGAACGGTACGAATTAGTAGAAAGTACACATACTCAAGAAGAAAGCGGCCCGCGGGTCGCTTTCTTTTATATATCTGCATAATGTGCATAATTTTTCGTATATTTGCATGATTTAGCACATCATGATAGATTATATGGATACCGTAAAGAGAACGAAAATCAAGGACTTGCTCTGCAGCGAGCCGGGTAAGACCGTTCGGGCCAAAGGTTGGGTCCGCACCAAGAGAGGCAACAAACAGGTGAAATTCATCGCCCTCAACGACGGTAGCACCATCAACAATATCCAGGTAGTGGCCGATGCGACGCTCTTCGACGAGGAGCTGTTCAAGCGGATCACCACCGGCGCTTCCCTCAACGTCCTCGGCGAGCTCGTGCCGTCCATCGGCAGCGGCCAGGCTGTCGAGATCCAGGCGAAGGAGATTGAGATTTACGGCGAATGCGACCCGATGCGTTTTCCGCTGCAGAAGAAGGATACCAGCCTTGAGTATCTCCGCAGCGTCGCGCACATGCGCCTGAGGACCAACACTTTCGGCGCCGTCCTCCGCATCCGCCACGCCATGGCTTTCGCGATCCACCAGTTCTTCAACGACAAGGGCTTCGTCTATCTCCACACCCCGCTCATCACCGAATCCGATGCGGAGGGCGCCGGCGACATGTTCCAGG
>CAMKRY010000062.1 GCA_946415345.1 uncultured Bacteroidales bacterium | reverse complement strand
CGCAACTACTTCCTCGACTGCTACATCGAGGGCACGACCGATTTCATCTTCGGCCCCTCCATCGCCTACTTCGAGAACTGTACGATCCACTCCAAGAAGAACAGCTATGTGACCGCCGCCAGCACCCTGCCCGGGCAGAAGTACGGCTATGTGTTCAAGAGCTGCACGCTGACCGCCGCCGACGGCATCGACAAATGCTACCTGGGCCGTCCCTGGGGCGCCTACGCCAAGACGGTCTTCATCGACTGCTGGCTCGGAGAGCACATCCTCGCCGACGGCTGGCACGACTGGGAGAAGGACGGCAAGCCCAATACGAAAGAAAACTCCTATTACGCGGAATATGGCAGCAAGGGTCCCGGCGCCCGCGGGCCGCGCGTGAAATGGAGCTACCAACTGAAAAAGAAGGATCTCGCGGAATACACTTTCGAGAAAGTGATGTTCCAGCAGCAGGACGGCATCGTCTGGGATCCGTATAACAACCAATGATGAAGAGAATAACAATCATCCTGACGGCGGTCCTGGTGACCGCCTGCGGCGTGCAGAAGTCCCTCCTGGACGGCCGCACGGAGCCCTTCAGCGAGTCGGTCGTGCGCAGCGAAATGCAGCGCAGCCCGGAGGCGACCTTCCTGGACGGACAGGAAGGAAACCTGAAATGGAATTACACGACCGGCCTGGAGCTCAAGGCTTTCCTGGATGCCGCTGCAGATGCCACGGACAAGCAGTGGCATGACGAAGTCGTCGCCTATGTCGAGGCCTGGTACGAAGCCGTCATCGACGAGGGTGGGAACATCTACAACTACAAGAAATCCAACTTTTCGCTGGACCATATCTGCCCCGGCCGGACGCTCTTCCTGCTCTACGACCTGACGGGCAAGGCCAAGTACCGCAAGGCGATGGACGTGCTCATGGACCAGCTGAAGGACCAGCCCCGGACCGTGGAAGGCGGTTTCTGGCACAAGCAGATTTATCCCGAGCAGATGTGGCTCGACGGCCTCTACATGGCCCAACCCTTCTATGCCGAGTATACGCTCCGCTATGTCAATAACCAGGACTATCGCCGGAAACTCTTCGCCGACATCGTCCACCAGTTCGAGACGGTGTACCATTATACCTATGATGTCGAGACGGGCCTGCTCCGCCATGCCTGGGACTCCTCCCACGAGATGTTCTGGTGCAATCCGGCGACGGGACAGAGCCAGCATGCCTGGGGCCGTGCCCTCGGCTGGTATATGATGGCCCTTGTCGACACCCTGGAAATCCTCCCGGCGGGAGAGGGCAGGGAAGCGCTGGAATATCTCTTCCTCGACCTCTGGTATGCGCTGAAGGAATATGCCGACCCGTCGACGGGTATGTGGTACCAGGTCCTGGACTGCCCGGGCCGCGAGGGCAATTATCTCGAGGCGACGGCCAGCGCCATGTTCGTGTACGCCTGGCTCAAGGGCGTCCGCCTGGGTCTGCTGGATGACCGTATCGACGCGAGAGCCGCCTACAGGGCTCTTCTCCGGACCTTCGTCACGGAGGAGGACGGCCTGGTGTCCCTCCACCGCTGCTGCGAAGTCGCCGGTCTCGGCGGCAAGCAGAACCGCAGCGGAGACTATGAATACTATATAAATGAACGCGTGCGCGACAACGACCCCAAGGGGATCGGCCCGCTGATCTGGGCTGCGCTCGAATATGAAAGACTATGAAGAACTTTTTCGCCATTCTCACCGGTATGCTGATGCTCGCTGCCTGCGGTGACGGCAGCAAGGAAGACACCGAGAAGGTATCCGTTCCCGCCGCCCCGTCGACGGTGGCCCTCCACGGCACCCCGACGCAAACGTCCCTGACCTTCCAGTGGACGGCTGTCAACGGCGCGACCGGCTATGAATACAAGCTTACCCAGGGCACGACCCAGGTCCAGTCCGAGACTGTCCGGAACCGCAATGTGACGATTAATGACCTGACCGCCGGCACGACCTATCAGTTCGCCGTCCGCGCCCTCAATGATGCCGGCAAGTCCGACTGGAGCAAGACCGTCGAGGCCACGACCGCCTCCGAGGTGGATCCCGGTCCGGGCCCCGGCCCTGATCCCGGTCCCGATCCGCAGCCGACCATCGCCTATGAGGACTTCGCCATTCCGGCCGCCGAGGAAGACGGCCAGGCCCGCGCTTTCCCGGGCGCCGAGGGCGGCGGCATGTACGCCACCGGCGGTCGCGGCGGCACCGTTTATCACGTGACCAGCCTCGCCGACACCAACACCGAAGGTACCCTCCGCTACGCCGTGAACCAGAGCGGCCCCCGCATCGTCGTCTTTGATGTCGCTGGCATCATCGAGCTCCAGAGCCAGCTGAACATCACCAAGGGCGACCTGACCATTGCCGGCCAGACGGCCCCCGGCGACGGCATCTGCCTCAAGGGTTACACCTTCCGCATCAGCGCGAGCAACGTCATCGTCCGCTTCATCCGCTGCCGCATGGGCGATGAGACCAACACCGAGGATGACGCCATCCAGGTGATGAGCCACGACAACGACAAGTACGAGAAGATTATCATCGACCACTGCTCCGTCAGCTGGAGCACCGACGAATGCGCCTCTTTCTACGGCATGAAGGACTTCTCCTTCCAGTGGAACATCGTATCCGAGAGCCTCCGCGTCTCGATCCACGGCAAGGGCAGCCACGGTTACGGCGGCATCTGGGGCGGCAACAACGCCACCTACCACCACAACCTCCTGGCCCATCACGACAGTCGCAATCCGCGTATCGACCACGACTACGTGAGCACCCAGAAGGGCCCCGTCACCATTGCCAACAACGTCGTCTACAACTGGAGCGGCAACACCTGCTACGGCGGTGAGAGTTCGGCCAACAACGGATCCGACTACAAGAAATACAATTTCGTCGGCAATTACTACAAGCCCGGTCCGGCGACCCCGAGCAGCCACATCTGGTTCCTTGAACCCACGACCTCCTGCAGCAACTGCGGCGGCACCATCCTTCCCGGCCATTTCTACATGACGGGCAACTACATGGACGGAAAGAGCGCCTACGCCGACAACAACTGGAGCACCAGCGCCGTCCACGCCAACCAGTCCACGATCGACAAGATCAAGGAATCGGCCCCGTACGCGTGCAATCCGATGAGCCTCCAGAGCGCCCAGGACGCCTTCTATGCGGTTACGACCCATGCCGGCGCGAGCCTCAGCCGCGACGATATCGACGCCCGCATCGCCTGGGAGACCGTCGAGGGCAAATACACCTACACCGGCAGCAAGGGCGGTACCAAGGGTCTCATCGACACCCAGCAGGATGTCGGCGGCTGGCCGGCCTATGATGCCACCTCCGACGAAAAGGATGCGGTCCGTGACTCCGACGGCGACGGCATTCCGAACGCCATCGAGGAGGCCTGGGGCCTCGAAAAGAGCAACAACGCCGACGGCAAGGCCTACACGCTCGACCCGCAGAAACGCTATACCAACCTGGAGATGTACCTCCACTACCTCGTGAAGGACATCGTCGCCGGCGGCAACGACGGCGCCACTTATGGCAACTTATAAACCAAAACATATTATTAACTCTTTAACCAACAATCCATGAAAGCAAAGAAACTCTTTCTTGCACTGCTCGGCATGGTGACGGCAATGAGCCTCTACGGCCAGAATACCATTACCGGTATTGTGACCGACGAGAGCGGCGAACCCCTGATCGGGGCCGGCGTCCTCGTTGAGGGCACGTCCATCGGCGTCACCACCGGCTATGACGGCGACTACACGCTCACCGTCCCGGCCGACGCAGTCAACCTGGTGTTCTCGTTCATCGGCCTCGCCGATCAGGTGGTCCCCATCCAGGGCCGCACGCAGATCGACGTGGTCCTGACGGCGGACGCTTCCTTCCTCGACGAAGTCGTCGTGGTCGGTTATGCGACGGTCAAACGCCGCGACCTCCTCGGCTCCGTCTCCTCCGTGGGCGCTGACAAGCTCACCGAGCAGCCGGTGACCTCCGTGTCCCAGGCTCTCTCCGGTAAGATGGCCGGTGTCTCCGTCGTCACGACGGAAGGCGACCCGGATGCGGACATCAAGATCCGTGTCCGCGGCGGCGGTTCCATCACCCAGGACAGCTCCCCGCTCTACATTGTCGACGGTTTCCCGGTGGAGTCCATCAATGACATCTCCTCCTCCGAAATCGCTTCCATCGACGTGTTGAAGGATGCGTTCTCGACGGCCATCTATGGTTCCCGTGGTGCGAACGGCGTCGTCATCGTGACGACCAAGAGCGCCGAGAAGGGCTCCAAGCTCTCCGTCAAGTTCAACACCTACTACGGTCTGAAGACCATGGCCAACAAGGGCGCCATCCAGACGATGAATCCCGAGAACTTCGTCAAGTTCCAGTACGAGCTCGGTTCCATCCGCGAGGACCTCAACAGCCATTACAACCCCTACTTCGGCACCTTCGCCGACCTCGGCCTCTACAGCAACGTGGCCAGCAACGACTGGGTTGACGCCGTCTTCGGCGGCACCGGTTCCACCTTCAGCGCCGACTTCTCCGTTTCGGGAAGCACCGACCGCGCGAACTGGACCATCGGCTACGCCCACATGGACGACAACGCCATCATGCGCGGAAGCTCCTACTCCCGTGACAACCTCAACTTCAAGGGCAACTTCAAGACTTCCGAGACGACCTCCATCGACGCCAACATCCGCTATTCCCGCATCAACGTGCGCGGCTCCGGCGCCAACGGCATCAACGATACCGGTACCACTTCCGGCAACGGCCGTCTCAAACATGCGGTTTCCTACGCTCCCATCCCCGTGGCTGCGACGTCGACCGATTCCGACCTCGAGCAGGACTATGGCGACAACGCTCCGCCGCTCCTGTCCGTGGCCGACAACGACTCCAAGCGCATCCGTACCACCTGGAACGCCAACGCCGCCTTCAACTGGACGATCATCGACAACCTCAAGCTCAAGATTGAGGGCGGTCTCGAGGACTATCGCCAGGGCGACGACCGCTTCTACGGTCTGACCACCTACTACGTGGCCAACAACTCGACCGTGAAGAATACGCCTTCCACGCAGCACAAGGAGGCTTTCCGCACCCGCTACCGCAACACCAACACGATCAACTACGACTTCGCCGACCTCATTGGTGACAAGCACAGCCTGTCCGCCCTCCTCGGCGAGGAAATGACCATTACCAAGAGCAACACGCTCACCGACATGGTCGACGGTCTCCCGGTGTTCTACGATGCCGAAATGGCCTGGAACTTCATGGCTTCCGGTACCCCGGC
>CAMKRY010000061.1 GCA_946415345.1 uncultured Bacteroidales bacterium | reverse complement strand
CGATGGCGTGCTGGAGGACCGTCTTGCCGCAGCCGAACGGGCCCGGGATGAAGCCGGTGCCGCCCTCGGCGATCGGGTTCAGCGTGTCGATGACGCGGACGCCGGTCTCCATGATCTTGTTGGGGCGCGGTTTCTCCTTGTAACCCTTGACGGCGACCTTGACGGGCCATTTCTGGGTCATGGTCACGGGGACGTCCTCGCCCTCGGCATTGGTCAGCGTGGCGATGACGGTGTCGACGTTGTAGCTGCCGGCGGCCGCCACGGACTTGACGGTGAATTCGCCCTTGAAGGAGAACGGGACCATGATCTTGTGGGGCAGCCAGCCTTCCTTGACCTCGCCGAGCCAGTCGGCCGCGACGACCTTGTCGCCGGGTTTGGCGATGGGGGTGAAGTCCCACAGCTTCTCGCGGTCAAGCGGATCAGTGTACTCGCCGCGCTGGAGGAAGACGTCCTTCATGGTGGTGAGGTCGTTCTGGAGGCCGTCATAGACGCCCGAGAGCAGGCCCGGGCCGAGGGTTACCTCGAGCATCCGGCCTTCGAATTCGACCTTGTCGCCGCCGCGGAGGCCGCGGGTGCTTTCGAACACCTGCACCTGCGCCAGGTCGCCGTTCACCTTGATGACTTCCGCCATCATCTTCACGCCGGCGAGGTCGATGTAGCAGATTTCGTTCTCGGCCACCGGACCGTCTACCTTGACGGTCACGAGGTTCGAGACGATACCCGTTACGGTTCCTGTAGTTTTCATATCTTGTCTGTTATTATTTTTCTTCATAATGGACGCCCTTGAAGGTGCCCTTCACTTCCTTGACGAGCTTGTGGAACAGTTCCCGGCCCGCCTCTTCGTCCAGCGACAGCCAGCGGTCCACGATGTGGAGCTTGGCGATGTAGCCGAGAACGGCCGTGATGTCGAAGTAGTGGAAGGTCGTCAGCGCGTCAATCTTGGCCCAGAGGATGTCGTCCAGTCCCCTTTCGCGGGTCAGCAGATCTTCCTGCCCGAGGACGAAAGCCACCTTCGGCTCTTCCTCGAACTCGCCGCCGGAAAAGCGCCGGAGGTCGATGTCGAGGTCCGTATCCTCATCCGTTCCCATGCCCGTCATCACGTCGAGATCGGCGTCGCGGCCGAGCTGGCGGTTGAGGTAGCGGACCTTGGCGTTGCGCAGGTTCAGGTCGAAGCGGAAGTACTCCCGCAGGAAGCGGTTCTTCTGCTTCAGCGCTTCGGCATAGAAATCCGGCATCAACTCCTTTCCGTCGAATCCCCGCAGCAGGAAGTCCACCAACGCGCTGTCCTTCTCGGACAGGTCGCGGCGGATCTCCTCCAGCACGGCCTCGAACCCCGTCCCGTCGGCGTACTTGTAGTCGACGGTCAGGAACGGAAGACTGGCAATGATGTATTCGTAGTTACTCATGATTCGTCATGCCCGACCTGATCGGGCATCTTCTTACCCAAAGAGGAGTTTCTTTGTAGTCGGCCGCATATACGCGCCGATAAGCTCGGCGAAAGCCTCGTCCGTGAGGGAGATGAAGTAACTGCCGTCCTTGGGGCCGATCTTCAGTCCGCCGGCAATCTTTTTGGAGAAAGAAACCTCAACGCCTTTGCCGACGGCCTTGGCGAGCTCGTTCTTGACGAACGGCTCAAGTTCCTTCTGGAGCTTCTCGGGCAGCACGAGGGCGAGATCCTGGGCCTGCGTCGCGGAGAAGTTCTTCGCCACGGCGGTGATGATGTCCTTGAGGTAGGCGCCGTCGGCGAGGGCCTTTCCGGCGGGCTCGACGGCCTTGACGACCACGAGGTTCTCGATATCGCGGCGCGTGGCCTGCAGGGCCTGCGTGGCGGCCATCTTGACGTCGCCCTCGACCTTGACCTTGTAGTCCGCCGCTTCCTTCTCCGCCTTGGCGCGGATTGCCGCAGCGTCCTCCTCCGCCTTCTTCACGATAGCGGCGGCCTCGGCCTGCGCCTTCTCCACGATGGCCTTCCCCTCTTCCTGTCCTTTCGAAAGACCCTCATTGTACAGTTTCTGGGTCAGTTCCTGGAGTTTATCCATATCAGTAATTCTAGTATTGATTATTATCTTATTAGTAACCTACAAATATAATGTTTTTCATCTGAATATCAAATAGTCCCCAACGCGCACCCCAATCGTATTTCAGCGCTGAATCCAACTTGTTGATTCTTAATAATATATACAATTATCTCCCCCTCTCAACAAGGGGGAGATAATCTTGCAATTATTTAATACCCAAATGTTTACATTTATCGGTTCCAGATGCCCGATCAGGTCGGGCATGACAGGCTAGAGGATGATGCCGATGGACCAGGTGGCGAAATCGGGGCCAAAGTCCTTGTCAATGAGGTTGCAGGGGTTGTACTTCGCGTAAATCTTGACGCCATAGATATTGATACCGCCCATAATCTCGTAGGTGATCAGGTTCTGCTTGCCGAATTTGACTTTTTCCTTGACCTTCTTGTCATTGGCATCGTACCACTTCGTCTTGATGCGGGAGCCGGTGTTGAAGTTCAGGACCGGTTCGACAAAGATGCCGAAGCCATCGTCGATGTGCTGGTAGTAGCCGGCGCTCAAGTTCCAGCTGAAAATGCGGAGGGCGGACCACTTAGGCGTGCCTTCGTAGGGAGCGAAACCGAGGACGCCGTCGTCACCCTTGACGTAGCGCTGGTCGCCGCGAATCTTGAAGGACTTGTCCTCCAGACCGAATTTCATATAGATGTTGGACTTGCCGCCCCAGGGATGATACTCAGCATTGAGGATACCCATCGTGAAATCGAGGCCCCAGGCCTGGCGCATCGGGCTGTAGGCGGCGTCATCGATCTTGTTCGGGAAGGTGATACCGAAGCCGAACTCGATGGCGAGATCCACCTCACCATAAGGCTTGCGGGTGCCTTTGCAGGCATCATCCGTGCCGAAGAGCGGAACGGAGAAGTCAAGACCTCCCTGGGAAAGGCGTTCCCGGGTGCGGACTACGGCGTTGGGACCCGCCTCAATGGAGGTGGTGAAGTAGTAGTTGGGATCCTCCTCGGAGCCGAAGATCTCGACTTGCTGGCTCTTGGGCGTGGAAACGACCGTCACTTTGGAGGGGTTGTTGACCGTCAGCGTATCCTGGGCGGAGAGAACGGGGGTGGCAGCAAGGGCTGCGATGAAGAAGAGGAAAGTGTGCTTTTTCATGGCTGTATCTTTTTATTCTTTTGTTGCGAAAATGGATTTGAGGTCGTCGAGGGTGGCCTTCCCGGCCATATAGACGAGGGTGGCCGTAGTTCCGTCCGACTGGTAGCAGATGTACTCGTTGAAGGGGGAATCCTCCAGGTAAGCGAGCACGGCGTAGGTCAGCTGCCCGTCCACGAAGACGGTTTCCTTCTCGGAAGCGTGGGCAGCGTCGGCAAGGACCAGGCTCTCCACAGTCTTGGCCTCCTCGTTACCGACAGCATACTTGAGGCTGTGGAAGGAGCTCAGGTGATAAGCCGCCAGCTGCTTGCCCGCAATCATCGTCTCGACCACGGATCCCCTGTCGAGGACCTTGCCGTCGAAGACCTTCTTCGTCGCGAAGTCTCCCTGGCCCCAGCAGAGGGTCCAGCCCAGTGGCAGGAAGAACAAAAGGGTTAGTAAGAGAATGCGTTTCATATTACTCGTTGGAATTAAAAATCAGGGACAGGTCCGCACCCGGATCCGGGACGGCGGAGAAGAGGTCCTGGAGGGTATTCTCCATCGTCGCGACGGCGAAATCCTCGTCGGCGACCTCCACACCATGGACATAGGAAACGCAGCTGCCGTTGCTCACCGGCACGACCTCCACCGGCGCGGTATAGCGACCGGCGATGAAGGCAATGGCCAGCGACGCGGCAATGCCCAGGGCCGGTACCAGCCAGCGGCCGTAAGCCGGAGTGGCAGAGGCCGGGGCCTCTGCCCGGAGGCTGGAGGCCGCTAGAAATCCAAACGCGGCGCGGGCTTCGTCGAAGGCGGGGTCCTCGGTCGTGGCGAGGAAGCGCTTGAGCTCCTTCTCTTCGGCCTCGGAGGTCTCGGCGTCGAACCAGCGTTCGACCAGCTCCAGATAGTATTCGTTGTTCCTATTCATAGTTTCTCTGTTGTTTCCTGTATGTTTCGCGGATCGTTTTCCGCGCCCTGGAAAGCTGCATCCTGACGGCCGTCTCCTGCATCCCGAGGTCCTCGGCGATGGAGGCATATTCCTCCCCGTTGTAGTCCCTCCTCTGCAGGATCTCCTGCTGGATGGGCGTCAGCTGGCTTTCAATGAGCGTCTTCACACTCCTCAACATCTCCTCCCTCTCGGGGGCCGAATCGTCTTCCAACACTTCGGAAGCAGATTTCTCGACTTCGCTCGAAATGACAAACGCGTGGCGTTTGCGCTGGCGGAGCGTGTCGACGGCCTCGTTGCGGACCGTTCGGCTGAGCAGCGCGGCGGCATCGCTCTCGCTCGCGAGGACGTAGTGCCGGTTCCAGAGCTTGTAGAAAGCCTCCTGGAGGGCATCGTCCGCTGCGGCTTCGTTTCCAAGGAGGCGGCTGGCCGTCCCCCTGAGAACCGTTCGCATCTTGACGAACGCGGATGTCAGAAAATCTTCGCTCATTTTTTGCTTTCCACCCTATTAACGCAGTTCAGCACACTTTGTAACAAAAAAAGTGACCGGCCGGCCACTTTTTTTAAAAAAGACTAAAGCATCAGGCCGACGGACCAGGTCGTGGCCTTCGGGCCGAACTCTTCCTGGAAGAGCGGGAACGGGTTGTACTTGACGTACAGGCCGATGCCGTGGTACTCGAGCTTGGCCATGAATTCGATGGTGATCAGCTCCTGCTTACCCCATTTGATTTTTTCCTTCTGCTTCTTGCCATCGGCGTCGTACCATTTGTTCTTGATGCGGGAGCCGGTGTTGAAGTTCACGATGGGACCGAGGGAGAAAGCGAAATCGTCGCTGGCCACATAGCGGTAGCCCATACCGACATTCCAGCTGAACACGCGGAGAGCGGACATCTTCATGTCATCCGCATCCGGGAAGACAACGGGAACCAGGTGCTTGTCCAGCAGGTTGAACTGCGTGTCATCACGCAGGCGGAAGGACTTGTTCTCGAGACCGAGGGTCAGGTAGAACTGGTTCGTGTTGCTGAGACCGCCCCAGTAGAACTCGGCGAAGTTGAAGCTGAAGTCGAGGCCCCAGGCCTTGCCAGCCCAGTCATACTCATCCGGAAGACCGGTCATGAAATCGACACCGAAGCCAATACCCATGTTGTACTCGACATTGCTGCCGATCATGATCTTGCTGTCATCCTGCGCAGCGGCCTTGGGGGCGCTGAGGGCGAGGACGGCGGCGACCAGGGCCGAACCGGCGAAAAATTTGAAAAGCTGTTTCATAAATATTGTTTATTTGATAAATATTGTAATTGATTTATTCCCATGCTATCGTAATAAACTTCCATTTCATATTGTCAACATCAGAAAAGGAGGTCAACTCTTTATTCACATCACTCAAATGAAGCGAAGCAATATGCTCTCCTTTTTGCTCAAGCTCTTCCCTTATGTTTACTTCATACACATCTATAATACCATTCGGGAACTGGTCGCTCAACAACTCAAAGGCATTAAAATCCTCGTCAAAACAATTAAAGTAAAGAACAAATTCTTTTCCTTTCAAAACTTTTCCAGTTGCAGGTTGAGAATCAAACTTTCCGCCTCTTGTAATCAACCCTTTAGGAAAGTTGGTTTCGACAAAAACATCTCTATTAGAATGATTTACAAACGATACCCTAAAACCATATACTTCAGGATAATCAAAACAGGAGCGACATAGTAAGAGCACCAAGCACAATACAACTATCTTAATCCATGCTTTCATTCGTAGTCGGTATTTGACAAGGTGTAATCCAGTGTCCTTA
>CAMKRY010000060.1 GCA_946415345.1 uncultured Bacteroidales bacterium | reverse complement strand
TGATGACAAGGCCGTTGAGGTTTCTGGCAGCTCTTCCGGCGGTCTGCGTCAGGGCACGGCCGCTGCGGAGGAAACCTTCCTTGTCGGCATCGAGAATGGCCACGAGCGACACGGTCGGGATGTCGAGACCTTCGCGGAGGAGGTTGACGCCGATCAGGACGTCGAAGAGACCATTTTTGAAGTCCTCGATGATCTCGACGCGTTCGGCCGTATCGACATCGGAGTGGATGTAGCGGCAGCGGACGCCGTTTTTGGTGAAATAGCTGTCGAGTTCCTCGGCCATTCGCTTGGTCAGCGTCGTGACGAGGATGCGTTCGTCGCGCTCGGCCCGGATGCGGATTTCTTCCATGAGGTCGTCGACCTGGTTTTCCGTCGGGCGGACCTGGATGGGCGGGTCGAGCAGACCGGTCGGGCGGACAATCTGCTCGATGACGAGGCCTTCGGACTTTTCGAGCTCGTAGTCGGCCGGGGTTGCGCTGACATAGATCCGCTGGCCGGTGACGCCTTCGAATTCGTCGAAGGTCAGGGGGCGGTTGTCAGCGGCGGCGGGGAGGCGGAAACCGTATTCGACGAGGGTCTCCTTGCGGGAATGGTCCCCGCCGAACATGGCGCGGATCTGCGGCAGGGTGACGTGGGACTCGTCGATGATGGTGATGAAATCGTCGGGGAAGTAGTCGATGAGGGTGAAGGGGCGTTGGCCGGGCTTGCGGCCGTCGAAGTAGCGGGAATAGTTCTCGATGCCGGGGCAGTAGCCCATTTCCTTGATCATCTCGATGTCGTATTCGACCCGCTGCTTGAGGCGCTTGGCTTCGAGGCCCTTGCCGATGGATTCGAAGTATTCGATCTGCTTGACGAGGTCATCCTGAATCTGGCTGACGGCCTTCCAACCCTTTTCCTTGGAGGTGACGAAGTTCTTGGCGGGGTAGAGGAGGATTTCCTCCAGCTCCTCGAAACGGGCACCGGAGATGGGGTCGATTAGGGAGATGGCCTCGACCTCGTCGCCGAAAAATTCAATGCGGGCGGCATAGTCCGCGCCGCCGAGGAAGACGTCGACGGTGTCGCCCCGCACGCGGAAGGAACCTCTCTTGAAGTCGGTTTCGGTCCGGTAGTAGAGGGCGTCGACGATCTGGTAAAGCAGGCGCGTCATCGAGAGCTGCTGGCCCTTGGTGACCTTGACGGTCTGGTCGTGGAAGTCGTCGGGATTGCCTATGCCGTAGAGGCAGGAGACGCTGGAGACGACGATCACATCCCGCCGCCCGCTCATCAGGGCGCTGGCGGCACTGACACGGAGCTCGTCGATCTTCTCGTTGATGCTCAGATCCTTTTCGATGTAGGTGTCGGTCGTCGGGATGTAGGCTTCCGGCTGGTAATAGTCGTAGTAGGAAACGAAGTATTCCACGGCGTTGCCGGGGAAAAAGGATTTCATCTCGCCGTAGAGCTGGGCCGCGAGGGTCTTGTTGTGGCTCAGGATGAGGGCCGGGCGCTGCAGCCGCTCGATGACGTTGGCCATGGTGAAGGTCTTGCCGGAGCCCGTCACGCCGAGGAGCGTGACGTCGCCGACGCCGCTGCGCAGGGCGTCGCAAAGACCGTCGATGGCCTGGGGCTGGTCGCCGGAAGGAAGGTATGGGGCTTCGAGATGGAACTTCATTTCGGTTACAAAGGTAGCGAAAAAGTAAAATAATGCCCCTGAAAAGCCGAAAATAGTTGAAATCTTTCTCAAATAATTTGTTTGAAGAAAAAAAAAGATTACCTTTGTGATTGATTCCGCTCATTAACGGGCGGTCTCAATGGGCAGAATAATTATTTTAACATTGTTTTCAATATGAAAGGTATCAAAGCTATTCTTGGAGTTATTCTCCTGACTGTCTCCGTCAGCGCTTTCGCGCAGGAGAACGCCAATCGCGACGCCGATGGTAACATCGTCCGCGGTGCTTATGAGACCAACGGTCTCTGGGACAACTGGTTCCTCGATCTGGGTGCCGGTATCAACACGGTTTATGACAGCGGTTTCAAGGGCCACATGGGTCTCGCTACTGCTATCAATGTCGGTAAGTGGATCACCCCGGTTTCCGGTATCCGCATGGGTTGGCAGGGTCTTGCCAACGAGCCTAACGGTGCTTGGCTGAATACTTCCCGCGAGCACGTTGCTTTCAACTTCATTCACGCTGACTATCTCGTGAATGTTTCCAACCTGTTCTCCGGTTACAAGGAGACCCGCATTTGGGATGTCATCCCTTACTTCACCACGGGTGTTCTTATCAACGGTAACGGTAATGGCGACGGCATCAAGGATTACATCTCCAACATGGAGTACTCCGCCGGTCTCGGTCTCCGCAACGAGTTCCGTCTCGGCAGCCGTTGGAACTTCAACGTTGACCTCCAGTGGCTGGTCGGCCCTGCCGCCCGCTACAGCGAAGATGGCAAGTTCATCAACTTCCCGTCCATCCTCGGTGGCTTCACCTACAACCTGAGCAAGAAGGCCAACTTCGACCGTCACGACAGCATCACTCCTGTTGTCATCCCTCTGCCGTTCACCGAGGATGACTACAACGCCCTGAAGGACAAGTGCGCCGCCCTCGAGAAAGAGAACGCCGCTCTGAAGGACAAGATTGCTGAGCTTGAGGCCCGCGAGCCTGAGACCAAGTATGTTGAGGTCGGTGTCAGCTCCGCTACCATCTACTTCGACATGGGTCAGACCACCGTCAGCGACCGTGAGAAGGCTCACCTCGAGTACTTCGCCAACGAGGTCGACAAGGAGAAGGAACTTGTGATCGTCGGTTCCGCCGACAGCAAGACCGGTAGCGCCAAGCGCAACGAATTCCTCTCCAACAAGCGTGCTGAGGTCGTCAAGGATCTCCTCGTCAAGGCTGGCTTCGACGCCGACAAGATCTCCGTCGAGTCCACCACCGACGCTTACGACACGCCTGTCAAGAGCCGCGTTGCTACTGTCAAGGTTAAGTAAGACTCCTGAATAGGATATGAAATGCCGGCCTTCTTTGGAGGGCCGGTATTTTTTTATTATTATTGCAGTATGAAAACCACTGAAAAAGTCCTCATCTTCTCCGCCCCCTCCGGCAGCGGCAAGAGCACCATCGTGAACCATATCCTCGGTCTCCACCCCGAAATCGAATTCTCCGTTTCCGCCACCTCCCGTCCTCCGCGCGGGCAGGAACAGGACGGTGTCGAGTATTATTTCATTCCGGTGGACCGTTTCCGCGAGCTGATAGACGAAGATGCCTTCGTCGAGTATGAGCAGGTCTACGAGGGACGCTACTACGGTACGCTGAAGTCCGAGGTGCGGCGCATCTGGGACAAGGGCCACGTCATCGTCTTCGACGTCGACGTCAAGGGCGGCGTCTCGCTGAAGAAGTATTTCGGCGACAAAGCTCTCTCGGTTTTCATCCAGGCCCCGTCCGTGGAGGAACTGCACCGCCGTCTCGTGGCCCGCAAGACCGATACGCCCGAGGCCATCGCCGAACGCGTCGCCAAGGCCGCCGAGGAGATGACCTACGCCCCGCAGTTTGATACTGTCCTCATCAACGACGACCTCGAGACCGCTTTCGCCGAAGCGGAGGCCCTCGTCGACAACTTCCTCGCCCAGTGAACATTGCCGTCTACTCCGGCAGCTTCAATCCGCTGCACAAGGGGCACCTGGCCATTATTCGCTTCCTGACGCAGAAAGCGGGATTCGACCTCGTGTATCTCGTGGTGACCCCGCAGAATCCCTTCAAACAGACCCATAGTCTGCCAGCCGGTCAGGACCGTTTCGACGCTGCCGTCGAGGCCATCGGCCGCTATCCGGACCTCAAGGTCAAGCTCCTGGACATCGAGCTGAAGATGACCCCGCCGCAGTATACCATCCGGACGCTGGATACCCTCCGTGCCCGTGAGCCGGAACATACGTTCACCCTCGTCATCGGCGCCGACAACCTGGCCAATTTCCAGGGATGGCGTTTCCATGAGCGCATTCTCCTGGAGTACGGTGTCGTGGTCTTCCCCCGCAAGGGCTACCATCGCGGCCATGCCCGGGCGCGGCTGCTGAAGGAGAATCCGAACTATCGCATCACCCTCCTGAAGGCGCCGCTCGTGACCATATCCTCGACGGAAATCCGCCACGGACTCGCCGAGGGGCGGGACATGTCCGCCTGGACCATTTAATACGAACCCCATGCATATCGAAACCGAACGCAAATTCCTGGTCAGGGACGACCGCTACAAGGCACAGGCCACGGCCTCCCATCATATCCGCCAGGGATACATCGCCCATGACAGCGGCAATACCGTCCGCGTCCGCCTCTGGGACGAAACAGGCATCCTTACCATCAAAGGCCGCAGCGTCAACGGCATCAGCCGGCCGGAATGGGAAAAGGAGATTCCGCTGCAGGATGCGCTCGACCTGTTCCCGCTCTGCCCGGGCGGCGACATCGACAAGACGCGCTATATCATCCCGGCCGGAAACGGCCGCTGCTTCGAGGTGGACGAGTTCCATGGGGACAACGACGGGCTCGTGATGGCGGAAATCGAGCTCGGCAGTGAAGAGGAAGAATTTGCCCGCCCGGACTGGCTCGGGGAGGAAGTGACGGGTGACAAACGTTATTACAATTCCTACCTGACGAAGCACCCGTATAAAACTTGGTAAAAAAAATTAAAAACTGTATATTTGTATGCTCCAAAGCAAACAACTAATTATTCTATAATAATATGGTATCCTACAAAGAAATTGGCCTCGTGAACACCCGCGAAATGTTCAAGAAGGCCGTTGCCGGCGGTTACGCCATCCCTGCGTTCAATTTCAACAACATGGAGCAGCTCCAGGCCATCATCCAGGCCGCTGCCGAGACCAAGTCCCCGGTCATCCTCCAGGTTTCCAAGGGTGCGCGCAACTATGCCAACCAGACCCTTCTCCGCTACATGGCTGAAGGCGCCGTCGAGTACGCCAAGGAACTCGGTTGGGAACATCCCCAGATCGTCCTTCACCTCGACCACGGCGACAGCTTCGAGACCTGCAAGAGCTGCGTTGACATGGGCTTCAGCTCCGTGATGATCGACGCTTCCTCCCTCCCGTACGAGGAGAACATCGCCCTGACCAAGAAGGTCGTGGACTACGCCCATCAGTTCGACGTGACCGTCGAAGCTGAGCTCGGTGTCCTCGCCGGTGTCGAAGATGAGGTTTCCGCAGCGGAATCCCACTACACCAAGCCGGAAGAGGTGATCGACTTCGCGACCCGCACGGGCTGCGACTCCCTCGCCATCTCCATCGGTACTTCCCACGGTGCCTACAAGTTCACCCGTGAGCAGTGCACACTCGATCCGAAGACCGGCCGTCTCGTGCCCCCGCCGCTCGCTTTCGACGTGCTCCACGAGATTGAGAAGAAACTTCCCGGCTTCCCGATCGTCCTCCACGGCTCCAGCTCCGTCCCGCAGGAGTATGTCGACATGATCAACGAGCTCGGCGGAAAGCTTCCGGATGCCGTCGGTATCCCCGAGGAGCAGCTCCGCGAGGCCTCCAAGAGCGCCGTCTGCAAGATCAACATCGACTCCGACAGCCGTCTGGCCATGACCGCCGCGATCCGCAAGGTCTTCCACGACAAGCCCGGTGAGTTCGACCCGCGCAAGTACCTCGGTCCTGCCCGCGACGAGATGAAGAAACTCTACAAGCACAAGATCGTCAACGTGCTCGGTTCCGACGGCAAGGCCGAATAGGAATCTCCAAATAAGGCGGCTCCGGCTTTTCCGGAGCCGTTTTTTTTGTTTATATTTGCGAAAACTATATTTGTCTTATGAAAAAGATTTCACTGCTTATCGTCAGCGGCCTGATGCTTCTCGCATTTGCGGCCTGCAGCAAGGATGAAGGACCGTCCAAGTCCTCCACCGACACCGCCTCCGGGGATGAGAACCTTGCGGGCGAGACCGTTACAGTAGGTGACTACAAGAAGATCTTC
>CAMKRY010000059.1 GCA_946415345.1 uncultured Bacteroidales bacterium | reverse complement strand
CTCGCGACCCTCAGCTTGGAAGGCTGATGCTCTACCAACTGAGCTACTTCCGCGAAATTGCAAATTTCGCGGAAGTAGCTCCACGATTTCTGCATTTTGGTGGGGAGAGCAGGATTCGAACCTACGAAGGCATCGCCAGCAGATTTACAGTCTGCCCCAGTTGGCCACTTTGGTATCTCCCCAAGCGTTAAACTCTTGCGCCGAATTTCAGTCGAGCCGATAGAGGGATTCGAACCCACGACCCCGAGATTACAAATCACGTGCTCTGGCCAACTGAGCTATATCGGCGGTATTTCAAAAGAGCTTTTCCCGAAAAGGACTGCAAAGTTAGGTATTATTTCGGAATCACCAAAACTTTTTTATCGATTTTTAAGAATATCGGCAATTTTCCTTTCAATCCCTTCCTGGTCGATTCCGCAGACTGCCCGCTGGCGTCCCTGCGGGGCCGCTTCGATGAAACGGTCCGGGATTCCGAGCCCATGGACGGGCACCTGGCGGCCGATCGCCTCGGCAACGGCACCATAGAGTCCGCCGGAGAGACAGCCGTCCTCCACGGTCAGCACGGCCTCATAGGTCGCAGACTCGGCGAGCATATCCGGATCCAGCGGCTTGAGGTAGCGGACGTCCCATACGGCAGCGCCATGTACCTTCGCCGCCTCGACGGCCGCGTTCGCGCACGGGCCCAGGGCCAGCACGGCCACGCGCTTCCCTTCAAGGAGTTTCTCCCCCCTGCCCTGCGGCAGTTCTGCGTACGGTTCCTCCTTCCAGGTCACGCCTTCCCCGCAGCCGCGCGGATAGCGGATGATAAAGGGACCGTTTTCGGCGTAAAGCGCCGTATACATGAGATTCTTCAGTTCGCGTTCATTGCGCGGGGCCGCGACGACGGCATTCGGGATGCTGCGGTAAGCCGCCAGGTCGAAGGCGCCGTTGTGCGTCGCGCCATCCTCGCCGACAAGACCGGCCCGGTCGAAGCACAGGACCACGGGCAGGTGCTGCAGGGCCACATCGTGGATGATCTGGTCGTAGGCGCGCTGCGAGAAGGCGGAGTAGATGTTGCAGAACGGTTTCATGCCGCCGGCGGCCAGGCCTGCCGCGAAGGTCACGGCGTGCTCCTCCTCGATGCCGACGTCGAAGAAACGCTCCGGCATCTGTTCGGCCAGGAGGTTCATGCCGCAGCCGGTCGCCATCGCGGGCGTGATGCCGACGACCTTTTCGTCGCGGCGGGCCAGGTCGACGAGCACCTCGCCGAAGACATCCTGGTAGCGGTCGGCCTTCCGGGCGCCGCTGATACGTTCTCCCGTCTCGGGGTTGAAGCGGCCGGGGGCGTGCCAGATCGTCGGAGCTTCTTCGGCCGGCGCATAGCCATGGCCCTTCTGGGTGATAATATGGAGGATGCGGGGGCCCTTGAGGTCGCGGATCTTGCGGAGATTGCGGATGACTTCCTGGACATTGTTGCCGTCGACGGGGCCGAAGTAACGGAAGCCGAGCGACTCGAAGACGGAACCGCCGGACTTGCGGACGAGAATCGATTTCGTGTCGCGGACCTTTCGCTGGACCCAATTGCGGAAGCGGCTCTCTCCCATCACGTTCCAGACCTTGCGTTTGACGCGGTTGTAGGTCCGGCTGGTGGTAATCCGCAGGAGGTAGTTGTGGAAGGCGCCGAGGTTCTTGTCGATGGAGATGTTGTTGTCGTTGAGAATGACGAGGATGTCGGCATTCGACGAACCGGCGTTGTTGAGGCCCTCCCAGGCCAGGCCGCCGGTCATGGCGCCATCGCCGATGACGGCAACGGCCCTTTCATCCCGTCCCTGCATCCGGGCGCTCACGGCAAGACCCAGGGCGGCGGAGATGGAGGTCGAACTGTGGCCGACGCCGAAAGCGTCGTAAGGGCTCTCGTCCCGGCGCGGGAAGCCGCTGATACCGCCTTCCGTGCGCTGGGTCTTGAACGCCTCCTTGCGCCCGGTCAGGATCTTGTGGGCATAGGCCTGGTGGCCGACGTCGAAGACAACCTTGTCCGCGGGCGTATTATATATATAATGTATACCGACGATGAGCTCGACGGCGCCGAGGCTGGAGCCCAGGTGACCCGGGTTCTCCGCGCAGCAGCGGACCATGTAGTCCCGGATCTCTGAGCAGAGCTCCGCCAACTCGTTCTCCGGCAGGGCACGGAGATCTTCCGGGGTTTGGATCTTGTCGAGCAGCTTGTACATTTTGCGTGCGAAATAGCTTTGCAAGTTACGATTTTTCTCCCAAAATGTGAAAAAATTGTGGCTTTATCGGAGGTTTTTACTAATTTAGCCATTCAGTTTGACAATGCTTCGGAAATCATAAATCAACAGATATGGCAGAAAAAATCAGAAAATTCATGAATGACAACCCGGCCGCAAGATGGTCGGCCCTCATTCTCATCGCCCTGATGATGTTCTTCGGCTACATGTTCGTAGACATTATGGCTCCGATCAAGAGTACGCTGTGGGGCGAGCTTGGCTGGGATTCCGGCACATACGGCACCTACCGTGCGGCGGAATATTTCCTCAACGTCTGCGGCTTCCTCATCATCGCCGGTATCATCCTTGACAAGATGGGCGTCCGCTTTACCGGTCTCCTTTCGGCCTCGCTGATGGTTGTCGGCGCCGCCATCAAGTTCGTCGGCATCTCCGAATGGTTCCAGGGAACAGAATTCTGCGCCTGGCTGGACAACGCAGCCATCCTGGGTCTCCCGGGCAGCGCTGTCATGGCCTCCCTCGGCTTCATGATCTTCGGCTGCGGCTGTGAAATGGCTGGTACAACGGTCTCCAAGGCCATCGCCAAGTGGTTCAAGGGCAAGGAAATGGCCATGGCCATGGGTGTCGAGATGGCGATCGCCCGCGTCGGCGTGTTTTCCGTCTTCTCCATTTCCCCTATCATCCACGACGCTTTCCTCAACTCGGAACTCTTCGGCCACAATCGCGGCGTCGTCGCCTGCGTCGCCTTCGGTCTGCTCCTGCTGATCATCGGCCTCCTGTTCTTCAGTGTCTTCTGCGTGATGGACAAGAAGTTCGACAAGCAGCTCGCCGAGGCCAACGCCGCCGAAGGCAAGGAAGGAAGTGACGAGGAATTCAAGCTCTCCGACCTGGGTACTATCTTCAATTCCCTGAGCTTCTGGGTGGTCGCCCTGCTGTGCGTCCTCTACTACAGCGCCATCTTCCCGTTCCAGGCATACGGAGCCGAAATGCTCCAGTGCAATCTGGACGGCATCAGTGCCCGGGAAGCCTCCAGCATTTTCCGCTGGTTCCCGATCGGCGCCGCCATCATCACCCCGTTCCTCGGCCGCTATCTGGACAAGAAAGGCAAGGGTGCCACGATGCTTATGTACGGCGCCCTGCTCCTGATCGTGTGCCACCTAGTCTTCGCCTTTGTCCTCCCGGCGACCGACAGCAAACTGATCGCCTACGCCACCATCGTCGTGCTCGGCATTAGCTTCGCCCTCGTGCCCGCCGCTCTTTGGCCGTCCGTTCCGAAGATTATCAACGAGAAAGTGCTCGGCTCGGCGTACTGCCTGATTTTCTGGGTCCAGAACATCGGTCTGTGCTTCGTCCCGATGATCATCGGTAACGTCCTGGAGAGCGTCAACGCAACCAATGCCGGCGTCATTGCCGCCAAAGCCGAAGTGGAAGCCGCCACGGCCGCCCACCTCGACACCGACGGCATCCTGATCCCCTACGACTACACTGTTCCGCTGATTATCTTCGCATGCTTCGGCGTCGCCGCCCTGGCCATCGCCATCTACCTCAAAGCGCTCGATAAGAAACGCGACCTCGGCCTCGAGAAGCCGAACATCGTCGAAGACGAGAAATAGTCCGTGGCGAGAATAGAAACCATATCATCGGCCCAGAACCCGAAAATCAAAAACTTGCTCACGCTGCAGGAGAAATCCCGCACAAGGCGTGAGCAAGGCCTTTTCGTCGTCGAAGGCCGCCGCGAGCTCGAGCACTGCATCGAGGCCGGCTTTGAAATCCATACCGTCTTCGTCTGCCCGGAAATTGCCGGCATGTCATTTCGGCCTGCCAATGAGCATGGAGACATCCCGATCGTCGAAGTGCCCTATCCGATCTATCAGAAGATT
Organism: uncultured Bacteroidales bacterium; assembly: GCA_946415345.1. Taxonomy (GTDB): domain Bacteria; phylum Bacteroidota; class Bacteroidia; order Bacteroidales; family UBA932; genus Cryptobacteroides. The sequence continues at coordinate 2,427 of CAMKRY010000059.1, read as the reverse complement.
GCGGTACGGGACAGCACGGAAGGCGTTGTGGCCGAAGTGCGGGTCCGGGAGCGTCGGCTGGAGGATTTGCAGCTGCCGGAGAATCCGCTCATCGTAGTACTGGAGTCCGTGGAGAAGCCGGGGAATCTCGGCGCAGTCCTTCGCAGCGCCGATGCCGCCGGGGCCGATGCGGTCATCATTTGCGATCCGCTGACGGACCTCTGGAATCCGAACCTCATCCGTGCCTCCATCGGCGCCGTCTTTACGGTGCCGACCGTCGCTGCCCCGTCCTCCGAGGTCATTCCCTGGCTCAAATCGCGCGGCATCCGCATCCTGACGGCCCAGCTGCAGGACAGCGAGTGGTATTATGAGACGCCGATGACCGGCCCGACCGCCCTCGTGATGGGGACCGAATCGACGGGCCTCACGGACGCCTGGCGCATCGCCGCCGACGCCCATATCCGCATCCCGATGCTCGGCCGTCTCGACAGCCTCAACGTCTCGGTCAGCGCCGCCATCCTTCTTTTCGAAGCCGTCCGCCAGCGTCATGCCTAGGTTCGGACTCATCGGCAATCCCCTTCGCGGCTCCCGCAGCCCGCGCCTGTTCGGTGCGGCCTATGGCGGCAAATACGCCTACGATCTCATCGAAGAAAGCGATTTCGCCGCAGCCTGGAGCCGGTTTATGCGGGAAGACTACCGCGCCATCAACGTCACCGCCCCTTTCAAACAGCTCGCTTATGCGGAGGTGCTCGCTTCGGGCGGCACGATCGACGGTCCCGTCCTCAAAATCGGCGCGACGAACCTCATCGTCAAGACCCCCGAAGGCCTTTCGGCCCACAACAGCGACTTCAGCGGCGTGATTTTGAGCGTCGCGGAAAGCTATTTCCCGGGCGTATTCGCCGCCTGCTACCGCGAATTCGGCCCCCGGGCCCATATCAAGGTCCACCAGTTCGTGCGGGAGAACCTCCGCGAACGGTTCCCCGACGTGCCGCAGGCCCTCGTGGTCGGCTGCGGGGGTGCGGGCCGTGCCGCGGCCGTGGCTGCCGCGGAAATGGGCTTTGACGTGGCCCTGATGAACCGCACGTCGGAGAAGGCGCAGCAGTTCGCCGACGGCCTGCCCGAGTACGGCTTCCTCTGCGTTCCTTTCAGCGACTTGAAGGCCTCGATCCGGGAATGTGACCTCGTCATCTGGACCCTTCCGCAGCCGATTCCGGCCCTGGACATGCTCTGCGCCGACGATTTCGCCGGCGAGGAGCCCGGAACGCGCCCCGACAAAATTCTGCTCGAGGCTTCTTACAAGAACCCTTCTTTTACCGGCAACTATTTGATGATGGTGGAAAACGGCGGTGCCCGCTACATTCCCGGTACGCGCTGGCACCTCTTCCAGGCGGCCGCAGGCTACAGCCTCATGACCGGCGAGCCCTGCGATCTGGGGGCCATGGCAGAGGCTTGAAGTTTTTCTTTGAAATCCGATTTTTTTCCGTATCTTGCGGACCGATATTAAACACGAAACGCTATGTCCCTCAACAAAGTCATGCTTATCGGTAACGTTGGTAAAGATCCCGAAGTACGTTACCTTGATCAGAATCCCCAGAACCCTGCCAACGCCGCCAAGGTCGCCACTTTCCCGCTCGCCACGTCCGAGCGCTATACCGACCGCGCCGGCAACCGGCAGGAGAACACCGAATGGCACAACATCGTCGCCTGGCGCGGCAACGCCGACGTCATCGAGCGTTACGTCAAAAAAGGCACCCAGCTCTATATCGAGGGCCGTCTCCGCACCCGCAACTGGACGGACCAGAGCGGCAACAAGCGCTATACGACCGAGGTGATCGTGGATACGTTCCAGCTCCTCGGTGCCCGCAAGGACAACCCAGGCGCCATGGACGGTGCTCCGGCTCCCCAGCCTTCCTACCAGCCGCAGCCGGCCGCTCCCGCAGCGCCCGCCCAGCCCGCGCCCCAGCAGGGCCCGGAGGACGATTTCCCGTTCTAGATAAAACAAACCCCGGTCGGTTGTGACCGGGGTTTTTCATTAGAACTTCTCGGGACGCATGGTCGGGAAGAAGAGGACGTCCTGAATGGTCTCCTGCCCGGTCATGAACATGGTGAGGCGGTCGATGCCGATGCCGATACCGGAGGTCGGTGGCATGCCGTACTCGAGGGCGCGGACAAAGTCGTAGTCGATGTACATCGCCTCGTCATCGCCCTTGGATTTCAGCGCGGCCTGCTCCTCGAAGCGCTCCAGCTGGTCGATCGGATCGTTCAGCTCGGAATAGGCGTTCGCCAGCTCCTTGCCATTGACGAAAAGTTCGAAACGCTCGGTCAGCGTGTCGTCGTAGCGGCAGCGCTTGGTCAGCGGGGACATCTCGACGGGATAGTCGATGATGAAGGTCGGCTGGATGAGGTTCTTCTCGCAGTATTCGCCGAAGATGGCGTCGATGAGCTTGC
>CAMKRY010000058.1 GCA_946415345.1 uncultured Bacteroidales bacterium | reverse complement strand
TGAAGGCGATGCCCATCAGACCGACGGTGATGAACGTGATGCCGAGGCCCTTGAGGCCGGCCGGCACATTGCTGTAGGACATCTTCTCGCGGATGGCGGCGAGGGAAACGATGGCGAGGAACCAGCCCAGGCCGGAGCCGAGCGAGTAGACCGTCGCTTCACCGATGTTCGCGAAATCCTTCTGCTGCATGAAGAGGCTGCCGCCGAGAATGGCGCAGTTGACCGCGATCAGCGGCAGGAAGATACCGAGGGAAGAATAGAGCGAGGGACTGAACTTCTCCACGACCATCTCGACGATCTGCACGATGGCGGCGATGACGGCGATGAAGATGATGAAGCTGAGGAAACTCAGGTCCACCCCTTCCATCAGGGCGTCCGGCGCGAGGACGTACTTATTGAGGAGATAGTTGATCGGAAGCGTCACCAGGAGGACGAAGATAACAGCGACACCCAGGCCGGCAGCTGTCTTCACGTTCTTCGATACCGCCAGGAATGAGCACATTCCGAGGAAGTATGCGAAGATCATGTTGTCAACGAAGATTGACCTTACGAATAAGCTGAGATATTCCATAATCTATAGCAGGGTGTTAGTGTTACTTTTCCTGAAGGTCCTTCTGGATGCTGCGCTGGACCCAGACGATGCAGCCCAGGAGAATCAGCGCGAACGGCGGAAGGATGACAAGGTTGTTGGTGACATAGCCGAAGCGCCCCAGGATATCGACACCGAAGAGGGTGCCGCTGCCCAGAAGCTCGCGGAAGAAGGCGACCACAAGCAGGATCATGCCGTAGCCTGCACCGTTGGCGATGCCGTCGAGGAAGCTCGGCCACGGGGAGTTGCCCAGGGCGAAGGCCTCGATGCGGCCCATGACGATGCAGTTGGTGATGATCAAACCGATGTAGACGCTCAACTGGCGGTCAATCGCGTAGGTCGCCTCAAAGGATTTGAGGAGCTGATCCACGAGGATCACCATCATGGCGACCACAACGAGCTGGACGATGATTCGCACCCGGCCCGGGATGGTGTTGCGGAGGATGGAGAGCACGAGACTGGACAGGCCGCAGACCGCGATGACGGATAGGGTCATGACCAGGGCGCCCTTCAAGGTGACCGTAACGGCGAGGGAGGAACAGATACCGAGAACAAGGACGGTAATCGGGTTGCCCTTGAAGATCGGATTGAGGATGGTTTCTTTAATCTTGGCATTCATGGCTTATTCCTCCTCTGCTTTAGGGGTTTCATGGCAGCAAGGCTTGTCGCAACCTTCATGCTGGCCTTCGCAACCTTCGTGCTGGCCTTCGCAACCTTCATGCTGGCCTTCGCAACCTTCGTGCTGCTCTTCGCAGCCCTCATGGTGGTGGCCGCAATCCTTGTGCTCATGCTGGCAACCTGCGGAGGCGCCTTCGAAGACCGGCTTGTAGAGGCCGAGCCAGAGGTTGATGGCGTTGTTCAGACCGCCGGAGGTCATGGTCGCGCCGGCGATGGCGTCGATGCCGTTGCTCTCGGGGAGCTTATGGGCACCGGCCTTGGCAATTTCGAACTGGGCGGCCTCATCGGTCAGGAGAATTTCCTTGCCGATGAACAGGGCCTGGAAGGCGGGGTCGTCCTTGATCTTGGCGCCGAGACCGGCGGTCTCGCTTTCATGGTCGAAGAACGCACCCTTGAAGGTCGTTCCCTCGAGGGAGAGATAACCCCAGATCGGGCCCCAGAGACCGGCTCCGTAGACGGGGATGACCGTCAGGCCGTTCTTGAACTTGAAGACGGGGAGCTTCTCCGGAGCGTCGCCGGCCTTGGCCGCCTTGTAGATGGCCTTGAGCTGCGACGGGGTGTAGATCTGGATCTGGTCGGCGGGGGCGGTCAGCAGGGTATCGACCGGCTGTCCTGCGGCATCGACCGTGTAGGCGACGTCGATGGACTCGGAATAGAGGGCCAGGACCTTGTCGTTGCCCATGGATTCGAATCCGGCCTTTTCGCCGAGTCCGGCGGCGGTCATCATCTGGGAGATGACATCGGCCTTCTCGTTGGCGAGCTGGTTGGGCTTCAGGGTCTGGGAAACCACCGCAAGCACCGCAGCCACCACGATGACGATGATCGTCGTGTAGATGATGGTGTATCCGTTATTGTTGGTATTCATGGTGTTATGCGGTTTTAATGCGTTTGTTTCTGCGGGAGATATGGCGGGTGACGACGCAGTGGTCGATCAGCGGGGCGAAGGTGTTCATCAGCAGGATCGCGAGCATCATGCCTTCGGCGTAGCCCGGGTTCCAAAGACGGACGGTCACCGCGAGGGCGCCCACGAAGAAGCCGTAGATCCATTTGCCGCATTCCGTCTGGGCCGAGGTGACCGGATCGGTGGCCATGAAGACCGCACCGAAGAGGAAGCCGCCCATGACGAGCTGGTAGTAGCAGGGGAGTTCCGTGGCACCGCCGAGCTGGCCGAGCCATCCGATGAGGAGACCGCCGGCGACACTGCTGACCATGATCTTCCAGCTGGCGACGCCCGTCCAGATAAGGAGGACGGCGCCGAGGAGAATCGCAATCGCAGACATCTCACCGACCGAGCCGGGGATGAGGCCGTTGAACAGGTCCCAGAAGCTCCAGCCGCTGTCGGTCAGCGCCTGCACCGTATGGTGGCCGGCGGGATCGGTGACGGCGAGAGGGGTCGCTGCCGTAACGGCGTCCATGCCCTTGGGGACCGACACCCAGACGGTGTCGCCCGACATGGAGCTCGGGTAGGAGAAGAAGAGGAAGGCGCGCGTCAGCAGGGCCGGGTTCCAGATGTTCATACCCGTGCCGCCGAAGACTTCCTTGCCGAAGATGACGGCAAAGGCGACGGCGACGGCCAGCATCCACAGCGGAACATCCACCGGGACGATGAGCGGGATGAGCATGCCCGTGACGAGGTAGCCCTCGTTCACTTCTTCGTTGCGGATCTGCGCGGAGGCGAACTCGATGCCGAGGCCGACGATATAGGCAACGATGTAGAGCGGGATGACTTTCAGGAAGCCGAACCAGAACATCTCCCAGAAGCCCCAGTTGAGGCCGGCGCTGAGCGATGCCTGGTAGCCGACGTTGTACATGCCGAAGAGCATGGCGGGAATGAGGGCGATGACCACGATGATCATCACTCGCTTGAGGTCGATGGCGTCCCGGATGTGGGCGCCCTTGCGGGTCACCGTGGCGGGAACGCGGAGGAAGGTCTCGAAGGCATCCACTGTGGAGTGAAGGAATCCGAGCTTGCCGCCTTTTTCAAAGAGGCCGGGCTTCGTTGTTTTGTTTTCTTCCATAGTGCAGTTCCTTTAAGCCATTTCCTTGATCATATAGTCGATGCCTTCGGCAACGATGGCCTGGATCTCGTTCTTGGACGGGTCTACATAGTCGCAGAGGGCCAGGTCCTCGGGCAGGACCTCGTAGATGCCGAACTGTTCCATCTTCTCGATGTCCTTGGCCAGGCAGGCCTTGATGAGGTAGATCGGGAAGAGGTCCATCGGGGTCACGTCCTCGAAGCACTTCGTCTCGACGAAGGCGCGGGCGCCGCCGTGGAGATTCGTGTCCATGTCGTATTTCTTGCGGGGCGTCAGCCAGGAGAAGTAGCAGGCCGAGGTACTGAAGAGCTTCGGGCGGAAAGGCTTTGCCCAGCCGAACCATTCCTTCTCGTTGCCTTCGCGAAGCAGCGTGAGCTGATCCTGGAAGAAGCCGAGGTAGCCTTCGCTTCCGAGGCATTCGCCGGAAAGGACATTGCCGCCAATGACGCGGACGTTATCCACGGCTTCGTCGGTCAGGGCTGCGACGGGGGTGCCGGGCAGGGCGCTGACATAGGCGGGATCCTTGACGGCGGGGCCGGTGACGGCCACCTTGCGGGTCAGGTCGAGCTTGCCGGTGGCGAAGAGTTTGCCGATGGCGGCGACGAGCGGGAGCGAGACCGTCCACACCGTGTCACCCTTAAGAATCGGGTCGATGTGGCTGATCTGGACGCCGACGTTGCCGGCCGGATGCTTACCTCCGATCACATGCATGATAACGTTCTCGATTTTGTGGAAGGGGGTGCTGTTGGCCGTGCGCTCTCCGATGCAGAAATGCACGCCGCCGGGAGTCAGCTTGCCGAGGACGTCGACGCCGGCCTGGACGTACGGGACGTCGGCGGACAGCGAGTAATCATAATCAGCGGCGAGCGGGGAGGTGTTGAAGGCGGAGATGAACAGGGACTTGGGGGTCAGGTCGGGATCGGCGACGATGCCGTAAGGACGCTGGACGAGGGAAACCCAGAGGCCGCTCTTGAGGAGCAGGTCCCGGACCCCGGCGCCATCGAGGGAGGCGATCTTCTGCGCACCGAAATCGACGGACTCCTGTTTGCCGTCGGCCTTCACGAGGACGGCGAGCAGTTTGCGCTTCTCGCCGCGGACGATCTGCTGCACGGTGCCGCTGACCGGCGAGGTGAGCAGGATCCCGGGGCGGGATTTGTCTGCCATGACGGGCGAGCCCGCGAGGACGCTGTCGCCTTCTTTCACGAGCAGCCGGGGCAGGAACCCCTTGAAGTCCGTGGGTTTGATGGCGACGAGGTCCGGAGTCACCGTCTTGACCGTCTTTTGGGCGGCGACACCCTTGATCGGAATGTCGAGGCCCTTTTTGAGATGGATGGTGTTGGACATTATCGTTAATAATTGGTATTATTCAAGATTCAACCAACAAAGATAACAAAAAATTGCTAAATTCGCAGTGAAATCTTGGCGGCATATACAGATTGTCGCAGTGAAGCGTAGAAAGTGAGGTCGAAACAGAAAAACAAGTACTTGTGGAAACGATTTTAGAAGGATTGAACCGGGAGCAGCGGGCTGCTGCCGAGTGTGTGGACGGACCGGTGCTGATCGTGGCGGGAGCGGGTTCCGGGAAGACGCGCGTGCTGACTACGCGCATCGCCTGGCTCATCGGGGAGAAGGGAATTGCGCCGGAGCGGATTCTGGCTTTGACCTTTACCAAAAAAGCCGCGCAGGAGATGAAGGAGCGTATCGCCGCCATGGTCGGCGAGCGGAAGGCCCGCCGCATCTGGATGGGCACGTTCCATTCGGTGTTCATCCGCTTCCTGCGGGACTACGCCGACCGGCTGGGCTATCCGCCGTCTTTTACCATTTACGACACCTCCGATTCGCAGAGCGCCATCAAAACCTGCGTCAGGCAGCTTCAGCTGGACGACAAGATCTATAAGCCGCGCGAGGTGCTCGGAAAGATTTCCAGGGCCAAAAACGGCCTTTTCACGGCAGATGCCTACGGCGCGAACGAGAAAATCCGGGAAGCCGACCGTCTCCAGAAGAGGCCGGAACTCTACAAGGTCTTCAAGCTCTATGAGCAGACCTGCAAGCAGAACGGCGTCATGGACTTCGACGATATCCTGCTGAACATGAACATCCTGCTGCGGGATGTGCCGGAGGCCCGGGAAGAGATTGCCGCGCGTTTCGACCACATCCTCGTGGACGAGTATCAGGACACGAACCGGGCGCAGTATCAGATCCTCCGCTATCTCTCCGCCGGCCACCGGAACCTCTGCGTTGTCGGTGACGATTCGCAGTCGATCTATGCCTTCCGCGGCGCCAACATCGGCAACATCCTGAACTTCCAGAAGGATTATCAGGGCTGCCGCATCTTCCGCCTGGAAAGTAATTACCGCTCGACGCAGATGATCGTCAACGCCTCCAACAAACTGATTTCCAAGAACGAAGGCCGCATCCCCAAGCAGTGCCGCGCCATTGGCGGGGAGGGGGAGAAGATCCGCCTGGTGAAGGCTTTCGACGAGACCACCGAGGCGACCCTCGCCGCCGGGACCATACTCTCGAAGATGCGGGAGGAGAAGGCTGAGTACCGCGATTTCGCCATTCTCTACCGGACCAACGCCCAGTCCCGGGCGCTGGAAGAGGCCCTTCGCAAGCGGAACCTGCCTTACGTGATTTTCTCGGGCAATTCCTTCTTCGACCGCGCCGAGGTCAAGGATATGATGTCCTACCTCAAACTCGTCGTCAATCCCTCCGACAACGAGTCCTTCAAGCGCGTAGTCAACAAGCCCGCCCGCGGTATCGGCGAGACCTCCGTCCATGCCCTGGAAGAAGCCGCCCGGGTACATGCATCGCCCCTGATCGTCGCTGCATACCGGGAGGACCTCGAGATCCACGGCCTCCGTAACGCCGCCATCGTCAAGTTCCGCGAGTTCTGCGGGATGATCCTGCGGTTCCATGAAATGGTGGGAACGGCGGACGCCTACGACCTCGTCACCCAGATTGCCGACGCCTCCGGCTTATACCTCTTTTATAAGAGTGACAACTCCATCGAAGGCCAGGCCCGGACGGCCAACGTCGAGGAACTGCTCAACTCCGTGGCGCGGTTCGCGGAAGAACGCAAGGCGGACCAGCGTGCCGGGCTCCTTGCGGAAGGGAAGTACGACGACGAATCGGACATTCCCGATGACGAGATCAAGCCCGTCCTGCTGGGGGATTTCCTTGAGGATATTTCCCTGTTGAGCAATGCCGATACCCCCTCGGAAGATAACGACACCAACAAGATTGCGCTGATGACGGCCCATTCCGCCAAGGGTCTGGAGTTTCCGCACGTGCTCGTCGTTGGCATGGAGGAGAACCTTTTCCCGTCCATGTCCATGCTCTATTCGACCAAAGATCTGGAGGAGGAGCGGCGTCTGTTCTATGTCGCCATGACCCGAGCCAAGAAGAGCCTGACGCTGCTGTATGCCGAGTCCCGGATGCGCAACGGCCGGCATGAATCCAATTCCCCGAGCCGCTTCCTGCGTGAGCTGGACGAGTCCTGTGTGGAGAATCCGCTCCGCCGCGACGGCGAAGTGCCCGTCGAATCGGGTATGCTCCGCG
>CAMKRY010000057.1 GCA_946415345.1 uncultured Bacteroidales bacterium | reverse complement strand
CTTACAACAACGAAGGTGGCGCCTTCAAGCGTAAAGAGGATATGCACAGAATGGCAGAGGCCAACAAGGCATTTGCACACTTCCGTTTCTAATTCCGACAAGCTAAATGGCGAACAGGGATCTTACATTCACCCGCAACATCGGCATCATGGCCCACATCGATGCCGGCAAGACGACGACCTCGGAACGTATCCTCTACTATACGGGCAAGACCCACAAGATAGGAGAGGTCCACGAGGGTGCCGCGACCATGGACTGGATGGTCCAGGAGCAGGAGCGTGGTATCACCATCACCTCCGCCGCGACAACCGCGTTCTGGCACTACGCCGGTCAGGTGTATCAGATCAATCTGATCGATACGCCCGGCCACGTAGACTTCACCGTAGAGGTGGAGCGTTCCCTTCGCGTCCTTGACGGTACGATTGCGACCTTCTGCGCCGTCGGCCGCGTCCAGCCCCAGTCCGAGACTGTCTGGCGCCAGGCCGACAAATACGGCGTGCCGAAGATTGCGTACGTGAATAAGATGGACCGGGTTGGCGCCGATTTCCTCTCCTGTGTGGAGGAGATCCGGACGAAACTCGGTGCGAACGCTGTTCCCGTCTGCCTCCCTATCGGTGCGGAGGACAAATTCGAAGGCATCGTCGACCTGCTTTCCCGCAAGGCCATCTACTACGACAGCTCCGAGGAACTCGTCAATTACAAGTTTGACAAGGTCCCGGCGTCGATGGAGGCCGAGGTCGCCGAGTGGAGGGACAAACTCCTCGAGGCTGCGGCAGAGTGCGACGAGGCGCTGATGGAGAAATATTTTGAGGATCCCGATTCCGTTACGGAGGAGGAGGTCATCGCGGCGATCCGCAAGGGTACCATCGCGATGCAGATCGTCCCCGCCTGCTGCGGATCATCCTTCAAGAACAAGGGGGTCCAGTTCCTCCTTGACTGCGTCATGCGTTACCTTCCGTCCCCGCTCGACAAGGGCGCCGTTACCGGAACCAATCCGAGAACGGGTGCTGAAATCGAACGCAAACCGTCGAACCAGGAGCCTTTCTGCGCCCTTGTGTTCAAGATCGCGACCGACCCGTTTGTGGGCCGTCTCGCCTTCCTCCGGGCCTACTCCGGACGGCTTGACGCCGGTTCCTATGTCTATAACACGCGTACCGCCAAGAAGGAGCGGGTCGCCCGGCTGTATCAGATGCACTCCAACCACCAGAACCCTATCGAGTTCGTGGAGGCGGGTGATATCTGCGCAGCCGTCGGTTTCAAGGACCTGCGCACCGGCGATACGGTCTGTGTGGAAGACCACCCGATCGTCCTGGAATCCATGGAATTCCCGGATCCGGTCATCGGCATCGCCGTCGAGCCCAAGACCCAGCAGGATCTGGACAAGCTCGGCATCGCGCTCGGCAAACTGGCCGAGGAAGACCCGACATTCACCGTGAAAGCCGATCCCGAGACGGGTCAGACCGTCATCAGCGGCATGGGTGAGTTGCACCTCGACATCATCGTGGACCGTCTCCGCCGCGAGTTCGGCGTGGACATCAACCAGGGTGCGCCGCAGGTCAACTACAAGGAAGCGATCACCGGCGAGGTGGAGCTCCGCGAGGTCTTCAAGAAACAGACGGGCGGACGCGGCAAGTTCGCGGACATCATCGTAAGAATCTCTCCCGCAGACGAAGGCGTATCCGGCCTGCAGTTTGTCAACGAGGTCAAGGGCGGCAACATCCCCAAGGAGTACATCCCGTCCATCGAGAAGGGCTTCCAGGCAGCCATGTCCAATGGTGTCCTGGCCGGCTACGAGGTGCCTTCCCTGAAGGTCACCGTGCTCGACGGATCGTACCACCCGGTGGATTCCGACCAGCTCTCGTTCGAAATCGCAGCCCGCATGGCCTTCCGTCATGCTTGTCCGAAGGCGCATCCTGTCCTGATGGAGCCCATCATGTCCCTCGAGGTCGTGACCCCGGAGGATTACATGGGCGACATCGTCGGCGACCTCAACCGTCGCCGCGGACAGATTGTCGCCATGGATTCGACCGCCAACGGTGCGCGCATCGTCAAGGCTTTCGTCCCGCTCGCCGAGCAGTTCGGTTACGTCACGGTGCTCCGTACGCTGTCCTCCGGACGCGCCACGAGCACGATGACGTTCGATCACTACGCCGAGGTCCCCGCGAACATCGCCAAGGACATCGTCGAGAAGAGCGGCTACAGCCGGATGCGTTTTGCCGAGGAAGAATAATTGTAGAAAACTAAAAAAGTCTTTTTGATATGAGCCAGAAAATCAGAATCAAACTGAAATCCTTCGATCACATGCTCGTCGACAAGTCGGCTGCCAAGATCGTTGATACGGTGAAGTCTACAGGTGCAAAGGTCAATGGTCCCATTCCGCTGCCTACCCACAAGAAGATCTTTACCGTGAACCGCTCGACCTTCGTCAACAAGAAGTCCCGCGAGCAGTTCGAGCTTGACTCCTACGTCCGCCTGCTCGACATTGATGACAGCAACGCCAAGACCGTTGATGCCCTCATGAAGCTCGAGCTCCCCTCCGGCGTTGAGGTTGAGATCAAAGTCTGAGAGTAGAAATCTGTCAGATAAAAGCGGGGCTGTTTCTGTAGCAGAAGCGGCCCCGTGACCGGTCCCTTAGCTCAGTCGGTTAGAGCAGCGGACTCATAATCCGTGGGTCGTGGGTTCAAGTCCCCCAGGGACCACAAAAAGCCAGCCAGTCGGCTGGCTTTTTGCGTCCCCAGTGGGACTTGAGCCATTATCAAAAAAAGGAGATGCGAAACTCGCATCTCCTTTTTGTAGTCCATAAAACTTTTACTTATACGGTGTACATCAGGTTCGGGATGACAAAGTAGAGAATGATGCCCAGGACACCGAGGCCGGCACCAAGAATAGCGGTGCTCTTCTTCGGTTTGTCACCAACAGCGCCGATAACACCGAGGATGATGGCGAGAATGGCGAAGGGCCATGTAAGAACAGAGCAGAGCGTGGCGATCAGGCCGGCAACAGAGACGCCGATGAAAGCCTGAATCAGAACGAAAACGAGGCCGATGATGCCCAGAATGAGAGCCGCAGATGCGAGGCCGTTCTTTTGATTTGCCATAATAAAAAAGGTTTTAAAGGTTAGAAATAGGTATATTAAGATTCTATTTCCGGGTTATTAGTACACTTGTTCCTTACAAAAATAGAAAAAAAACCAAACTTGTACAAAAATGACGCAAAAAATAGGCGTAGCGAATTGAGGGTTGCGTTCGAGGTACGGTTACAATCGAACCTCGACGGTGAGGGCCTCGGAGGCAGGGCGGTCGGGGAGGGTGATGACCGTGCGTCCGTCGCGGAGGGACATGACGCCCATGCCGAGGGGGTTGCCGTTGAGGAGGATGTTGTTGCGCAATCCCACGACGCCTTCCAGCTCGATAACGATACGTCGACTGTCGGGCGCGCCGGCAAAGCTGCCCCGGCGGGGGCTGATTTTGATGACGGTCCGGCGGTCGGAGGACGTCGTTTTCTCGATATGGGTTGTAGCGAAATCCTGAACGTAGCTCTGCGTCAGGCCGTCGTCCTGGTAGAGGTCGAAGGCATGGGAACCGCCGCCGGGGATGACCAGGAGGCGAATTTCGTTTTCGGACGGGTCCTGGAGGTTGCGGACCGAGCGGCCGGACAGCGGCAGGACGGCGCCGGCGCGGACGAACCAGGGGTTCTCGTCGAGCTTGTAGCGGAGGGAATGGACCTGTCCGCCGTCTAGGAGGCGGTGGTGGGCCATGTCATACCAGCGGCCGCCGGGGAGCCAGACCTTGCGCGGGGCGGTTCCGTCGGCGCCGACGGGCTCGGTGATGGCCGTGGCGATGATGTCGTCGCCGAAAAAGTATTCCTCGTTCCAGGTATAGGCGGCTTCCGTTTCGGGATAATAGTAGTAGAGCGGCCGGCAGAGGGAAACGCCGGTGACGGTGGCGTTATGGGCGGCGTTGTAGATGTATGGGGCCAGCGAATAGCGAAGGTCGATGGCGGCCTTCAGCATCGGGTAGTATTCCGGGAAAGCCCAAATGCGGCAGTCCAGGAGGGCGTTTTTGGTGGAGTGCGTCTTGAAGATGGGCGTGAAGACGCCGAACTGCATCCAGCGGGTGAAGAGCTCGGGGTCGCGGGGCTTGTCGACGCCGGCGGGGAGCATGTGGCCGCCGATGTCATGGCCCCAGTAGCCGTAGCCGACGTTGCTGGCCGTGGCGGTGAAATAGGGCAGGAAGCGGAGAACCTCCCAGTCGACAAAGGTGTCCCCGGAGAAGCCGAGCTGGTAGCGGTGGCTGCCGAGGCCGCCCCAGCGGTGGTAGATCAGCGGACGGGGCGCCTGCAGGCCTTCGGAACGGGTCTGACGGACCTTGTCGTTCCAGAAGGCGTAGTTGCACCAGAAGGTGTTCGACAGGCCGGGCACATACTTGCTCTCGCGCCACTGCTGCCAGTCGAGCCACCAGAAATCGACACCCTGCTTTTCCATGGGCCGGATGACCGTCGCGAAATAGGCGTCCGCCCAAGTCTGCTGGTCCAGCCGGAAGGGAACCGGGGCGCGGTAGCCGGGCGTGCCGGTCGGGAAATCGTTGCCCTGGTACTGCCACCCGCCGTCGGGATAGACATAGCCAACGGGACCGTCATATTCTCCTTCCTCCGTGCGGGCGAGATAGTCCTCGACAAAAGCGTCGTAGGCGTCTTCATAGGGGCGGATGCCCGAGGCGGGATGGAGATTCAATGCCACCTTGAAGTCTTTGTCATGCAGGGCGTTGAGCAGGCCTTCCGGGTCCGGGATCAGGTCGTGGTTCCAGCTGTAGCCCGTCCAGCCGCGCGACTGCCCGAACTCGTCCGGACCGAGGCGGCGGTCCATCTCCGGCCAGGTCAGGTGCCAGTCCATGTCGATGATAAACACGTCCGCGGGGATGTCACGGGTCCGCATCTCGTCGGCCAGCGCCAGCAGTTCCTCGTCGGTGTAGGCCCAGTAGCGGCTCCACCAGTAGCCGAACACATACCGCGGCGGCAGCGGAATCTCCCCGGCGACGCGCGTAAAGTCCTTCAGCGCAGCGAGATAGTCATGGCCATAGGCGAAGAGATAGAGGTCCCTCCGATCCTCATCCTCCGGAAGCGCGACCCATTCCCCCCAGTCGCTGGTATCCTTTTGCAGCAGGTGCCGCTGACTTTCGTCGACGAGGGCCCATCCGTCGCGGGAGAGGATGCCTTCCTCGAGCTCCTGCACGCCAAAGCTGATCTGGCTGAAGCCCTTGCTGCCGTCCAGCGTGCGCGTCGTGCCGCGAAGGTTCCCGTTGTTTTCCTTGCCGGGGAACCAGGTGACCGTGCTGCCGTTCAGCTTGAACCGGACCTCCAGGTTGTCCTTGTCGAAGCGCCCGCCCTTGTAGGTCAGCGTCAGCGCGTCGGTCTTGATGGTCAGTGTCTTGCCGCTGCGGCTCCTGGAGAACGAGGGCACCGGCAGGTCGCGGTTGATGATGGCGAGACTCGCGCGGTCCTCGAACTGTCCGTCGGCCGCCCATTCCATGCGGATCAGGCGGTCCGTCAGGACGGTAAAGCGGGCATTGCCCTCTGTCACGACGGCTTTGGGATTGGCGACAGGATTCTGGGCGAAAAGGGAAAGGCTGGCCAGAGCAGCCGCGGCAAAGGCAAGGAAACGTTTCATCTGTCAATGTGTTATGCACAAAAATAGACATATTCGGCGAGATATAAAAGGGCCTGCTATCACGTTTTTGCGATTCTCCCGAAAATGACTAACTTTGTATGTTTTTGGCTTTAGTGAAAATACATAAAACCTAATACTATATGAGTCTGAAAATTGTCGTCCTGGCCAAACAAGTGCCGGACACCCGTAATGTGGGTAAAGATGCGATGACTCCGGAAGGCACCGTCAACCGTGCCGCCCTGCCCGCCATCTTCAACCCCGATGACCTCAACGCCCTGGAGCAGGCGCTCCGCCTCAAGGAGCAGTATCCCGGTTCGACGGTGGAAATCCTGACCATGGGCCCGCCCCGTGCGGGAGAAATCATCCGCCAGGGTCTCTACCGCGGCGCAGACGGCGGTTACCTGCTGACCGACCGCCTTTTCGCCGGCGCGGATACCCTTGCCACCTCCTATGCCCTCGCCACCGCCATCAAGAAGATCGGCGGCGTGGACATCGTCATCGGCGGCCGTCAGGCTATCGACGGTGATACGGCCCAGGTCGGCCCCCAGGTCGCCCAGAAGCTCGGGCTGAACCAGGTCACCTACGCAGAGGAAATCAAGAAAGTCGAGAACGGCGTCGCCACGATCGAGCGCCGTATCGACGGCGGTGCGGAGACCGTCGAGGCCCCGCTTCCGCTCGTCGTGACGGTCAACGGCACGGCCGCCCCCTGCCGTCCGCAGAACGTCCGCCTCGTCATGAAATACAAATACGCCACCTGCCCGGCCGAGCGCCCCGCGGAGGATCCCCATGCGGCTCTCTATGCCGAGCGCCCGTACCTGACCCTGACGCAGTGGAGCGTCGCGGATGTCGACGGTGACCCGAATCAGTGCGGTCTCGCCGGCTCCCCGACCAAGGTCAAGACGGTCCAGAACATTGTCTTCCAGGCCAAGGAATCCAAGACCCTGACCGCCGCCGACGCGGATGTCGAGGGCCTCATCCAGGAACTTCTCAACGAAAAAATCATCGGCTAGCTATGAACAACGTATTTGTATATTGCGAGATCGAAGGCACGACTGTCGCCGAAGTCTCCCAGGAACTCCTGACCAAGGGCCGCAAACTGGCCACCGAACTCGGTGTCGAGCTCCACGCTGTCGTGGCCGGTACCGGTATCAAGGGCAAGGTGGAGGAGCAGATTCTTCCGTACGGCGTCGACAAACTCTTCGTTTTCGACGGCAAGGACCTCTTCCCGTACACCTCCGCTCCCCACACCGACATCCTCGTCGGCCTCTTCAAGGAGGAGAAGCCGCAGATCTGCCTCATGGGCGCGACCGTCATCGGCCGTGACCTCGGCCCGAGAGTGAGCTCCAGCCTCACCAGCGGCCTGACCGCCGACTGCACCCAGCTCGAAATCGGTTCCTACACCGACGCCAAGACCGGCAAGGAATACCAGAACCTCCTCTACCAGATCCGTCCCGCTTTCGGCGGCAACATCGTCGCGACGATCGTCAA
>CAMKRY010000056.1 GCA_946415345.1 uncultured Bacteroidales bacterium | reverse complement strand
TACCCTTCTTCATCTCACCGCCGTACCAGGTGTTGAGGATGACCTGCTCACGGGAGGTGACGTTGAAGGCGACGCAGGTTTCGCTGCGGAGACCGAGCTCTGCGAAGTTCTCAACCTTTGCCTTGGCGGCGCAGTAGACGACGAAATCAGGCTCCTGGTCGAATTCCTTCTGGTTCTTCGGGCGGATGAACATGTTCGTCACGAAGTGGGCCTGCCAGGCGACCTCGACGATGAAGCGGACCTTCATGCGGGTGTCGGCGTGCGTGCCGCAGAAACCGTCGACGACAAAGAGGCGCTTGCCGCTGAGCTGCTTCTGGGCGAGCTTCTTGACGACGTTCCAGGTCTTGACGGACATCTTGTGGTTGTCGTTGTGGTACTCCTCGGTATCCCACCAGATCTCACCCGGGGCGCCTTCCTTCGTGGTCTTGTCGTAGACAATGTATTTGTCCTTAGGGGAGCGGCCGGTATAGATGCCGGTCATCACGTTGATCGCGCCGAGCTCGGTCACCTGGCCTTTGTCGAAACCTTCGAGGCCGGGCTTTGTTTCTTCGTTGTAGAGAACTTCGTAGGTGGGGTTGTAGAGGACTTCCTTCACACCCTTGATACCATACTTGGTCAAATCGATGTTTGCCATATCGGATGTTATATTTAAGATTATGATAAGCGTAATTACATATCGTGCAAATATACAAATTTTCCATGACATACACAAGCGGGGAAACGCGTCTTGTCCTTTTGACGAAAAATAGCTACCTTCGCACACCATGACCGCGAAGGAAGTATTGAAAAAATACTGGGGCTACGACTCGTTCCGCCCCATGCAGGAAGAGATCATCCGCGAGGCTGCGGAGGGTCGCGACGTGCTCGCCATCCTCCCGACCGGCGGCGGCAAGTCCGTCTGCTTCCAGGTACCGCTGCTCATGCACGAGACCGGCCTCGCCATCGTCGTGACGCCCCTGATCGCCCTCATGAAGGACCAGGTGCGGCAGCTCGAGGCCCGCGGCATCAAGGCCCTGGCGGTCCATGCCGGCATGTCCTCGCGGGAGATGGAGCTGACGCTGAACAACGCCGCTTACGGCGACTTCCGCTTCCTCTACCTGTCCCCGGAGCGCCTCGGGACCCGTTTTTTCCAGTCCTACGTCCGGTCCATGGACATCCGCTACATCGTCGTCGACGAGGCCCACTGCATCAGTCAGTGGGGCTACGACTTCCGTCCGGCCTATCTGAGGATCGGCGAGCTGCGGGAGACGGTCGACGCCCCGGTCATCGCCCTGACGGCCACGGCCACGCCCGTAGTCGCGCAGGACATCCAGGAGCGCCTCGGATTCCGGGAACCTAACCTCCTGCAGGCCGGATTCGAGCGCCCCAACCTCAGTTATGCCGTCCGCCACTGCGAGGACAAGAACGGCCAGCTGCTGACCATCTGCCGCGGCGTGCCCGGCAGCGGCATCGTCTATGTCCGCAGCCGGGGCCGCTGCGAGGAGCTCGCGAACCTGCTGGAAGCCAGCGGGATAACGGCCTCGTTCTACCATGCCGGCCTCAGCATGGACCTGCGCAACGAGCGCCAGGGCCTGTGGCTGACGGGGGAGAAGCGGGTGATGGTCGCGACGAACGCCTTCGGCATGGGCATCGACAAACCGGACGTCCGTTTCGTGGTCCACATGGACCTGCCGGACTGCCCGGAGGCCTATTTCCAGGAAGCCGGCCGCGCGGGTCGCGACGGAAAGCGGTCCTATGCCGTCCTGCTCTGGAACAGCCGCGATCTCCAGCGCCTGCGCGAAATCGGCCGCGTCAGTTTCCCCTCGCTGCAGTACATCGAAGACATCTACCAGAAGGTCCATATCTATTTCCAGATTCCCTACGAGCACGGCGCCGGCCGCCAGCTGAAGTTCGATTTCCGGGACTTCTGTCAGCATTTCAAGCTCAACCAGGCCGAGGCTTTCTATGCCCTGCAGTACCTCGACCGTGAGGGCCACTGGTCCTACACCGAGGAGCTGGACATCCCGACGCGCGTGCGCATCACCGTGTCGCGGACGGAGCTCTACGACGTGGAACTGCCTGACAAACAGATGCTTCGCCTGTTGGATCTGCTGATGCGACGCTATGAGGGTGTGTTCAGCTATACCGTCTCCATCGACGAGGAGGACCTGGCGGAGCGGCTCAGCGAGACCCTCCCGGGGCTGCGCCAGCTGCTGTACAAACTCTCCCTGGAACACGTCATCAACTATGTCCCCGCCGACAAGTCCGACGTCCTCTTCCTGAACCATCCCCGCCTCATGCCGGGCAATGTCGCCCTGTCGCCGAACCGCTACAAACTCCTGAAGGAGCGCTACGGCGAGCGCATGGAGGCCATGATCGAATACGCCTCCGCCGCGGACGGATGCCGCCAGCAGCGCCTCCTGGCCTATTTCGGTCAGGAAAAGTCCGAGCCCTGCGGCCACTGCGACCTCTGTCTGGCGCGCCGCAGCAGCGAGGCCGACCTCCGGCGCCGGCTGCAGGAATGGGCCGACGCCAACCCCGGCTACACGCTGGAGATGCTCCGGGACCGATTCGCTTCGCCCACCGCGGAGGAATCGCCCGAATACCTCACCGTCCTGCGGGAACTGATCGACGAAGGAAAGGTCCCGCCCCCGATTGAAAACTGATTCGCCATGAACTATAACAACTACAAGAGAAAAAAGAAACTCCCTGTCGGCACCGTCGTTCTGGTGCTGGCTGCCCTGGCCATCGCCGTCGGGCTCTTTTTCTGGCTGCGCAGCGGCAGCGGCAACGATGAATCCCCGGCCGAGAAAGCCGCTGAGGAGGAGCAGGCCGCTCCGGCCGATCCGTGGGGCTTCCCGCGTGACCAGTACGACTGCGTGGAAGGAAAAATCGCCAACGGCAGCTATTTCGGCAAGCTGATGAACACCGACCTCGGCGTCCCGATGACGCGGGTGAACCGCCTCGCCGCTGCGGACAGCATCTTCGACGTGCGGAAAATGCGCGCCGGGAATGTCTACAGGGCCTATTATACGCGCGATTCGCTTCGCCGGCTGGACTACGTCGTCTATGACGAGAACCGCATCAGCAGTATCGTCTTCCGGGTGGACACCCTCCCGATGGTCTGGCGCTACGAACGCCCCGTCGAGATCCGCCGCATGGCCGCCGACGCGACCATCGAGTCCTCCCTCTGGAACGACATGCAGAAAGCCGGCGCCTCGCCGCTGATCATCCTCGAACTCTCCGACATCTATGCCTGGACGGTCGATTTCTTCGGCATCCAGCCCGGGGATCGCTTCCGTGTCCTCTATGACGAGAAGGTCTGCGAAGGCGAGGTCTTCGCCATCGACACGGTCCGCTATGCCGAATACATCCGCGGCGACCATGTCCAGCCCGCCATCATGTTCAACCAGAAGGACACCGGTAACATCTACTGGAACGACAAGGGCGAGAGCCTCCGCCGGGCCTTCCTCAAGGCGCCGCTGGAGTTCAAGCGCATCAGTTCGACCTTCACGATGCACCGCAAGCATCCCGTCCACGGCGACGTCAGGCCCCATACCGGCGTGGATTATGCCGCGCCGACGGGAACGCCCGTCCATGCTGTCGGTGACGGCACCGTCATCAGTGCCGGCTGGGGCGGGGGAGGCGGCAACACCGTCAAGATCCGCCATAACTCCGTCTATACGACCGCCTATCTCCATCTTTCCAAGTACGGGCCCGGCATCAAGGCCGGCGTCCGTGTCTCCCAGGGCCAGATTATCGGCTATGTCGGCATGACCGGCACGGCCACCGGCCCCCACCTGGATTACCGTGTCTGGAAAAATGGTACGCCCATCAACCCCCTGACCATGGAGGCCCCGCCGGCTGTCCCGATCAAGGAGGAGAACCGGGCCGCCCTCGACTCAGTCCGTCTTCTGTATCGCGAGGAGCTCGACCGCCGGGCCCCCGTCAGTATTCGTCAGGCTCCTGATTCAGCGAGTATTTCGCAATGAGCATGGCGATTTCGGGATCGAGATTCCCTCGGCTGACATAAGAAGGATTGAGCGAACACGCCCGGAGGTAACACTCTACGGCGTGTTTTTCGTCTCCCTCCCGGCTGTAGAGGATGGCCTTGAGGTAATAGGTCTTGCCGTCGTCCGGGAGATGTTTGAGCACGTCCATCGCACTGGCGCCCATCCCTGCCGCGCAATAGGCCACGGCCGTGTTATAGTCGCGGTAGGGCCCGAGGATGCTGACCGCCCGGGAATAATCGCGGTCGCGCAGGGCCTGGAGGCCGCCGGCATAGACCGTGTCCGGAACGGTGGTATGGACCGTGTCGCGGACCATGCCCTTGCGGTGGAGATGGAAGTCGAAACGGACGATGCGTAGACGCGGGTAGAGGTCGTTCCGCAGGTGACTGTAGTAATCCTTCCCTCGGAGAAGATGCTCCCGCCGGTCGGGGTCGCGCTCTGCCGCCAGGGCGAAATAATCGGCCTTCTGGCGCGGTGAGAGCAGGCTGTCGCTCCGTACGAGCCGGTCCAGCAGGTCCCAGTTCTCCGCTTCGCTGCGGGAGAGGAAGCGGATGTCCGGGGTGTCGTCCCGTGCCAGGTCCGCCTCGCCGCTGAGGTCGATGTGGAAGGTCCTTTCGGCGCGTCGCAGGGAATCGAGATACCGACCGAAATAGTCCGCCACGGACTCGGACCGGCGTCGCGACAGCCGCTCGTTGAACCCCCAGCTCCCCTCGGGGGAACAGGTCGCGCAGACCCGTATTGAATCGAGGTCGAATTCCCGGTTCTGCAGGAGGGCGTGGAGGTTCGACTTGATCCGCCCGATCTCGCCGGCGTTGCCGCCCAGCCCCGGCCGGATGTCCGCCCGACCGCTCTCGAAGGCGATGTAGCAGGCGGTATTGGCCGTTACGCGGCGTTCGACGACCTTGGTGAGGAATCGTTCCCGGTCCTCGGTCAGCGTGCTGAGGGAACTGATATAAAAAGTCAGCGGCTCGCCCCGCTCCAGGGCCGCCAGCTGCCGGTCTTCCTCGAAGATGCCGCCGGCGAGGCTGATCTCGACCTTGCGCAGGCCCGGCCGCGTATGGACCGTCTGGACATATTCATAGGAGAAACTGCCGTCGGGGCTCCGCAGGACGGTGTCCAGACGGATGCCGCCCGCTTCGATGGGGACCTTGACATAGCGGCGGTACATCTGCTCGCGGCGCGAGCGCAGCCGGGCGTTGCGACGGATGAGATACTCCCGCGTATAGTGCTGCAGAGCCTCCTGCTCCGTCACGCCATAATAGGAGGCGAAGGTCTCGTCCGAGACGAAGCTCGTGTCGGATTTGAACCGGTAGACGCCCGGCAGGTTGCGCCGGATAAAAACCTCCAGCTGGGTGAGGTCGATCATGCGCGTCGTGTCGGAAATGATCCGGGCCAGGAAGCGTTCGTACTGCTCGTATCCCCGCAGCTGGCGCTTCCGGTAGGCGGCCCCGGTAATGAGCACGGGGTCGAGTCCAAGGCTGTCCCCGAGGATATACATCTCGGGAGTGAACCGCAGTTGCCAGCGGCTGTCCCGCATCCCTTCCGGGACCCGGATCGTAAAGCGGATATCCACCTTGCCGCCGCGCTCGGCCACATTTTTGAACCGGGCCGTGACGACGGCCGCGTCCAGCACGTCGCTCGCCATCAGTTCGCCGTTCTCGTCCACCGCAGCTTTCATCAGGATGACCTCGTTCCCTTCCAGATCCTCCACGACCAGGGTCGTATCCTGCCGCGCGAGGAGGAGGGAATCGGGGTCATGGCCACGGAACGGGGCTGCCGGCTGCCGGTCCCGGGCGGTCGCAAGCTCCGCCTGCACTTTCCCGCTGCGGATTTCCCGCAGTTTTTCGCCCGTCCGGCAGGCGGCGAGTGCCCCCAGCAGCACCACGGCGCAGGCGGGCAAGGCGGTACATATCCGTCGTTTCATGGCCTATGCCATTTGGGTGGCCGCCATCTCGTCTTCGATGCGGAGGTACGTGGCGATCACCTCATAGGACTGCTTCTCGACGCCTTCCGTGTTGACGAACTTGTTGAGGCGGAGGCGCCCTTCCACATACACGACCGTTCCTTTCTCGATCTGCTGCAGGTCCATCAGGCTGATGTTGCGGCCCTCCCAGGCCGAAACCGGGAGCCAGAGTGTCTCGATGTTGGGTTGGCCGTCGCGGCTCTTGAAGGCATAGCTGGTGGCGATGCTGAAGCGGTTTTGCGCTTTGTCTTCGTAAGTGCGGAAGCTGGCGTTGCCGACGTTGCCGCGGAGGATGATTTTGTTGATCTGTTCCATACAATAATACGGTTTTGTGCCGGAGTCCGGCGGTTCTACATTCACCCGCAAAGTAAGTGACCCTCCGCCGCAATCCCGATTAAGAAAACTTTCCGTACGGCATATTTTTGCTGTTTCTTAAGGTTTTTGTCTGTTTCTTAATCATTTTTCTTTCGCAAAGAAAAGTAGATAAGAAAGACGCAAAGTCCTTAAGAAAGCGATAAAAAACAGCGTAATTTTCTGTTTCTTAAGTGCCTTCGCGTCCGTCCGGCCCTATCTTGCGGTGCTGTACGCAAAGAATTGTGCCGATGAATCACTGCCTCGAATGCGGGGATGAGATCCCCTACGGCGGACGCAAGGACCGCAAGTTCTGCTCCCAGACCTGCCGCAACCAGTACCACAACGACCGCCGGTCCTACGACCGCATCGTCCACCAGCGGGTGGATGTCGCCCTCCAGAAGAATTACCGCATCCTGCAGCACCTGCTCGGGATGGGGCTGACGCAGGCCGGCAACGACGAGCTTTTCCTGCTGGGCTTCCGGCGGGACTACAAGACCTCCTGCACGGTGGTCAACCACCGCATGGAGAGCCGCTGCTATGAGATTTCCTACAAGGAGAGCGAAACCCGGATCTACGACATCAAAAGAATCCCGGCGGAGTTCCTCTTCGCAGAGGGAACCCCGCCGGGTCAGTATCCATATAAATAGGTATTATGCCTTTTGGGCCTGCTTGGTCGGGTCCTTGAACAGGAAGATGAACGCGATGCCCACAACGAGCGCGTAGCCGGCGAAGATGTACCAGACGGTCGGCCAGTTCTGGACCTGCGGGGCTACGTCGTCGGCGACATGGTATGCCTCCACGACCGCGCCGGCGGCGAAGGTGCCGATGGTCGCGCCGAAGCCGTTGGTCATCATCATGAACAGGCCCTGGGCGCTGGAACGGATGT
>CAMKRY010000055.1 GCA_946415345.1 uncultured Bacteroidales bacterium | reverse complement strand
CAAGTCAATCCGGAAGTCATTGTCCCCATTCATAAAGACGAGAATGCCGACATCAAAACGATTCTTCCTAAAGAATTTAAGCAGAAAGTTTGCGAGTACAATTATCAGAAAGACGATATCACCATCACTTTCGAACCGTCACAAGAATACCACGCGACCTGTTGGAGCGATGCAATGGGAGCCAGTTCCAAAGGTTATACCCTGTACGGAGAAAAGAAGTAAAGCTCAATGACCAAACTGATCTTCCTTGACATAGACGGCGTACTGGATACCTACAAGTCACGCTATATGCTGGATCCCGCGCTTCTGGAGAGGCTCGGGACCATTCTTGGGCGGACTGGTGCCTGGATCATCATATCTTCGTCTTGGCGATGCGGGAATGTGCCGGATACGGTGGAATTCCTCACCGATTATGACAATCCCAGGGTCGGTTCCAACCCCTTCCCGTTCACGGACAAAGTCGTCGGTATCACCTATCCTTTATTCTGTTGTTGAGGGCGATATCGAC
Organism: uncultured Bacteroidales bacterium; assembly: GCA_946415345.1. Lineage (GTDB taxonomy): Bacteria > Bacteroidota > Bacteroidia > Bacteroidales > UBA932 > Cryptobacteroides. The sequence goes on along the minus strand of CAMKRY010000055.1, from coordinate 6,853 downwards.
CGGCCGGCAACACGGGGCGAGGAGATTGCGGCGTATTTGAAGGATCATCCCTGCGACAACTATGTCATCCTGGACGACTGCGACGAGATGCTGCCGGAGCAGTGGCCGCACCTGGTGCTGGTCAATGACGAGGTGGGATTGACGGACAAAGACGTAGAGAAGGCCATTAGTATCTTGAACCAGGGCACTCCTCAATGACGCGGGAGTAAACAAAAAACCGGCGACCGCGGGATGCAGTCGCCGGGGGCTTACCAGAGCATTCACACGGGGAGTCTGTGACGCCCAGTATTGTTTCTTATAAGTCTTCCAGGACGCTTTCTTCACGCATATTATCGAGGAGGACGGAGTAGTACTCAATGCACATCTCAACGTCATATCGCTCGCCATAGAGTATCAGGTAGACCCTTGTATAAGGAGTATCCCAAAACACGTCAAATCTCAGTTCGCCTTGTCGAACCAGCTGTCCTTGCGGGAAGCTCTTTTTGGCCCAATCAGAGGCTATATTCTCTTCCTGGACATCTTTCGGTTCTCCGTATTTCTTTGTCAACAAAGTCTTTATCTGATTGAAAACATTCATGCAATTGTCCTCGTTTAGGTTGAGGAAAATGTACTTTCCGCTGGTCAGTTTGTCATTGGTAAAACGATAGGCAGCCAAACAGGAATTACCTGCCAGTGTTGTCTCAAATCCATAGACTCCGGATAATCCTGATTCATCTGCTTTCCCTTCCTTTCGCTTGCAATCTGCCATGGAATCGCCCCAAGAGGATTTGCGGAAGTCAGTATCTGGTTTCTCCGCATGAACAGCAGAAAGAACAAAACGTAAACCATCTTCGCCCAATGTTTCAAACGACATCAAAGCATAGTGTTTATTTGGCCAAACACCGACGCTTCCCAGACCTCCTTCATAATGGTCATTTGCCGGAACGGGAACATTCTCCTGCCATAACGAGGCTTTCCCATATCTTTGTTGAATGGTCTCCTTGAAATTGGATAGCTGATTCTCAGCAGAAGGATTTGCATCAAATGGAACATATATAAGAACCATCAACGTAACATTCCCGTTGTCGTTTATATAGAGAACAGGACGTTCTTCTCCAGCGAACGTGCAACCAGAAATGCCGAAAGAGGCATCGTTCATATTGCTTTCAATAATCTCCGGAGAATCTTTCGGTATGATCTTATCTGCATATCGCGTTTTGCACTGAGCTTCAGACATGTTCCAATTAAAGCTATCGAAGAAGTCAAAGACATTTGTCAATGACTGTCCGAACAGGGAAACACCAAAGAAGGCGAGAATAATGCTGAGTAGGATCCGTTTCATCAGGTTAGTGTTTTGTTCCGTTTTGCAAGATAGTGAGTTTTCGCGGAGAATGCAAAAAACCGTTTCCATGGAACGGATCTCTTTGTGATTCTCCAGACCAATCCGATCTTAATGGAGTTCGAGGGCAAAAAGGGGCGAATTTGCACTCGAGTTGGGGATTTTGGGCAGTTGGAGGGCAAAATAAGGCGTTTTTGCCCTCCAACTTTGTTTTTTCGCCGGTTGGAGGGCAAATTAGACCGTTTTTGCCCTCGAGTTGGGGCTCGGAGGAGGAAAAGGGAAAGGAAGGCGGAGGAAAGGCGGCGGGGGATGGCAGGTTTATTTTGAAATCCGGCAAATTTGGCGTAATTTTGCAGGTTGAACGCGTCCGCGCATACGCGAACGCCCGTGTATAGCTAACAAAACGATTCAAAGATATGCTTTTTAACATCCTCCAAACCGGTGCCGCGACTGTAGCCGATACGCTTACCGCTGCAGCGCAGGCCGCTCCCGCCGCCGAACCGGTGGCCGCTCCCCAGTCCACGCAGCTGACCTTCTCCCTGCTCGAGCTGTTCGAGAAGGGCGGTGTCATCATGTGGATCCTTCTCGCGCTGTCGATTGTCGCGATCTACATCCTCGGCAAGAAGTGGTGGGTCCTCCACCGCGCGTCGAAGATCGACAACAACTTCATGAACGACATCCGCGACTATGTCCAGAACGGCAAGTTCAAATCCGCCCTCTCCCTCTGCCAGCAGTACGACTCCCCGGTCGCCCGCATGGTTGAGGAGGGTATCCACCGCATCGGCCGTCCGATGAACGACATCCAGACCGCCATCGAGAACGCCGGCAACGTTGAGGTCGGCCGTCTCGAGAAGGGCCTCCCGGTGCTCGCCTCCATCGCCGGCGGCGCCCCGATGATCGGTTTCCTCGGTACCGTCTGGGGTATGATCCAGGCCTTCTTCAACATGTCCAACGCCGGTAACAATATCGACATCACCCTCCTCAGCGGCGGTATCTACACCGCTATGATCACGACCGTCGGCGGTCTGATCGTCGGTATCGTGGCCTATTTCGGCTACAACTGGCTGACCTCGATGGTCTCGAACCTCGTCAACAAGATGGAGAGTTCGACGATGGACTTCATCGACATCGTCCTCCACGAACCGGAAGAAGAAAAAGCGGAATAAGACATGGCACTCAAGAGAACCACCAGGACGGACGCATCGTTCTCGATGTCCTCGATGACGGACATCGTGTTCCTGCTGCTGCTGTTCTTCCTCGTGACCTCGACCCTGATCAACCCGAACGCGCTGAAGCTCCTGCTCCCCAAGAGCACCGGACAGGTCAACGCCAAGCCGATGGTTTCGGTGTCGCTGGTTCCCCGCGAGGGCACGGACAGCTATGTCTACTGCCTCAACGGCGACGAGGAGAACATGCTCAACTACGACGAACTCGCTCCGGCGCTGCAGGAACTGATCGGCGCTGAGGAGGACCCGACCTTCTCGATCTACACCGACGAGAAGACCCCCGTCGGCGAGGTCGTGGCCGTGATGAACGTCGGCAAGAAACTCGATTATAAGGTCATTTTGGCAACCCGACCCGAATGAAAGGCTATTTAAGGGACAGACAGGCGCAGGAGAAGATCTCCCGCTGGACGGGAATCGGACTGACGGTGGCGGTGCACGTCATCGTGGTCCTCTGCTTTGTCCTGACCGGATTCAGCTATAACTGGCCCCCGCCGCAGGAGAAGATCCTCATCGCTTTCGAGGATATCGACGACCTGCCGCTGCCGGAGATGCCTCCGGTGAAGCGGGGTGACGTCGCCGCGGAAGACGTGGACCTCGAGAAACCCGTCGAGGAAGTGGTCGCCGCACAGTCGCCGCTGACCTCCAACACGCGCAACGACGCCACGGCCGCCAATCCGACCAAAAACGGCGATGTGGAGATCCCGCAGACCCCCGAAACGCCCCTCGACCCGAAAGCTGTTTTCCCGGGCCACAGCAAACGCGATACCTCCAATACCTCTCAGGGCGCCAAAACGGCATCGGACCAGTTGACCCCCGGTCAGGTCACCGGCGGTCCCGACGGCGCGACGGACGGCACGGCCAATGCCCATGTGTCCGGCTGGAGCACCTCCCACCGCGGCAAGCTGCAGGCCCCGAAGAACAAGAAGGGCACGGTCGTGATCGACATCTGGATCGACGACAGCGGCCGGGTGACCGATGCCAAGCTGAATGCCGCCAAGTCCACGACCCTCGACAAGGAGCTGACCGACAAAGCCATCAAGGCCGCGAAGGAATGCACCTTCAAGCCCATCCCCGGCCAGGAGCAGAAACGCACCGGCACGGTAACCTGCAACTTCAATTTGGAGTAAGACTATTCACACCAGATGACGTGAGTCATCGCTTTTTTACTTTTAGAATGCCCGTGAAGGGTACACACAATGGAAAACAACAAGAAAGGCGGCTACAAGAGCCGCGAAGGCCGTAGTGAGTACGGCAACAACAGAACCGGCGGCCCCCGCAAGACTACGACAAGCGGCCGCAATCACTTTACATCCCGGCGTCCCGCCGGCGCTACCCGCAGCGCCGAGCGCGTCAATTTCAACGACGCCGACCTCGAGAACCGCAGCTTCGGCAGCTTCTCCGACGGCGAAAACAGCCGCGGCCCGCGCAAGAGCTACGGTGAGCGCAAGCCCTATGGCGAGCGCAAGAGCGGCGAGCACAAAACCTTCGGCGAGCACAAGTCCTATGGCGACCGCAAGCCCGGCTACGGCAGCAAGACCCGCAGCTACGGCGACAAGCCCGCCTACGGCACCCGCAAGCCCTATTCCAAGTATCCCAAGAAAGAGGACGGCATCAGCAGAATGATCGGCCGCAAGGCCGCTGCCGCCTCCGAACTGTCCGATAACGACTATGTGGCCGCCCCGATCAAGGACGTCGTCCGCCTCAACAAGTACATCGCCAACTCCGGCGTGTGCTCCCGCCGCGAGGCCGACGAGCTGATCCAGGCCGGTGTCGTCACCGTCAACGGCGAGGTCGTCACCGAGCTGGGCGTCAAGGTCAATGTCCTGACCGACGACATCCGCTTCAACGGCGAGCGCCTCAAGGGCGAGGCCAAGACCTACATCCTCATGAACAAGCCGAAAGGATACGTCACCACCGCCGGCGACCCCCACGCCGAGAAGACCGTCATGAGCCTGATCAAGGGAGTCCCGGTGCGCGTCTTCCCCGTCGGCCGCCTCGACAAGAACACGACCGGCGTGCTGATGTTCACCAACGACGGCGAGATGGCCGAGAAGCTGACCCATCCTTCCTTCAACAAGAAGAAGATCTATCAGGTCATCCTCGACAGCCCGCTGAAGGAGGAAGACCGCCAGCAGATCCTCTCCGGCATCGAGCTGAGCGACGGGATGATCGCCGCCGACGAGCTCGAGTATGTCGACGCCGTCGACCACAAGAAACTCGGCATCGAGATCCACTCCGGCAAGAACCGCATCGTCCGCCGCATTTTCGAATCGCTGGGCTATGAGGTCCGCGCCCTGGACCGCGTCTACTTCGCCGGCCTGACCAAGAAGGGCCTCAAGAAGGGCGAGTGGCGCTACCTGACCGAGGGTGAGGTCAACATCCTCCGCATGGGAGCATACGTTTAGCATTATGGCACACAGAGCAGGCTTTGTCAATATCATCGGCAACCCGAACGTCGGGAAATCGACGCTGATGAACGCCCTGGTGGGCGAGAAGCTTTCGATCGTGACGGCGAAGGCCCAGACGACGCGTCACCGCATCATGGGCATCGTCAGCGGCGAGGACTTCCAGATCGTCTATTCCGACACCCCCGGCATCCTGAAGCCGAACTACCGGCTCCAGCAGAACATGATGAACTTCGTGGACGCCGCCATCGGCGACGCGGACATCATCCTCTATGTGACCGATACGGTCGAGAAAGGGGACAAGAACGCCGACTATATTGCCAAGCTCAAGACCGTGGACTGCCCGGTCGTGGTGTGCCTCAACAAGATCGACATTTCCTCGCAGGAAAGGGTCGTCGAGCTGATGCAGTGGTGGAAGGAACAGCTTCCCGGCGCCGAGATCATCCCGGTCTCCGCGAAGGAGAATTTCAATCTCCAGAGCGTCCTGGATGCCGTTTCCTCCCGCCTGCCCGAGTCCCCGGCCTGGTTCGACAAGGACCAGTTCACGGACCGCAACCTCCGCTTCTTCGCCTCGGAGATCCTCCGCGAGAAGATTCTCGAGAACTACAGCGAGGAGATTCCCTACAGCTGCCAGGTCGAGATCGAGCAGTTCAAGGAAGGGGAGGAGCGCTACGACATCAGCGCCGTCATCTATGTGATGCGCGACAGCCAGAAGGGCATCATCATCGGCAAGCGCGGCGAGATGCTCAAGAAAGTCGGGACCGAAGCCCGGCTGGAGATGGAGGATTTCTTCCAGAAGAAGGTCTTCCTCTCCACGTTTGTCAAGGTGGACCCGGACTGGCGCACCAGCCGCCGGGAGCTCCGCCGCTTCGGCTATGAAGAATAAAAGGAGAAAGAAGATATGAGCGAAGAGTGGGATAACATTCCGCAGGAAGAAGAAAACGAAGAAATGCCCGTCGGGGAGGAAATGCCCCTGGACGAAGCGGCGGCCCCCAGCGGCAAGTTCGCCAAGCTGCTGAGCAGCGACAGCCGGAAGTTCAAACTGTCCGGCATGTTCAAGGACTGGTTCCTCGACTATTCTTCCTACGTCATCCTCTACCGGGCGGTGCCGCACATCGTGGACGGTCTCAAGCCGGTCCAGCGCCGCGTGCTGCACGCCATGTACAAGATGGACGACGGCAACTACACCAAGGTCGCGAACATCGTCGGCCAGGCGATGCAGTACCATCCCCATGGCGACGCCTCCATCCTCGGCGCCCTCGTCAACATCGGCCAGAAGGGCCTCCTGGTGGACTGCCAGGGTAACTGGGGTAACATCCTGACCGGCGACTCCAACGCCGCGCCCCGTTACATCGAGGCCCGCCTGTCGAAATTCGCCAAGGAAGTGGTCTTCGACCCGAAGGTCACCAGCTGGATGACATCTTACGACGGCCGCAACCAGGAGCCGACCGAGCTCCCGGTGCGCTTCCCGCTCCTGCTCGCTCAAGGCACCGAAGGCATCGCCGTCGGTATGGCCTCCAAGATTCTCCCGCACAACTTCAACGAGCTCCTCGATGCTTCCATCGCCATCCTGCGCGAGCAGCCTTACGAGCTCTATCCCGATTTCCCGACCGGCGGCTACGCCGACTGCAGCAAGTACAACGCCGGCAAGCGCGGCGGCATCGTCAAGGTGCGCGCCAAGATCGAGAAGGTCGACAAAAACACGATCAACATCACGGAAATTCCCTACGGCAAGACCTCCCACATGCTGATCGACTCCATCCTGAAGGCCCGCGAAAAGGGCAAGATCAAGATCAAGAAGATCGAGGACATGACCACGGAGAAGGTCGAAATCGTCATCCATCTCCCCAACGACGTGTCCCCGGACAAGACCATCGACGCCCTCTACGCCTTCACGGACTGCG
>CAMKRY010000054.1 GCA_946415345.1 uncultured Bacteroidales bacterium | reverse complement strand
GCCGCGATAAACGTCTGGTCAACGTCGAGGTTGAACGGCAGGATGCCGGTGAACAGCGAGAAGAAACCGATGATGATGATGGCAGTGTGCGCCAGGGACGTGACACCGCCGACACCCCATGCCAGACCCTTGAAGCGGATGGCGATGTAGGTGAAGATCACCACGAGGGCGAGGGCGACAGCCCAGAGGGCCTTGTTCGTCGTCTCGCTGGCGATGGACGGGCTCACCATTTCTGAAGTAACGATACCGTTCGGGGAGTTCTCATCCACCATTTCGAAGTCTTCCTGGGAGATCGGGGTGGCATAGAACGGGAGGAGAGCCTCATAGAGCTTGTCCTGGACCTCCTTGTCGATACCCTCTTCGCGGGACTCGAGACCATAGGTCGTCGTGATGCGGAGCTGGGTCTCGCCGCCATACTGCTTAACCTCGGTCGAGGAACCCTCGAACTGGGCGGTCACCGCGCTGCGGACTTCCTGGGCCTTGACAGGCTGGTCGAACTTCACGATGAAGTTGCGGCCGCCCTTGAAGTCGACACCGTAGGTAAAGCCCTTGATGCTGATGGAACCAATGGCGAGGGCGATCAGGATACCGGAGAAGATGTAGGAGAACTTGCGCTTGGAGACGAAGTCGACCTTCGTGTTCTTGAGGAAGTTCTTCGTGAGGTTGTTCTCGAAGCTGATCTTGCGGCCCTTCACCAGACGGTCGTCAATGATGATGCGGGTGATGAAGATGGAGGTCACGATGGAGGTGATGATACCGATCATGAGGGTCGTCGCGAAGCCGCGGACCGGACCGTTACCACCGAGGAGGAAGAGGATGATACCCGTCAGGAGGGTCGTGATCTGACCGTCGAGGATGGCGGAGTATGCATTCCGGTAACCGTCGGCGACAGCCTTACCCAGGCCCTTGCCGGCAGCGATTTCTTCCTTGATGCGCTCATAGATAATAACGTTGGCATCCACCGCCATACCCAGTGTCAGAACGAGACCGGCGATACCGGGCAGCGTCAGGACGAGGTTGAAGGAAACGAGCGTACCGATGAGGAAGAGCACGTTCACGAGGAGGGCGATGTCAGCGATGATACCGGCACCCTGATAGAAGAAGATCATGTACAGGAGCACCAGCAGGAACGCGATGGCGAAGGAAAGGAGACCGTTGTTGATGGATTCCTGACCCAGGGACGGGCCGACGACCTCGCTGTGGATGATGCGGGCGCCGACCGGCAGGGTACCGGAGAGGAGGACGTTCACCAGGTCCTGGGCCTCCTGCATCGTGAAGCCGCCGGAAATTTCGCTGCGGCCGCCGGTGATGGCCTCGTTGACGACCGGGTAGGAGTACACGAGGTTGTCGAGGACCACGGCGATCTGGCCGCTGGTGCCGTTGTCAGCGCGGCGACCCGGGGCGTTGCGCTCGGTGAGAGCGGCCCAGATGCGGGTACCGTCACTGTTCATGGACATGGAAACGGTCACCTCACCGTTGTTGCGGGTGTCGATGGAAGCGTTGGCGATGGCGCTGCCGTCGAGCGGGGCGACACCGGTTTCACCGGTCTTGATGGCGACGAGACCAAAGTAGTCGCGGGACTCGGAGATGCGGGATTCACCCTTGACCTCCCAGTAAGCGCGGAAGTCGGTCGGCCATTCAACGGCATTGGCTTCCTGGATCTTGCGGATGTAACGGGAGATGCGGAGCGTATCGTCGGCAACGGCATAACCGATGCAGGCGCCGCTGGCACCCTCGGTGATCAGCAGGGAGGAGAGCGGGTTGACGTTGTTGGTGTCGCGGACTTCGTCCGTGTTCTCATAGATGAACTTGTCAGCCTCCGCGAACTCGCGGCGGATGTCGGCGCCATTGTAGGTCTCCCAGAACTCGAGGGAGGCGGTGCCGCCGAGGATCTTCTTGACGCGCTCGGGCTCCTTGACACCCGGGAGTTCGATGAGGATACGGCCGCTTTCGCCGACCTCACGGATTTCGGGCTGGGTCACGCCGAGGCGCTTGACACGGTTCTCGAACACCTTGCGGGCGGAAGCGATGGCCGCTTTGGCCTTCTCGTTGAGGACGTTCATAATCTGGGCGTCGGTGCGCTCGGACCAGGGATCCTCTTCCGTATCGGAGAGGGAGAAGAGCTGACCGAGGCTCGGGCAGCCTTCCTTGGCGCGCTGGGCCTTCCAGGCAGCGTCGAAAGCCTCGATGAAGGCGGCGCTATTGGAGGCGTCCTTCTGGGCTTCGGCGAGGGCCGCGGTGAAGAACTCATTCGTGGCGTTCGTCTGGGCGAGGCCCACGAGGAGGTCTTCGATGCGGAGCTGGAGGGTGATGTTCATACCGCCGCGGAGGTCAAGGCCGAGGTTGATTTCCTTTTCCTTGACATCCTTGTAGGTGTAGCGGAAATAAACGTCCAGCTTGCTCAGGGAGTCGATATAACGCTTCTTGAAATTGCTGGCGAGGGTGTCCTGAATGTACTGCTCGTTACCCTCGACGAACAGGAACTTGTTGGCGGCAGCGGGGTCAGAGGAGAAATTGTCGGCAAAGAACTGCTGGGCGTGCTCGCGGCTTTCCGTTTCGGCCTTGTTGTCATAGTGACGGGCGACGAAAGTGAAGGAAAGCTGCCAGATGCAGGCGATCGCAATGAGAATTGCCAGTACTCTGATGATACCTTTACTTTGCATTTTTTATTGTTTTTAATATTAACTCGTTCATTTTCAGCACTTTGTCCCGCCGGCGCGTCGCAGGCAGGGCAAAATAGGGTACAAATTTACAACATTTTTTCATTAAAATCCAAAACAGATGCTTACTTTTGCATGATTTAAACCCCGATTCGTTGAAACGTCTGCTGCCTTTTTTCCTGCTGCTGGCCCTCATTCCAGCCCTTCCCGCCCTTGCCCAGAGCACGGCGGCGGATTCGCTGGTCCGTCTCGCGGAGGAACACCACCGCCACTACCGTTTCGACGACGCGCTGGACTGTTATGACGAAGCGCTGGATTCCCTGGCAGCCAGACCGGACAGCCTCCGGAGCGCGGCTGACACGCTCGCCATGCACGCCATCGAGGCGCGGATGCTCCTGTCCCGCAACGGCCTGGCCATGACCGAGTTCGTGGACCAGCCCGAGGTCATCGCCCGCCGGCGTTTCTCGCGCGAGGATTTCTTTAGGTATTATCCCTTCCCGGACAGCAGCTGGATCAGCAAGCCGAACCGGGCTGACCGCAGCGCCGCCACACCGCTTTCTCCGGTTACACTGGTGAATGGAGCGGATGTCTATTTCTCCGCCCCCGATTCGACCGGCATCTACCGCCTCTGGCACAGCATCCACCGCCCCGACGGCCGATACACCCCCGCAGAACCCTTTGACGCCGGCGTGCCGGAAGGCGCCAACTGCATCTTCCCGGTACTTTCCCCCGACGGCGAGCGCCTCTATTTCGCCAGCGACGGCCTCTATGGTGTCGGCGGCTATGACCTCTACAGCATCCGCTGGAACCCCCGCCGCCGCGGCTGGGACACCCCGGTGAACCTCGGCTTCCCCTACAATTCCCCCGCCGACGACTTCCTGTTCGCCCAGGATCCGAACCGCAGCGAAGCCCTCTTCGCCACGACCCGCGACTGCCCCGCAGACAGCGTCGACATCTGCGTCGTCAGCTTCAACGCCGTCCCGGTCTATACCCCGATGACGGATCCGGAGGACCTCGAAGCCCTGGCCCGGTTGGAGCTACCCGTTGAAGAGACCGTTGACGACGACCCCTTCGCCGGCCGGGACCATGCCGAACTCTATATGAAAAGGATGGCCCAGGTGCGCTCCCTCCGCGATTCCCTGTCGACCGGCATCAAGGCCGCCGACCGTCTCCGCAGCGAGTATTCCGCCGCCCCGGACAGCCTTCGGGCGCCGCTGCAGGAGCGGATCCTCGCCGCCGAACAGCGCCAGGAGCAGCTCCGCGAGGAAATCGCCCGCCTGACCCAGGAAGTCCGCGCCATCGAGGCCATCTTCCTCGAGGACGGACTGGTCCTCAACCCCGACAAGGTCGCCGCCCCGAAAGAGGTCCGTGAACCCTATACATGGGTGTGCAGCGCCCTCGGCGAAGACCTTCTCTTCACCCGCCGGGAGCGGCAGATCATCACCCTGTCGGATCCCGTCATGTACGTGACCACCCTGCCCCAGGATTCCCTGATTCTGCGCCGTAAGAGCATCGATTTCACGGAAGACGAGCTCGCATCCCCGCTGCTGGACACCCTGATCCGGAAAATGCTGTCGACCGTCACCGCCCCGTCGCAGGAGGGCGTCGGCATCGCCGCGCCGCAGGTCGGCATCAACCGCCGCCTCGTCCTCGTCCAGCGCCTGGATAAAGAGGGCGAACCCTTCGAGGCCTACGCCAACATCCGCATCGACACGCTGACCGGTCCGATCGTCCATGGCGCCGAAGGCTGCCTGTCCGTCCCCGGCATGCGCGGCATGGTGGCCCGCCACAGCGAAGTCACCATCAGCTATGTCAATCCGACGACGCTGGAATCCTGCACGGAGACCGTCAAGGGCTTCACGGCCGTGATTTTCCAGCATGAAACCGACCACCTCGAGGGCATCCTCTACATCGACCGGACCCAGATCGTCGCCGAGGACGACGATTGGGCCGAAAAACGGGAGCAGTACGACTACTCCCGTCCGCAGTGGTGGTAAATCCCCTTTTTAAACAGGCAAAGAGAATACGAAACCGGCGCCGAAACTGTAAGAGGTGTCCAGAATGACGTCACCCCCGAGCCGGCGCGCCAGCGTACGGGCCAACGAAAGGCCGATTCCGGTTCCTTCCTGATAGTCGTCCAACTGGACAAAGTGCTCGAAGATATGTTCGGCCTGTTCGGGCGGAACGCCGATGCCGGTATCCTCCACCAGGAAATAGAGGAAGCCCTCCTTGTTGACCATCCGCAGGTTCACCAGGCCTTCGCCGGTGAATTTCGCGGCATTCTCGAGCAGCAGACCAAGGATGCGCATGGCCGCCGAACGGTTGGTCCGGAGAATCTGCTCTTTCGCGTCATTCGTGGCATGAATGGAGAAAGAAATGCCTTTGGCCTCGCGGATACCGCATTTGTCCGCCGCCTCGGCAGCGATCTGCTGGGCGGTGACAGCGTCGTTTCTTTCCAGTTCCGGCCGGCTGATGAGGTCACTCAGCTCCAGGATCTTGCTGACCAGGCCCGTGATGCGGCCGGTATTCTCGACCATGCCGGCGTTGATTTGGGCGCGGGTCTCCTCGTCCGGTTCCATGCCGGGTGTCGTGAGCACCTGGGCAAAGCCGGTCAGTAGGTTGAGCGGGGTCCGGATTTCATGGGAAATCTGCTGGAGGAAGGCCGATTTCACACGGGAGGCCTCCTCTGCCTGTGCATTGGCCGCAGCCAACTTCTGGTTGGCCTCTTTCAGGCGCCGGTCGGAACGGCGGCGGAAGATGGAGAAGATGGTGAAACCGATGAGGAGGAGGACAATCGCCACTACAGCCAGAATAAAGCGCAGGCGGTCGTTGTCGGCCTTCTGCTGCATGTATTCCTGCCGGATTTCCTGGGTATGGTAAATGGTGGCCAGCTCGGCCGCCTTGTCGTTGCGGCTCCACACGATGGCCGAATCCAGCGCGTCGCAGATCTTGATACCCGTAGCCAGCGCCTCTTCGTCCCGGCGGGCGTTGAAATTGGCGCGGAACTTCGGCAGGATGTAGTGCTGGATATTGTCCAGCGTCAGGCCGGCACCGACGATGGAGGCAACACCGGTCAGCTGCCGGAAGTTATCGGAGGCTTCATCCCAGCGCTTGGCCAGCATCAGGTATTTGGCCGATTCCACTTTTCCCTGCGGGGAAGAGCAGAACGGGTTCTGCAGCGCCAGGGCATAGACATCGGCCGCCTCCTCCGTCCTTCCCAGACCTTCCAGGGCGGAGGCCTTGAAGATCAGGCCCAGCGTCTCGCGGCGGTCGATGCTGGCGGCGGTCGTTTCCGGCTGGCGCTTATAATCTTCCATCACATATTCGAGGCGCTCGACCCATTTCAGGACCTGGGCGAAACGGTTCTCTTCCAGATAGTGCCTGGCGATGGTGGTATAGCCCGCCACGGCGCTCTTGAGGTTGTCCTCATGGGTCGCGCCGCCGTCTTCGCCATTGTCCTCAACCAGGAGCAGGAACAGGTCGTCTGCCGTCTTGAAATAAGACTCGGCGAGTTCCAGGTGATGGTTGTTGAGCTCGCAGCAGCCCACGGATACATGTAGGAAAGCATAATCCCGGCATACCGTCATATCCTCTTCCTGCATCCATTTGATGGCCGGAAGGGCTACCCGCAGCGCCGCTTCGAAGTCACCTTTGTTGACCAGGACATCCGACAGGCGGTTCGCCGACCGGCCCTGGAAGGCCAGGTCTTCCCGGTCGCGGGCTTCCAGTGCAAGGGCTTCGTACCAGTATTCCTGGCACTTGTGCTGATTCCACCGGGAGTAATAGCTGTAGCCGCGCCAATAGTCGGCCTTGATCCGGGAGAAATCGCCCGTAGCCTCCAGCGAATCGGCCAGGACAAGAATCCTGTCATTGTCGTGAGCCAGATGGGCCACTTCCATCAGGGAGTCGGCCCGTGCCGTCTCCGTAGCGTTTCTTGCCGGCTGCTTTTTCGCACAGGAAGCGGCGACAAGCACCAGGGCGGCGGTCAGTATGCACAGAACGGTCTTTTTCATAGGATCTCGAGGATTTCCTCTTCGGTGACAAGGTTGGCGTCGCCGACGATCGAGTTTTTCATCATGGCCGCGGCGATGCTGAAATCGAGGCAGAGCTGCGGGTTCTCCGGCCATTTGCGGGAGGCATGGAGATACGCCGCCACGAAGGCGTCGCCAACACCGACTGAATCAACTATATGGGTAATGTCGTAGATTTTGGACTTATAGATTTTTCCTTTGAACCACAGGAGTGCCGTCAGGGTATGGTGATTGGTACTCAGCTGGTTCCGCAGGCCCAGCATCATCTCGGAGCAGTGCGGGAACTGGCGGTGCATCTCGTCGAAATAGCGGCCGTAGGCCTCCATGTCGAGCTCGGAATCCGCCATCATGTGCTCTTCCGAAATCTTCTTCATGCCGGTAGCCATCTCCCACTCATCCTGGTCGCCGAAGATGAAGTCGCTGTACTGCATCATCCGGTGGGTGGTGTCATGGGCGTTCGCACCCTCGTATTTCCAGAGATTCTTGCGGTAATTGATGTCACAGGTGATCCGGAGGCCCATTTCCCGCGCCGTATCCAGCGCCTCGAACGTGGCATCCGCCGCCGACTGCGAGACGGCGCCGGTGATGCCCGAGCAGTGGAAGGTATGGGCGCGGCTGAAGATGTCCTTCCAGGGGAACATCCCCGGAGCCGCGGAGTAGAAGGAGGAGCCCTGCCGGTCATAGACAACCAGCGACTTGCGAAGGTCGGCGGCATGCTCGAAATAGTATCCGCCCAGTCGCTCGCCGCCGCGGACGATATCGCTTACGTCGATGCCCTTGCAGCGAAGCATGTGCAGGCAGGCGTTCCCCACGGCATTCGCCGGAATCCGGGAAACATAACCGACTTTTTCGCCGAGAACAGCCAGCGACACGGCCACATTGGCCTCCGAACCGCCGAACTGTCCTTCCCAAACATCGCTCTGCCCCATCCGCAGCGCACCCAGCGGCGACCAGCGCATCAGGATTTCTCCAAAAGTGACAATACTCTTTTCCATATCACAAACCTTAGATTTGCAGCGTAGTTCTCTGCGCCTAGGTTTGTACGACAAAAGTAGTAATTTTATGCCGATAAAGAAAGTTTAACAAAGGACAATGGAGCCGGGCGGTTCTCAATTTTCACAAATGGGTAAGACCCGTGTATCTTTTTTGCCCCGCCCGGCCCGTTGATCCAGGACCTGAATAAGAATATCCTTAGAT
>CAMKRY010000053.1 GCA_946415345.1 uncultured Bacteroidales bacterium | reverse complement strand
TGATTATAAATTAATTGAAGATAGTATTAATTATTATAAGAAAATAGGTTATAATACAATTGTTCTTTTTTCATGGCGAGGAGGCGGTTGACGCTCCAGTAGGTACTCAGGAGGCAGAGGAGGATGCCGGCGGCGACCACCACCCCGGCGACAATCAGCAGCGTGGCGCGGTCCCCCATCAGCAGTCCATAGACACCGGCGGATTCATGCCGCAGCAGCAACAGCAGCAGGACCATCCAGCCGATGGCGAGCAGCGCCGATGCCAAACCCTGGAAGACCGCCCGAACCATGAAAGGCCGGCGGATGAAGCCCTTGGTCGCGCCCACGAGTTTCATCGTATGGATCGTGAAGCGGCGGTTGAAGACGTTGATGCGGACGGTATTGCCGATGAGCACGAAGGAGATGAAGAGGCTCGCGGCAATCAGCAGGGCCAGCACGAGACCGATCTTGCCGAGGTTGTCGTTGAGCTTGTCCACAAAGGCGGCGGGATAATTCACCGATTCCACCTCCGAAAAGGCGGAAATCCGCGCCCCGACGCGCTCCAGGCTGTCCGTGGAGACATAGCCGGCCTCGAGGGTTACCTCGCAGGAAAGAGGGATCGCGACTTCTTCGAACACGTCGAGGAAATCCTCGCCGAAGGTCTCCGTCAGCTCCTGCCGGCCTTCCTCCTCGCTGACGAGGCGGACGGCGGCGATGCCGCGGACTCCAGAAAGTTTCTCAGCAAACCGTTCCGCCTGCTCCGCGGTCACGTCTTCGGTCAGGAAGACCTCCGCCTGCATGTTGCTGCGGATATACTCCGACACCTTCCGGGCATTCAGGAGTAACCCTGTCGTGATCCCGAGCAGCAGGAGCACGAGGGAGATGCTGATGACGGAGGAAAGGTAGGCTGACAGCAGCCGGCGCACGGTTTTTCTGTTCTCTTTTTTCGGCATACAGTGTCCCAAATTCGCTCCAAAGATAGCAATTATCGCAGTTTTATGGAAAAAAATCCTTATCTTTGTAGGAATAAAGAAGAAAAGTATGGCCGATACCGTCAAAAGAGTCCTCTTCGTCAATTCCGAGATAGAGCCCTATCTCCCGGAGTCCCGGATTGCCCGCATCGGAAGATATCTCCCGCAGGGCATCCAGGAAAGACGCAAGGAAGTCCGTCCGTTCATGCCCCGCTACGGCTGCATCAACGAACGGAAGAATCAGCTGCACGAAGTCATCCGCCTTTCCGGCATGAACATCATCATCGACGATGTCGACCGCCCGCTCGTCATCAAGGTGGCATCCATTGCCGCCGCCCGCCTGCAGGTATACTTCATTGACAACGAGGACTACTTCCGCCGCAAGCAAACCTATGCGGACGAGAAGGGCAAGTTCTTCGAGGACAACGGCGAGAGAGCCATCTTCTTCGCCCGCGGCGTCCTTGAGACGGTCAAGAAACAGCGCTGGGCACCGGATATCATCCACTGCCACGGCTGGATCTCCCACGTCCTGCCCCTCTACCTCAAGAAAGCCTACAAGGACGACCCGATTTTCTCGCAGAGCAAGGTCGTCCTGTCCCTATACGGAGACACGCCGAAGGAGCATTTCTCCCCGGAACTGGCCCGCCGCATCCTCTTCGGCACCGTTACGCCGAAAGACGTCGCGATCCTTGGAGACAAGCCCGATGGCACTGTTCTTGCTAAATTGGCGGAGCGGTATTCCGACGGCATCATCCTCGGCGACGGGGAGGTGGATCCGGAGCTCATCCGTTATGGGGAACAGGAACTGGGCCTGCCCGTCCTCCCCTACAATGAAGTTGCTCAGGAAAACGGCCGGTATATCGACGAGTACAACGAATTTTACGACCAGCTCCTTGGTTAGCGGCATGAACCTCAAATCCTCCGTAAGACTTCTCTCAGCCCTCGCGGCTGCCCTTTTCACCGGCGTTTCCTGTGTCTCCGTGGATGAAAACCTCGGAAAGGACCTCATCGCCACCGACCAGATGTTCGACATCCATACCGTCGAGATTCCCCTGACGGGCATCCGGATGGAGATGGCGGACAGTCTGTCGGGCCTTTCCTCCAAGCGCATCGCCCTCGGCGCCGTCCGCGACGCCCAGTTCGGCCTGACGACCCGCAGCTGCGTCCTGCAGCTCCTGCCCGCCTTCGAAGACCTCGACTACGGCAAGGATCCCGAGCTGAAATATATGCATTTCTCCGCCGCCCTGGATACCGTTTCAGTCCCGACCGAGGCGGACCGCTACCTCATCCAGAATGTCCGCGTCTATGAGCTTGCCGAGCCCGTCGACCTCACCAAGGCACGAACCAACGCTACCATCGCCCACAAAGGCACTCCCATTACCGACGGCGGTGTCGTCTATGGCGGCAGCGATTCCCTCTCTTTCAACTTCTCCCGCGAGTTCGCCGAACGCTATATGACCATTACCACAGAGGATACCGACACGCTCCCGAATTTCACGAAGCGTTTCCCGGGCCTCTATATCGAGATGGAGCCCCCGACCGGTAACGGCGGCCGCATCAATCTCTTCAAGCTCAGCTGCCTCACCTACAATTCCTCCTACGGGACTTATCTCCTCAACGGCAACTGCGTCCGGCTGCACTTCAACGCCGAATACGATGGCGTCCGCAAGGACACGAGTTTCGTATTCATCTACGGCGAGCCCGATTTTCTCGACGAGAACACCTACATCGAAAACAAGCAGAAATTCCCGCAATACGCCTACAACCTGACCGGGCATGAAACCCGTCCGCAGTCCGGCTCCGCCGGCAACGATCTCTTTGTGGAAGGCGGCGGCGGACTCAAGCCCGTCATCGACGCCCAGGCCCTGCTGGACGCCGCCCAGGCCGAAATCAGCCAGTACGGAGACCCGGCCAAGGCCGTCATCAGCCGCGCACAGATTAACCTGCCGTTCGAGTACGACGGCGACTATAAAGCCCTCGGGACCTTCTTTCCGGCCGTACTCAGTCCGACTTGCCGGATCGTTACCGACGGCGTCGGCGCGAGTTTCGCCGGTCTGTCGGATTCCAGTGCCAGTGACGAGGATCAGGGCAGCATCCACCGGGACCGCCTCTGCTACTCTCCCGACATAGCACACCACCTCCAGCAGTTGCTCCGCATGGAAGAGGGGACCGACATGTCGAACTATGACATCTGGCTGCTGATCATGGCGACAGAGACGGAAACGACCGCCAACACCACCGACAACAGCTACTACCAGAACCTCGCCTACTACAGCTACCTCAACAGCCTTTACAACGGCTACGGATACGGCGGCTATGGCGGATATGGCTACGGCGGTTACGGTTATGGCGGTTATGGTGGATACAACAGCTACTACAATTATTATAACTACGCGATGATGGCCGCGATGATGAACCAATCGTCCACCACGACGTCCACCACGACCGAGCTGGACCGCGACCGTTACTACAGCGCCAAGCTGCTCGGGCCCACCGCCGCCGGCGGCCGCGTCCCGACGCTGACGCTCACCTACGCCATTCCGAAGGAATAATTAACACATAGGATACTAATAATATGGACTGGTGGCAGGCGCTCGTTCTCGGTCTCGTCCAGGGACTGACCGAATTTCTCCCCGTATCGAGCTCGGGGCATCTGGTGATTTTCCAGCATCTGACCGGGACGACGGTGAATCCGGATTCCTTTATGGGATTTACGGTGCTCGTCCATTTTGCGACGGTCTGCAGCACGCTGGTGGTCTTCTGGGCCGCGATCTGGAAGCTGCTGAAGGGCCTTTTCAAGTTCCGCTATAATGACGAGACGGACTATATCGCCAAGCTCGTCGTGTCCATGATTCCGGTCGCGGTGGTGGGTCTTTTCTTCAAAGATGCCGTTGAGAATCTCTTCGGCGAGGGGCTGATCGTAGTGGGCTGCTGTCTGCTGGTGACCGCCCTGCTGCTCTGGCTGTCGGATATCTTCGGCAACCGGAAGGGCAAGCGCGAGCACCGCAACGGCCTTTCCTTCGCTCAGGCGTTTGTGGTCGGCATTGGCCAGGCCTGCGCCGTGGCTCCGGGCCTGTCCCGCAGCGGAACCACCATCGCCACGGGCCTTCTGACCGGCGTGCGCCGCGACGTCATGGCCCAGTTCTCCTTCCTGATGGTGCTGGTGCCGATTGTCGGCGAGCAACTGCTCAGTGTCGTCAAGAGCGTCCATGGCGGCGAAGCGATGTTCGGTCCCGAGGTGTCGACCCTGTCGCTCGTGCTGGGCTTTGTGGCGGCTTTCCTGGCGGGTCTTTTCGCCTGCAAGGCGATGATCGCGCTCGTTCGTCGCGCCAAGCTCTACTGGTTCTCCATCTACTGCGTTCTCGCCGCCGTGCTCTGTTTCTTCCTGTAGCCGATGGCGGAGCTTAAGCGCATATACTTTGCTTCCGACGTCCATCTCGGCATGGATATCCTGGACCCGAAGGCCCGGGAAGGCCGTTTCGTGGCTTTCCTGAAGTCCATCCCGGTGGAAAAGACGGAGGCGCTGTATCTGCTTGGGGACATCTGGGACTTCTGGTATGAATACAAGCACCTCGTACCGAAGGGATTCGCCCGGGTACTTGCCGCGCTGGAGGACCTGACCGAAGCGGGCGTGAAGGTCTATTTCTTCCAGGGGAACCACGATATCTGGGCCTACCGCTACTTCGAGGAAATCGGCATCCGGAAGATCCTGAAGCAGCCGTACGTGTTTGAATACGGCGGCAAACGCTTCTGCATCGGCCATGGCGACGGACTCGGTCCCGGTTTCCGCGTCTACAAGGTGATGCGCTGGGTGTTCCACAACCGCTTCTTCCAGTTCCTGTTCAGCCTCGTCCCGTCCCGGCTGGCATTCTGGATCGGCAACAGCTGGTCGCGCCGCACGCGGACGCACCGCAAGCCCTACGTCTGGAAGGACGAGCGGGAGCCCTTATATATATATTGTAAGGAGTTCCAGGCGAAGAATCCGGTCGACTACTTCATTTTCGGCCACTACCACCTCGAGGTGAACGCGCCGGTTGAAGGCGGAGCGCAGCTTCGCGTGATGAAGGATTGGTTCGAGGGATCGTACTACCTGTACTTCGACGGGATCTTGACGACGGGCGGCTCCTCGTAGTAAATCGAGAAATAAAGGGCCGGGAATTCCCCGTTTTCCCATTTTTGCACCAGACTTTCCGTGACGGAGTCGTCTCCGTTCGGGTCGTAGCGCTTTTTCAGGTCGTTGTCGAAAAGGCTCGCCACGCCGTCCCAGAATTTGGCGGCGATGCCGTTTTTGTAGTCCTTGATGATGTCGTAGGAGGATTTGCCGATCTCCCGGTCGATCAGCTTGACCAGGAGTTTACCCTGTGAATAGGTCATTTTCCGCATCGGCTTCTCGAAGACCTTGAAGAGTTCCTTCTGTTTCTTGTCGATGAAGCGCTCGCGGGCGCGGCCTTTCAGGTTGTTGCCGGCTATTTCCGCATCGGCCTCCTTGATGATCTTGCGCGCGACGATCGCGTAAGGGTATACCTTATTGAAATTATAGACGAGCTTGTAGTACTGCCGCATGCTCTTGGTGGCCTGGCGGCCGCGCGGGAAGATCCAGATCGGATCGATGGAGTCAAAGTAGAGCGTGTCGCCGTTCACGACCTTGATCGCGAGCCAGCCGCCCTTCTCCTCTTCCTTCCTGTCGGACTTACCCTTCTGCGCAAAAGCCGCTTCCGAGAACAGGAGCAGCAGCGTGGCCGTGAATATGAACAATAGTTTCTTCATGTCGGGGCATGGTTATGCAAAGATAAGGCCGTTTTTTGAATTTGTCATTTCGAGCGAGCGTAGCGAGTCGAGAAATCTGTATGGACCTCATGTCGAAAATGCGGGCAAAAACTTTTCAACAATGTTTGTAACTATCGCAAAAACAAAAAGATAACTTGCAAAAATCGTGGTCGAAAATGTTTAAAAATTTTTGAAAAGATATTTGTTTTTCGAAATAATTTTGTAACTTTGCAGTCCTAAAAAATGGGGTGAAATGCGCCAACCAGCTGAGCCTCAATGAGTTAGGTAATTGGAAATATATTTTTAAAGGAATACAGCAATGTTACAACCTAAGAGAACCAAATTCAGAAGGGAACAGAAAAACCGCATGAAGGGCAATTCCGGTCGTGGAAACCAGCTTGCGTTCGGTTCCTTCGGTCTGAAGACCCTTGAAAACTGCTGGCTTACCGCCCAGCAGATCGAAGCAGCCCGTCAGGCTATTTCGCGTCGCATGAACCGTGAGGGTCAGATCTGGATCCGCATCTTCCCTGTCAAGCCGTTCACCAAGAAGCCGCTCGATACCCGTATGGGTAAAGGTAAGGGTGATCCTCAGGGCTTTGTCGCTCCCGTGACCCCGGGCCGTATCCTCTTTGAGGCTGAAGGTGTTGCGCTCGCTACCGCCAAGGAAGCCATGCGTCTCGCCGCCCAGAAACTCCCTGTCGCCACGAAGTTCGTCGTCCGTCGGGATTATGTTGAAGAATAATTGATTTGGAGGAAGAAAAATGAAAATTTCCGAAGTACGCGAAATGTCGATTGCTGACCTCCGCGACCGCATCGAGGTCGAACAGCGCAATCTCGACACCATGAAGATCAATCACGCCATCTCCCCGATGGAAGATACTTCTACATTCAAGAAGACTCGGCAGGACATCGCCCGTATGCTTACCATCCTTGCTGAGAAAGAAAAACAGCAGAACTAAAGAAAAGTAAGTCCTATGGAAAGAAATCTTCGCAAGGAAAGAATCGGTATAGTGGTCAGCAACAAGATGGACAAGACCATCGTCGTCGCTGTCGAGCGCCAGGAGAAGCATCCCATCTACGGTAAGTTCGTCAAGAAGACCACGAAGTTCGTCGCTCAGGATGAAAAGAATGAGTGCAGCGAGGGCGACACCGTCCGCATCATGGAGACCCGTCCCCTCAGCAAGACCAAGAACTGGAGATTAGTCGAAATCATTGAAAAAGTCAAGTAATTATGATACAGCAGGAAACACGTTTACAGGTGGCCGACAACAGCGGTGCTAAGGAAGTCCTCTGCATCCGCGTGCTGGGCGGTACCCACCACCGTTATGCGACCGTGGGCGACAAGATCGTCGTCACAGTCAAGAGCTCCATCCCTGGCAGCGAAGCCAAGAAGGGTACGGTTACCAAGGCTGTCGTGGTTCGCACGAAGAAAGAAATCCGTCGTCAGGACGGTTCCTATATCCGTTTCGACGAAAACGCCTGCGTTCTTCTGAACAATGCCGGCGAACTCCGCGGTACCCGTATCTTCGGTCCCGTGGCCCGCGAGCTCCGCGAGAACTACATGAAGATCGTTTCACTGGCACCGGAGGTCCTTTAAAAGAGTAGAGAGTATGAAAAAGTTACACATCAAGAAAGGCGATACCGTTTTCGTCAATGCCGGTAACGACAAGGGCAAGACCGGAAAGGTGCTGGCCGTGTATCCGGAGAAGGACCGCGTCATCGTGGAAGGTATCAACATGGTGTCCAAGCACACCAAACCCAATAGCAAGAACCCTCAGGGCGGTATCGTCAAGCAGGAGGCGGGCATCCATGTCTCCAACCTGCAGCTGATCGACCCCGCTTCCGGCAAGCCGGTCAAGGTCACCTACAAAATGGACGGTGACAAGAAGGTTCGTATTTCTAAAAAATCTGGAGAGGAGATCAAGTAATTATGGCAAAGAAGACTAACAAGCCCGCCGAAGTGCAGGCCCTGCCCGCCGGCTACGTTCCGGCCCTGAAGAAGGTCTACAAGGAAGAGATTGTTCCTGCTCTCATGAAGCAGTTCTCTTACACGACCGTCATGCAGGTTCCCCGTCTCGTCAAGATCACCCTCAACGAAGGTGTCGGTGACGCCACCCAGGACAAGAAACTGGTCGAGGAAGCCGCTGAAGAGCTCTCCATCATTGCCGGCCA
>CAMKRY010000052.1 GCA_946415345.1 uncultured Bacteroidales bacterium | reverse complement strand
TCATGGCCGTCTGCTTCCCGGAGAGCCAGCTCGCCATCATCGACTACAACCGCGTCGTCAAGGATCTCAACGGCCTCAACCCGAAGGCCTTCTTCAAGGCCCTGGAGGAGGACTTTGTCGTCGAATGCAAGTGCGACTGCACGAAGGACGGCGGCGAGTGCAAGTGCGAATATCCCTGCCACTGCCATTGCTCCGAGATCTATCATCCTAAGGCCCTCCACAACTTCTCGATGTACTTCGAGGGCGTCTGGTACAGCCTGACCGCCAAGCCCGGCCGCTACAACGACAACGACCCGATCGGCGTGCTCGACGTGACAATCCTCAGCAACCTCGTGCTGGACAAGATCCTCGGCATCAAGGACCTTCGCACCGACAAGCGCATCGACTTCGTCGGCGGTATCCGCGGCCTCGGCGAGCTGAGCCGCCGTGTCGACTCCGGCGAGATGAAGGTCGCCTTCGCCCTCTACCCGGTCAGCATGCAGCAGCTCATCAACATCGCCGACACCGGCAACATCATGCCGCCGAAGACGACCTGGTTCGAGCCGAAGCTCCGCTCCGGTCTCGCCATCCACTCGCTCGACTAATCGGGCGTTGAATGTAAGTTATTCAACCTGAGTAATTTAAATAATTTGCTCCCTCCGCAAACAGGAGGGAGCAAATCGTTTATTATGCTTACTATTAATCAGTTACATTCAACGCCTAACCGATAGTGGCTCCGTTGGCGAGGACCTCCTGCGGCGTGATGAAGCGCATCTTGCCGTCGCCCTGGCGGGCCATCAGGATCATGCCGCGGGACTCGATGCCGCGGATCACGCGCGGGGCCAGGTTCGCAAGGATGCAGATCTGCTTGCCGAGCATGTCTTCGGGGGAGTAGTACTCCGCGATGCCGGAGACGATGGTGCGCTGGTCGATGCCCGTGTCGATGGTGAGCTTGAGGAGCTTATCCGTCTTCGGGACGCGCTCGGCGGCGAGAACGGTGGCCGTGCGGATGTCCATGGCCTCGAACTGGTCGAAGGTCACTTCGGCCTTCTGCGGCTCGATCTTCTTGGCGGCCTCGGCGGCTGCAGCAGCGGCAGCGGCGGCCTCGCGCTCGGCCTTGATCTTGGCCAGGCGGTCGGTCTGCTGCTGGATCTCCGCATCTTCGATCTTGCGGAAGAGGAGCACGGCCTCGCCGAGCTCATGGCCGACGGGAAGGAGCTCCGCGGCGCCGAGCTGGTTCCAATGCAGGACGATGGCCTCGGTCGCCGGAACGGTATGCACGGCGCGGCCCTCGTCGGCGCGGTAGAAGTTGACCGTCGGGGCGCCCTCACCGGCGCGGTGGTCGGTACCGGCGTCGAGGCCGACGCGAAGGATCGAGCGGAGTTTCTCGGCGCTGAACGGCGTGAAGGGCTCGAAGGCGATGGCGAGGTCGGCGCAGATCTGGAGGCAGGTGTAGAGGATGGAGGCGGTGCGGTCCATGTCGGTCTTCGCCACCTTCCAGGGCTCCATGTCGGAGATGTACTTGTTGCCGATGCGGGCGATGTTCATCGCCTCCTTGAGGGCCTCGCGGAAGTGGAAGGTATCGAGGTTCTCCTCCAGGGCCTTGCGGCAGGGGAGGATGGACGCAAGCGTCTCGGCGTCGACGGGCAGCGGCTTGCGGTTCTCGGGCACGCGGCCGCCGAAGTACTTGTGTGTCAGCACGACGGCCCGGTTGACGAAGTTACCGAACACGGCGACGAGCTCGGAGTTGTTGCGCTGCTGGAAGTCCTTCCAGGTGAAGTCGTTGTCCTTGGTCTCGGGGGCGTTGGCGGTCAGCACGTAACGAAGCACGTCCTGGTCGCCGGGGAAGTCCTTCTCGTATTCATCGACCCAGACGGCCCAGCCGCGGGAAGTGGAGATCTTGTCGCCCTCGAGGTTGAGGAACTCGTTGGAGGGGACGTTGTCCGGCAAAATATAATCGCCGTAGGCCTTGAGCATCGACGGGAAGACGATGCAGTGGAAGACGATGTTGTCCTTGCCGATGAAATGGACGAGACGCGTCTCGGGGTCCTTCCACCACTTCTCCCAGGTCTCGGGCAGCAGTTCCTTGGTGTTGGAGATGTAGCCGATCGGGGCGTCGAACCAGACATAGAGGACCTTGCCCTCGGCGCCGTCGACGGGCACCGGGACGCCCCAGTCGAGGTCGCGGGTCACGGCACGGGGCTGCAGGCCGCCGTCGAGCCAGCTCTTGCACTGGCCGTAGACGTTGGTCTTCCACTCCTTGTGCTGCTCGAGGATCCACTCGCGGAGCCAGGGCTCATAGCGGTCCAGCGGCAGGTACCAGTGCTTGGTCTTCTTCTTGACCGGCACGGCGCCGCTCAGTTTGGAGCGGGGATTCAGCAGCTCTTCGGGGCTGAGGGTCGAGCCGCATTTCTCGCACTGGTCGCCATAGGCGTGCTCATTGCCGCATTTGGGGCAGGTGCCCTCGATGAGGCGGTCGGTGAGGAACATCTTCGCCTCCGGGTCGTAGAGCTGCTCGCTCTCCTGGGTGATGAAATCGTCCTGGTCGTAGAGCTTGCGGAAGAACTCCGAAGCATTCTCGCTGTGAACCTCGGAGGAGGTGCGGGAATAGATGTCGAAGTTGATGCCGAGCTCCGTGAAGGCGTCCTTCATGACCTTGTGGTAGCGGTCCACGACATCCTGGGGGGTCACGCCCTCGTTCTTGGCCTTGATGGTGATGGGCACGCCGTGCTCATCGGAGCCGCAGATGAAGACGACGTCCTCCCCGCGCATGCGCAGGTAGCGGACGTAGATGTCGCCGGGGATGTAGGCACCGGCGAGGTGACCGATATGGATGGGGCCGTTCGCATAAGGAAGGGCACAGGTGACAAGGGTTCGTTTACTCATATCTCTAAATTCCTTTATTGTCTCTGCCGAGTTTGTTCTGGAGCATCACGCGGATCGAATTGACGTGCTGGATGTTCTGGAGGATCCGCAGCTGCTCCTCGGCGGTGGCGGCTGTGGCGAGGGCGGCCTTCAGGGCGGCGCCCTCCTTCTGCATCCGCTTCTCCTGGTAAGCGAGGATGCTTCTCGGGACATAGTTGACCAGCCAGGAGGAGAGGACCGTCATCGACTTGGAGAAGTTGCCGACGGTCAGCTGGTATCTTTCTTCGGAAATCTCGCTCGCGACGAAGGCGAGGTCCCGGTCGGGGTCGTCGAAGAGGGCGCGGAGGATCGCGTCGCCGTCGAGGCCCTCGTCATAATGCCGGAAATAGGCGTCGTAGACCTTCCGGTAGGCGAGGTTCGAGAAGGCGATGTCGTCGCCGGCGAGGGCGTCGTCGATGAATTCGGCGACCGTACGCGGGTCCGGGCTGAAGAACTCGGAATCGCTCTCGAACTGGAGCTTTTCGCGGCCGTAGCGCAGCAGGAAGGCCAGCAGCTCGCGCTCGGACGGCGCGAGGATGGGGTCGTTCTCGAGGGCTTCCAGGCCCGAAACGGGCTTCACGGGGCGGACCACGGCGGCCGGGCCGAGCGGAGCGTCTTCCATGCCCGGGGGCGGCGGCAGCTCGCGGGCGTCATGGGCCTCGCGGCGGCGTTCCCGTTCGCGTTCGGCGCGCGCCTCGTCAATCATGCGCTCGCGCGTGCGGCGGATCCGGTCGAAGAGCAGATCCTCGCCGATCGAGAACTTGCGGGCCGTTTCGTCGACATAGACCGAGCGCTTGACGGCGTCGGGGATACCGGCGATCGTGTCGGCGATGTCATTGATGAGGTTGGCCTTTTTCAGCGGGTCGCCGCCGGCTTCCTCCAGCAGGAGGTCCGTCTTGAAGCCGATGAAGTCGCGTTCGTTGGCGGCGATGAAGGTTTCCACCTCTTCCAGCGTATGCTTGCGGGCATAGGAATCGGGGTCATCCCCGTCCGGAATCAGCACCACCTTGACGTTCATGCCTTCCTTGAGGATCATGTCGATGCCGCGGAGGGCCGCCTTGATCCCCGCGCCGTCGCCGTCGTACATGATGGTGACGTTCTCGGTGAATTTCTTGATGAGGCGGATCTGCTCGACCGTCAGCGAGGTGCCGCTGGAGGCCACCACGTTCGTGATGCCGAGCTGGTGCATGGACAGGACGTCGAGATAGCCCTCGACGAGATAGCATTTGTCCCGGCGGGACATTTCCGTCTTGGCGTAATAGATGCCGTAGAGGGACCGGGACTTGACGTAGATCTCCGATTCCTTGGAGTTGACGTATTTGGCGACCGTCTTGTCGGTCAGGAGCGTGCGCCCGCCGAATGCGATGATGCGGCCGCTGACGGAGTGGATCGGGAAAATGACGCGGTCGTAGAAGCGGTCGTGGAGGCTGTGGTCGCTGTCGTACTCGGCGCAGAGGCCGGTCTCCAGCAGGTATTCGTCCTTGTAGCCGGCGGCCTTGGCGGCGTCGGTGAAGGCCTGACGGCTCCGGGGCGCCCACCCAAGTTTGTACTTGGCGATCGTCTCATCTTCGAGGCCGCGCGACTTGAAGTACTGGTAGCCGATGCTGCGGCCCTCGGTCGTCGCGAGCTGGTCCACGAAGAACTTCCCGGCGAAGTCGGAGACGAGCAGGAGGCTTTCGTTGCGCTGGCGGGCGGCGATCTGTTCGGCCGTCTCCTCCTCTTCCTTTACTTCGATATGATACTTGTTGGCGAGATAGCGAAGCGCCTCCACATAGGAGAGCTTCTCATATTCCATCAGGAAGCCCACCGCCGTGCCCGACTTGCCGCAGCCGAAGCATTTGTAGATGCCGCGGGCGGGCTCGACATGGAAGGAGGGAGTCTTCTCGTTGTGGAAGGGACAGCAAGCCCACAGACTGCCACCGCGACGTTTGAGCGTCACAAAATCGCCCACGACATCTTCGACGCGGGCGGTATCCAGTATGAGGCTTACGGTCTCCTGCGGGATCATCTTCTCTTCACTTCCTCGTAATCGGCATCCTTGACGCCGGTAATCAGCAGACCGGACTGTTTGCCCTTCGGGGCCTCCTCGGCCTCCTTGGCGGGTCCGTAGCGCATGATATAAACCTCTTCCGCCTTGTGGATCTTGCCCATGGCAATCAGCTCGGAGGCGCCGTAGATCACCAGGAGGATGCCGATGGTGTAGCAGATTACCTGACCGGGCTGGAAGAACATCACCACGATGGCGCCGAGCAGGGCGCAGGCGCTGAGGATCATCGGAAGGTTTGTCTTCTCGACCAGGCGCATGGCGCTGACAAGGGCCATCAGCTGGATGACGCAGAAGACGATGACGGCGGCGGCCAGCAGGAAGACGAAGAGTTTGGCGAACCACAGCGGCTTCAGCAGGACCACGAGACCGATGACGGTGGCGATACCGCAAACCGTCCATCCGATGACGGTGCCGAGCTTGTTCTGCTTGACTTCGGGATCCTTCTTGCTGAACATCGGGGCGACGGAAATCACGCCGGCGAAGAGGATGCCGACACCGATGATGCGGACGATCGTTTCGATGGCGTCGATCTTGAAAAGGAACATGACCACACCGAGGCCGATGGCGATGAACGCGCGGGCGATGCTGGCGAATTGTTTCTTGTAGCCGAAGGTAATCATATACTGTCAGTTTAATTAAGATGCAAATTTAATACAAATTCTCAACTAGTTCGCCACTTCCGAGAGGAATTTGATGCGGACGAGGCGTATTTCGTCCTCCTCATAGTCTCCGCCGAGGGCCGCCAGGGCCTCTTCGAGGGAGTCGGAGGTCGCCTCTGTCTTGAACCAGTCGTAGATCTCCTCTACGACGTCGTCGTCCAGCGTCTGGCGGATGTAGTAGTCGATGTTGAGGACCATGCCCGAGGCGACGATGGTCTCTATCTCGGTGTAGAGGTCGTTCATTTCCATGCCCCGCGCCGCGCAGATGTCCTCGAACGGGAGCTGGCGGTCGATGCTCTGGATGATGAAGATCTTGTTGGCGGACTTGCTGGCCATCGTCTTGACGACGAAATCGTCCGGGCGCTCGATCTCGTTCTCCTCGACATACTTGGCGATGAGGTCCACGAACTCCTGGCCGAATTTTCGGGCCTTGCCTTCGCCCACGCCCTGGCAGTTCTTGAGCTCTGCGAGGGTGATGGGGTAGAGGATGGACATATCCTCCAGGGACGGGTCCCCGAAGAGAATCCAGGGCTGCAGGCCGCGTTTGCGGGCCATGTCCTTGCGGAGGTCCTTGAGCATGGCGAGGAGCACCTGGTCTCCGCCACCGCCGCCCTTGGCCGCCGCGGCGCCGCCTTCCTCGTCGTCCTCGTCGTCATCCGCGCCGTCGGAGAACTTGCGGTCCTCCACGAGCATCAGCGGATGGGGGTCGACGAAAAAGTCCATGCCCGCGGGCGAGACGGAGAGCAGGCCGTAGGTTTCGATCTCCTTGTCGAGCAGGTGGAGGATGATGCCCTGGTGGATCACGGTGATCCAGAATTTGACGCTGTGGTCCTTGCCGGCGCCGAAAAGGGGATGCTGGTCGTGCTTGTAGGACTTGATGAGGGAGTTGCTCTCGCCGGCGAGGATGCCCGCGAGGTGCTCGGCCTTGAAGTGCTCCCGCAGCGTCCCGATGAGCTCGATGACGAGCTGCATCTCCTTCTGGCCGTCGAAGCGGGGCTTCGGGTGCAGACAGTTGTCGCAGGCGCCGCAGTTGGGCTCGGTGTAGTCCTCGCCGAAATAATTGAGCAGCAGCTTTCTGCGGCATTGGCTCGTTTCGGCATAGGCCATGGTCTCGCCGAGGAGCTGGCGCCCGATTTCCTGCTCGGAGACGGGCTTTCCCTGCATGAACTTCTCGAGCTTGCGGATGTCTTTGTAGGAGTAATAGGTGATACACTGGCCCTCGCGGCCGTCGCGTCCCGCCCGGCCGGTCTCCTGGTAGTATCCTTCGATCGATTTGGGGATGTCGTAGTGGATGACAAAACGCACGTCGGGCTTGTCGATGCCCATGCCGAAGGCTATCGTGGCGACGATGACCTGGATCTCCTCCATCAGGAACTTGTCCTGGTTGTCGGCGCGGGTCTTGGCGTCGAGGCCGGCGTGGTAGGGGAGGGCGGCGATGCCGTTGATGGCCAGCAGCTGCGCGAGCTCTTCCACTTTCTTCCTGCTGAGGCAGTAGATGATGCCGCTCTTGCCGGGGTTCTGCCGGATGAAGCGGATGATGTCCTTTTCGGGCTCTTCCTTGTCGCGGACCTCATAATAAAGGTTCGGACGGTTGAATGACGAGCGGAAGACGGTGGCGTCCTGGATGCCGAGGTTCTTGAGGATGTCGCTCTGGACCTTGGCGGTGGCCGTCGCGGTCAGGGCGATGACGGGGGCGTTCCCGATCTCGTTGATGAGGCTGCGGATGCGGCGGTACTCGGGGCGGAAATCGTGGCCCCATTCGGAGATGCAGTGGGCCTCGTCGACGGCATAGAAGGAGATCTTGATTTCCTTGAGCAGCGCGACGTTTTCTTCCTTGGTCAGCGATTCGGGGGCGACATAGAGGAGCTTGGTCGCGCCGGAGAGGAGATCCGCCCGCACGCCGTCGATCTGCTGGCGGCTCAGGGAGGAGTTGAGGAAATGGGCGATGCCTTCCTCGCCGCTGACGAAACCGCGGATCGCGTCGACCTGGTTTTTCATCAGGGCAATCAGCGGGGAAATGACGATGGCCGTCCCGTCCATCACGAGCGCCGGCAGCTGGTAGCAGAGCGACTTGCCGCCGCCGGTAGGCATCAGGACGAAGGCGTTGTTCCCCTCGACCAAATGCGTAATAATGGCCTCCTGATCGCCTTTGAAGGCGTCATAGCCAAAGAAATCCTTGAGTTTCCGGTGGAGAATGGTGGGGTCCGCTGCCATGGTTGTCGCATTCTGCCGTACAATTTACAAAAAAATCCGGAACCCTGCAAAATTTTTGGTACATTTGCGCTATGAGGAAAACCGCGAAACAGAAAGTGATCCTGTTGACTGGCGCGAGCAGCGGCATCGGTTATGAGACCGCCGTCATGCTCGCCGGCGGCCGGAAGATCCTGTAACCGTCATTCCCGATCAGTTCGAACCTTCCT
>CAMKRY010000051.1 GCA_946415345.1 uncultured Bacteroidales bacterium | reverse complement strand
TGCCCGTATTGCCGCAGCGGGCGATGTCGCGGCGGGTCTCGATGGCACGGAGCGAACTGTAGCGAAGGTGCTGCCGGTACCCCGGCGAATCGCCCCACCAGCCGTCGTTGGTGATGACGGCGAGAAGCTCCGCCCCTGCGTCACGGACATATTCCGTGCAGAATTCGCCATAGACGGATTCATAGCAGATGGCGCAGCCGACGGGGATGCGGCGGCCTTCGCGGGTCTCGACGAAAAGCGGCGTGCGACGATCCTGGCCGACGTTTCGGCCCATGACGCCGCCGAGCCAGTCGTCGACGGGGACGAAGATGGCCGGATAAGGTGTTGCTTCCACACCCACCACGAGCTTGCTCTTATTATAGTATTCAATGCGTCCGGAGGCATCGGTCATGAGGGCGGTATTGTGCTGCTCCACCCAGGCCCCGCCGCGGCGTTCAGCCAGGCGGGAAGGCTTTTCAACATGGCGGTCGTAGGTGCTGGCTCCGTAGAGGACATTCATCGCAAGCTCAGGATGACGCGCAGCCAGCTCGACCAGCATTCCCTGCGTCGGATGCTCCGCCACCCTCCCGAGATCCATGCCCCAGGTGAAGGTCTCCGGCGCCACGACGAGCAGGGCAGATGTCTCGACTTCGCTCGACATGACAAAACCGTCATTCCACGGCTGGTCCATGGAAAGCGCCTCCTCCACCGCCTCGCAGAGGGCGACGTCATAGCCGTCCTGCAGCGTTGCCTTGAACTTCTCGTAAGGGTCGATGTTGGGCTGGACGACCAGTACCGGCAGCGGATCCTTCGTTTCTTCATAGGTATTCCAGCGCACGGCGGAAACGATCATGGGGCCGAAAAGCAGGAGCAGTCCCCC
Organism: uncultured Bacteroidales bacterium; assembly: GCA_946415345.1. Taxonomy (GTDB): domain Bacteria; phylum Bacteroidota; class Bacteroidia; order Bacteroidales; family UBA932; genus Cryptobacteroides. The sequence goes on along the minus strand of CAMKRY010000051.1, from coordinate 7,177 downwards.
GCCCAGCGCGGCATAGCGGGCCTTCGGCGGCATCTGGCGCCAACGACCTTCCGCGACGGAAACCATGATCCCGAAAAGGGACAGATTCACGCCCCAGATCCAGAGCGAACCGCCGAGAACGCCCGTGTATTCATACCATTGAATCAGGCCGATATCTCCCGCAAATGCATTGCCCAGCACCAGCCAGGGCCAGGAAATCTCCGCCGAAACGAGATAGAACCGCTCCCAGGCAATCCAGAGCGCCGCCAGGAAGATATAGGAGATCGCCCGATCCCCGAGTTTCTTCTTCATGGCGCGGAAAAGACCGAAGACGAGCGACATCTGCAGGGCGTTGGCCGTCGCGGCGAAAATACCGCCGCCGATCGTTGCATTGCAGACCCACCAGGTCGTCACCACGTTCCACAGCAGGAAGGTCCCGTAATGCCACAGCCAGAAACGGCGGATTCCCTCCCGGGAGGCAATCCTTTCCATCGCCAGCAGCGGCACAAGGCCGGAGAGCACCATCACGCCGCAGCCCGGCACGAGGAACGGCAGGGACAGCAGCAACACGGTCAGGGCGGACAAAGTGATGAAGGTCCGCGGGTAAATCGCTCGGTTCATGTCTACAAAGATAGTAAAAACCGGAAAATTTATTTATATTTGTTGCTTGGAAAGAACCACGAACCGCTATGACCATGGGAATAACCATATTGAAAGGCCTGCTGATCGGCATCTGCGCCTCGGCTCCGCTAGGACCGGTAGGCATCCTGGTTCTGCAGAAATCCCTTTGTCATGGCTTTAAAAACGGTTTTGTCACCGGTTTAGGCGCGGCTTTGACCGACACGGTGTATGCCATCATCGCCATCTTCTTCCTTGCCATCACCCAGGACTTCCTCGAAAGGAACCAGATCCTCTTCCTCATCGTCGGCGGCGTGGTCGTCACGGCCCTGGGCATCAGCATGGCCCTCAAGAATCCATTCCGCATGGTCAAGTCCGAGACGGAAGAGGATGTGAACGCAGGGCGGAAGGAGTTCTCCTTCGCCGGGTTCTTCCAGTCCATCGCCATCTGTGTCACCAATCCGGGCGCGATCCTTATCATGTTCTCGCTCTTCACGGCCTTCGGCGTTGATGTCGAGCCCGGGAATCCTTACATCATTCCCCTCCTCATCGCCGTCAGCGGCGGCTGCGCCCTCTGGTGGCTGGGCTTCACGTCCCTGTTCAGCATCTGGAGCAAGCGGATCAAACTGCAGACCTTCGTCCTGATGAACCGCATCTTCGGCCTCCTGCTCGCCATCACCGGTATCGGCATCCTGGCCTGGGGCATTATCAAGAAAGTATTATGAGCACCGGCAAGAAGACCAAGAAAACCCCCAGCCCTTTCGTACAGAAAATCAAGGGCTTTTTCAACAACTGGATCGTCAAGAACCTGCTGATCGCCATAGCTATCGTGCTCGTCCTGATTCTTTCGGTGAACATCTTCCTCACGACCTATACCCGCCACGGCGAAAAGGTCCGCGTGCCCGATTTCTTCAGCCTGAGCATCCCTGCCGCCGAAAAGGCCGCCCGCGACGCCGGCATGGAAATCGTCATCACCGATTCCGTCTACAACAAGCGCCTCGCTCCCGGCTCCGTCTTCTCGCAGGTCCCGCCGGCCGGCAGTTTCGTCAAGAAAGGCCGCCACATCTCCGTGGTCATCAATTCCTTTGTTCCCCGCAAGGTCAAGATGCCGAACCTCGTCGACCTTTCCCTTCGCCAGGCCATGACCAACCTCAATTCCAAGGGTCTGCAAGTCGGGAAACTCATCTATAAGAATTCCTCCGAGGGCACGAACCTTGTCCTCGAGCAGCGCTACCGCGGCCGCAAGGTCCAGCCCGGCCAGCAGGTGGAGAGCGGCGCGACGATCGACCTCGTCCTCGGCCTGAAATCCGATGAGACAAACACACATGTTCCGAACGTAGCCGGCAAGACCGTCCGCGAGGCGACGAACACCATCCTGGACTACTCCCTCAACGTCCGCGCCCGTTTCGACAAGGAGGTCCGAACCTATGAGGATTCCCTCCGCGCCGTCGTCTACCGCCAGAGTCCGTCAGCTTCCTCGCTGCCGATTCTTCGCGGCCAGGAAGTGACTCTCTACCTCCGTCCGGCGGAGACAGAAGAGGAATAACATGTCATCCCTCCCCGAAGACCTTCTCTTTGACGTACCCGAGGCCGAACAAAACGGTCCCGACGGCGAAGAGTCGCCCCTTTTCGAGCATTTCCGTCTCGTAGCCGACAAGGGACAGGCTCCCATCCGAGTCGACAAATACATTGCGACCCATACCGAAGACACCTCCCGCCACCGCGTCCAGCTCGCCATCAAGATGGGCTATGTCTTCGTCAACGACAAGCTCGCCAAGGCCAACACGATTATCCGTCCCTGCGACATCATCCGCTTCGTAATGCCCTACGAGCGCCGCGGCGTGGAGATTCTCCCCGAGGACATCCCCCTCGACATCGTCTATGAAGATGAAGACCTGCTGGTGGTCAACAAAGCCGCCGGCATGGTGGTCCACCCCGGCCACGGCAACTACAACGGCACCCTCGTCAACGCCCTGGCCTTCCATCTCGGCCGGTCCCAGGCCGCCGACGAGCCCGGCGCCGACGAGCGCATGGGCGTGCTGGTCCACCGCATCGACAAGGACACGAGCGGACTGCTGGTTGTCGCCAAGAACGACGAAGCCCAGCTCAAGCTCGCCCGGCAGTTCTTCGTCCACTCGATCGAGCGCAAGTACATCGCCGTCGTATGGGGCAACATCCAGGAGGACAGCGGCACCCTCGAGGGCTACATCGGCCGCGACCCCAACGACCGCCTCCGCTTCCGCAACTACGACGACCCGGAAAAGGGCAAATGGGCCGTCACCCACTACCGCGTCCTCGAGCGCTACGGCTACATCACCGTAGTTGAATGCCAGCTGGAGACCGGCCGTACGCACCAGATCCGCGTCCATATGGCCATGACCGGCCATCCCCTTTTCAACGACGAGCGCTACGGCGGCTCCGAAATCCGCCAGGGCACCATCTACGCCAAGTATAAACAGTTCATCCAGAACTGCTTCGCCCTCTGCCCCCGCCAGGCCCTCCATGCCGCCACACTCGGCTTCGAGCACCCCCGCACCGGCGAGACGGTCCGCTTCGCCGCTCCCCTGCCGGAGGACATGCGCGCCCTCATCGAGAAATGGCGGAACTACGTAGACAAATAACAACACCACACCATGAAAATATTTGCGTCCATCCTCCTCTCCCTTGCCGGTCTCTTCTTCTGCGCCTGCAACGGAGAGCCCGAAAGCCGGTTATCCATTGCCCTTGACGGAGCCAGTGTCTGGGGCGGCCAGATCAAGGCCGGCTCCCTCATGCCTTATGCAAGCGGATTTGAGGCCGACCTCAGCGACAACCGATCGAACCAGGTCGCTCCCCTGCTCCTGCTTTCCGACGGCCGCTATATCTGGAGCGAAGCGCCTTTCTCGTTCCGCGTAACCGACGACGCCCTTGTCATTGACGGCGATGTCGAGGTCACGGATGCCGGCGAGACCCTCGCCGAGGCTTACCGCGCCGCGGCAAAGACCCATTTCCCCGCAAACGGGCAGCTCCCCCCGGCGGAATTCTACCGGGCGCCGCAGTACAACACCTGGATCCAGCTGATGTACAACCAGAACCAGGAAGGCGTCCTGGACTACGCCCGCGGCATTCTGGACCACGGACTGCCCCCGGGCATCATCATGATCGACGACACCTGGCAGGAGGACTACGGCAAGTGGTATTTCCACCCCGGCCGCTTCAGCGACCCAAAGGCCATGTGCGACGAGCTCCATCGCATGGGCTTCAAGGTGATGCTCTGGATCTGCCCCTTCGTGAGCATGGACCAGTACCAGATCTGCCGGGAAATCGAGGATTTCAACGGTTTCCTGCGGTCTGAGGACGGCAATCCCTACCCGGTGCGCTGGTGGAACGGCACTTCCGCCGTGCTGGATCTCACCAACGAAAAGACCGTGGAGTGGTTCCGCAGCGAGCTCCGGCGGCTGATGGACGACTACGGTGTCGACGGATTCAAGTTCGATGCGGCCGATTACGAGTACTACCCGGCGGATGCCGTCGCTGCGGGCGGAGAGATTCCCGGCTGGGAACAGTGCTCCCGCTTCGTCCAGCTGGCGGAGAACTATCCATACAACGAGCTGCGCGCCGGCTGGCGCAACGCCGGAAAGGCCGTTGTGCAGCGCCTCCACGACAAGGCCCATTCCTGGGACGACCTCGCAAAACTGATCCCGGAGATGATGGCCGAGAGCCTGATGGGATTCAGCTTCTGCTGCCCGGACATGGTCGGCGGCGGCAGTTTTGAGACCTTCCTCAGCGGGGATACGGACGAGCTGCTGATCGTTCGTTCGGCACAGGTCCACGCCCTCATGCCGATGATGCAGTTCTCGCTGGCGCCCTGGAGCGTCCTTTCGGAAGAGAATTATGCGGCGGTCCTCAGGGCCGTCAGCATCCGCGACAGCTTCCTCCCCTATCTTGAGAGCCTCTATGCCAAAGCCGCGGCCGACGGAGAGCCCATCGTCGCTCCGCTGGAATACCATTTCCCGCACCAGGGACTCGCATCGGTCCGGGACGAGTTCATGCTCGGCGACCGCTTCCTGATCGCGCCGATGCTCGAAGAGGGCACGCAGCGCAGCGTCATCCTCCCTGCCGGTTCGTGGAAGGCCGATGACGGCACGCTCTACGAAGGCGGGACCCACGCTGTCAGCGTCCCCGTGGACCGGATCCCCTACTTTGAAAAGCAGTAACGATTAACAAAAAAGTCCGGCCGCTGGCCGGACTTTTTTGTCTAGAACGGACGGCGTCCGCCGGGGCCACCGCCCATACGGGCGTTCATCTGCTCGCGGGCCTTGCCGAAGTTGCCGAAGCGCAGCGTGAAGGACAGCATGATGTAGCGGCCGAGGGTGTTGTTACGCACCTCGCTGTGGTAGTTGGAGGCGTCGGTAACCGTCAGGTTCTTGGCCCGGTCGAGGATATCGTAGGCACGCAGGGAAATCGTACCGGCCTTCTTCAGGACGGTCTTGGAAATCTGAGCGTTCCAGACGAACTCGGAAGGCTGCTCGGTCGTGTAGCCGCGGTACCAGTTGTAGTCCGCATCGGTCTTGATTTCGAAACCGGTATTGCCGACGGTCCAGTTGAAGGAACCGCTGATCTGGTTGGCCCAGGTGGCGTTGGCGTTGGCCGTCTCGAGGCTATACCAGGGCTTGCTGTAGCGGACGCGACCACCGAAGACAACCTCAAGGTTATCGCTGCGGTAGGTTGCGCGGAGACGCTCCATGAGGGTCAGGTTCTGGGTGGTGTTGCGGACGAAGAGGGCGTCGAGATCCTCGTTTTCGTGGAAGCTCGTGTAGTCAAAATAGGACTTGTCCGCGTTGAAGTAATTTTCCGCGACACCCGTCGCCGCCGCCGTTCCGATGTAGCTTCCGCTGTTGGAGTAGCTGACACGGCTGACATTGGAGATGGAGAAGTTGGACTTCGCGATCGGGGCGTTGATCATGAGGCGGACGTTGCCACTGTAGGAATCCTCGCCGTTGAGAGGCATCGAGTACTGGACGCCGTTGTCGTACCAGAGGGCACTGACGATCGGATCGTCGGTGTAGCTGCCTTCTAGATGGAGACGCATCGTAAAGAAGGTCTGCTTGTTGGAGAGCTCGAAGTCGCTGCGGAGGTCGTGGCTGAAATACGGGGTCAGGTAAGGGTTACCGAGGGCCATGGACAGCGGGTTGGAGTTGTCGAGCACCGGCATCAACTGGCTGGTGGACGGCTGGGCGCTGCGGCCGAAATAGAAGAGGCGCAGGTTGCTGTTGTCGTTGAAGTCGTAGAACATCATTGCGCGCGGGGCCCAGTTGACGCGGTTGTCGTCGTAGCTGACGCCGTTGGTCTCGTTATGGGTCTTCGTCGGATTGGCGGAGAGACCGAGCTGGGCGCGCGTCTTGCCTTCCTGATACATGAGGGCGAGGCCGGCGCTCTGGTTGATGTAGCGGTTGAGGATCTGGTTGGTATAGTCCGGATCCGGGGTCTCGCCGGCGGTGACGTATTTCATGTAGGCCTTGTCGATGTCGTACTGCGTCATGTCGCCGCTGTTGAAGGCGAACTTGTCGGTATTGTTCTCATTCCAGCGGTACTGGTAGCTGGCCTCGAGGTAAAGGTTCCAGCCGAGCGGCTCGGTGTAGACAATCCGGCTGCCGAGGCTGCGGGAAATGGCCGTCTGGTCGATGCGCTGGTTGACGATGGTCCGGTCGATGAAGTCCTTGGCCGTTTCGTCATAGTTGGACTCGGTGATGGACTGGTTCCAGGAATCAAGCTCGTTGCGAGAATAGTTCCAGCTCAGGTTCGCACTGATGGTACGGCCCGGCATGCCGAGGCGCTGGCGGAAGAGGAAGAAACCGTTGGTCTGCATCGAGCGGGACTCACCGCTGTTGCTGGAGAAACCCTCGTTGGTCGGATTGGCGGTCGTAGCACCATTGGCCAGGGTCCGGGTATTGAAAACGGAAGACTCGTTGTAGTTGCCGGAGCCGATATTGAACTGGGGCTGGAAGAGGATGGAGGTATTCTCGCTGAACTTGTGCTCGAGGCGCATGCCGAAGCGGTGTCCGTCCGTGCGGCGGGTAGAGAGACCGTCGTTGTCGGAGATCAGCGTGGAACCGTCCTCGAGGTAGGTCTCCTTGTAGGAATCCTCCACGACATCGGTCTTGGTACCATTATATAAATAGTTGCCGCCGAGGTCCATCTTGTCGCCCATGAGGTCCCAGTTGCCGTTGACGCCGCCCATCCAGCTCGTGAGGATGCCGTTGGTGCGGCCCCAGCCGCCACCCATGCCGCCGCCTCGACCCATTCCGCCGCCGCCCATGGCACTCATCATGTTGCCGGCGAGATCGTTGAAGCCGCGGTTGTTGGTGTTGTTGCCGTTGAGGATGACGCTGACCTGGCTCTTGTCGGTGAAGCGGCCGCCCATGAAGGCGCCCTGGTAGCGCCAGTCGTCGTTGCCGGCGTCCGTGCTCGGGAGATCGTGACCACCGCCGAGCATGGCGTTGCCGAAAACACCGTTCATCATGCCTTTCTGGACGGTCAGGTCGATGATGGTTTCCTCTTCTCCGTCGTCGATGCCGGTGAATTCGGCCTGCTCGGATTT
>CAMKRY010000050.1 GCA_946415345.1 uncultured Bacteroidales bacterium | reverse complement strand
CGGCGTTGATGGCGCTCTGGAAGCCCTTGAGGTCGGCCATCATGGAACCCATCATACCGCCGGGCAGGCCGCAGCCGACCAGCAGGGAAGTCATCAGGGAGTTGGTCGGGTTGATCCAGTAGCCGAGGAAGTCGTCGATGAATTCCTGGGTCAGGCGGCGGACCTCCATGTAGGCGTCCATGTTGATGTCCTTGACCTGGAATCCGTCGGCCTTCATCATCTTCTGGATGGTGATCACGTCGGGATGGACCTTGCCCCAGGCGAGGGGCTCTACGGCGACATCGAGGTAATCGGCGCCGGCGCGGGCGACCTCCAGCATGGAAGCCGGGGAGAAGCCGGGGCCGGTGTGGCCGTGGTACTGGACCTTAATTTCCGGGTGCGCCTTCTTGATGCCGGCCACGATCTGGCCGAGCTCCGTCGGACGGCCGATGCCGGCCATATCCTTGAGGCAGATTTCGTCAGTGCCATATTCGACCAGCTTGTCCACCAGGTTGAGATAATACTCCACCGTGTGGACGGGGGAATGGGTGATGGACAGGGCCGCCTGGGAAATCATGCCGCCCTTTTTCGCCAGTTCGATGGAGGTCTTGAGGTTGCGGTGATCGTTGAGGCCGCAGAAAGAACGGGCGATGTCGGTGCCCTGTTTCTTCTTGACCTTGAACATCAGTTCGCGCACGTCCTCGGGGACGGGATACATACGGATGGCGTTGAGACCGCGCTCCAGCATGTGGGTCTGGATGCCCGCCTTGTGGAACGGAGCCGTCCACTTGCGTACGGAGACATTGGGATTTTCACCGTAGAGAAGGTTTACCTGCTCGAAGGCGCCGCCGTTGGTCTCGACGCGGTCGAAGCATCCCATATCGACGATGGCGGGAGCCACCCGCACCAGCTGGTCCACGCGGGGCTGATACTTACCGGAGCTCTGCCACATGTCCCTGTACACCAGGGAGAACTTGATTTCTCTTTTAGCCATATAGTTTTGTTGCTATTATTCTTATAAGACCGGAAAACTTTATTGATCCGAAGATGCGGCTTTCTTCCCTTCCTCTTCCTTGGCGAAGAAGCGCCACTGGAAGAAAATCAGATAAAGGGCTCCCACCGTTACGCAGCTGTCGGCGAAGTTGAACACAGGTTCGAAGAACTTGTGTCCCCCCAGCAGCGGCAGCCAGTCGGGCCATTCCCACAGTGGGAAATAGAACATGTCCACCACCCTGCCCTGCATGAAAGGAGCATAACTGCCTCCAAAGGCAGCTACGGTCGACGCTGTCGATTCCGAGAAGATCATCCCGTAGAACAGGCAGTCGATGAGGTTGCCGACGGCTCCGGCGGCTATCAGCGTCAGGCCGACCAGCACACCCGGCGGCACCGGACGCTCCCGCTTGAGCAGCTTGGCGATCCACCAGATCAACAGGCCGGACAGGCCGACGCGGAACAGAGTTAGGAGGATTTTGCCCAACACGCCGCCGAAAGCCATGCCGAAGGCCATCCCCTTGTTCTCGATGAAGAGGATGCGGAACCATTCGAACACGCGGATCTCACCGTCGGACCCCATAGTCATATTGGTCTTGACCAGGATCTTGATGACCTGGTCGATGACCACAAGGGCGATCCCAAGGATCAGCAGCTGCTTTCCTTTTCCGAGGCGGCAGGCGGACATGGCAGGGTTTTTAGTTCTTACCCTGCTTGGCCAGCATTTCCTTGGCCTCGACGGTCAGGGTCGCATGCGGCACGAGGCGGAGGCGTTCCTTCGGGATCAGCTTCCCGGTGACGCGGCACACGCCGTAGGTCTTGTTCTCGATGCGGACGAGGGCGGCCTCCAGGTTCTTGATGAACTTGTACTGGTGCTGGGCGAGCTGGCTGGCCTCTTCCTTGGAACGCTGGTAGGCACCGTCGTCCTCGACTGTCTTGAAGGTCGGGGCGGTGTCCTCGATGTCGTTGCTGCCGCTGGACATCACCACCTTGCGGAGGGTGTTGTACTCGGCACGGGCGGCCTCGAGTTTCTCCATGATGATGGCGCGGAACTCTTCCAGCTCCTCATCAGAATAGCGTGTGGGGGTAAAATCACTGTTTTCCATAACTCACGATGCTTTGGATATTGTTTACTTTGTTTTCATTACATGGATACGGACCTCGTCCTTCTCCCAGTCCACCGGCGCGGCGGCCTCGGGGGCCTCGCCGAGCGGACGGACGGTCAGGGACAGAGCCAGGGTCTGGGCCTGGACGTTCTCGCCGAATGCGGCGACGGCGCCCTGGAGATCTTCCAATGCCTCACCGGAGGCATAAACGGCGGCATGGATGCGGTCCGTCACCTCGAAGCCGCTGGCCTTGCGGAGGTTCTGGATCCTGTTGACCAGCTCGCGGGAAAGGCCTTCCTTGCGGAGTTCGGGGGTGATGGCGATATCGAGGGCGATGGTCAGGTTGCCTTCGGTGGCGACGAGCCAGCCCTGCATGTCCTCGGAAGTGATCTGGTAGTCGCCCGGATTCAGGACGACGTCGCCGCCCGGTAGGGCGAGCGTATAGGCCTCGGCGGCCGTTTCAGCGCGCTGGATCGCGGAAATGACCGGCTGCTCCAGCGTACCGAACGCGGCGGCGATCTCCTTCATTCGGGCGCCGTAGACCTTGCCCAGCGTCTTGAAGTTGGGCTTGATCTTCAGCGTCACGAGACCGCTCGTATCGGCGATGAACTCCATCTCCTTGACGTTGACCTCGCCGAGGACGATGTCCTTGACAGCCTCGAGCTGCCCGCGGACGGCCTCGGAGATCACCGGAACCAGCATCTTGGCAAGCGGTTGCTTGACCGCAATCGCGCTCTTCTTACGAAGACCGAGGACCATGGAGGTCGCGCGCTGGGCGAGATCCATGCGGGTGTCCAGGGCGGCGTCGATGGCGGATAGGTCCGCATCGGGCATGAGGACGTAGTGCACGGACTCCTCCCGGCCGGTCAGGTCCCGATAGAGGCGGTCCATATAGAACGGGGCGATCGGGGCACCGAGGATGGCGACGGTCCGGAGCACCTCGTAGAGGGTCTCATAGGCAGAACGCTTGTCGGCGGTCATCTCACCGGCCCAGAAACGGGAACGGTTCAGACGGACGTACCAGTTCGAGAGCTGGTCGCAGACAAAGTCCTGGATCAGGCGGCCGGCGGTCTTGACGTCGTAATCCTCATAGGCGGCGCGGACGTCGCGGACGAGAACATGGAGGCAGGAACGCATCCAGCGGTCGAATTCGGGACGATCCTTCACCGCTGCGGCGGAAGGGGTCCAGCCGTCGATGTTGGCGTAGCGCGCGAAGAAGGAGTAGGTATTGTAGAGGGTGCCGAAGAACTTGTTGCGGACTTCCATGACACCCGCTTCGTCGAACTTGAGGTTGTCCCACGGCTCGGCGTTGGTCAGCATGTACCAGCGGAGGGCGTCGGCGCCATAGGTATCGAGGGCCTGGAACGGATCCACGGCATTGCCGAGGCGCTTGGACATCTTGTTGCCGTTCTTGTCCAGGACGAGACCGTTGGAGATGACCCTCTTGAAAGCGGGCGTGCCGCTGACCATCGTATGGATGGCGTGGAGGGTATAGAACCAGCCGCGGGTCTGATCGACGCCTTCGGCGATGAAGTCGGCCGTCGCACCGAAACCCTTGCCGGAGAGGCCGCGGAGGCCTTCCTGGGCGTAGGGCATGGCGCCGGAGTCGAACCAAACGTCGATGAGGTCGTTCTCGCGGACCATCTTCTTTCCGCTGTCGGACACGAGGAACATGTCGTCGACATAGGGGCGGTGGAGATCGATCTTATCGTAATTCTCGAGGGACATGTCAGCGGGATCGAAGCCCTTGTCCTTCAGCGGATTGGACTTCATGACGCCCGCGGCAACCGCCTTGTCGAGCTCGGCGTAGAGCTCGGCGACGGAACCGATGCACTTCTCTTCCTTACCGTCCTCCGTGCGCCAGATCGGGAGCGGCGTGCCCCAGAAGCGGCTGCGGGAGAGGTTCCAGTCCTGGATATTTTCCAGCCAGACGCCGAAACGGCCAGTGCCGGTCGATTCCGGTTTCCAGCGGATCTGCTTGTTCAGGGCGACCATTTCGTCCTTGACGGCGCTGGCCTTGATGAACCAGGAATCCAGCGGATAATAGAGCACCGGGAGGTCCGTCCGCCAGCTGTGGGGATAGCTGTGGACGTGTTTCTGGATGCGGAAGGCGCGGCCGTCGGCCTTCATCATGACGCAGAGGTCGATGTCGAGGGTGCCCTCTTCGTCGACGTGCTCGAAGTATTGCTTGTAGCCGGCCTTGACATAGCGGCCGGAGTATTCCTTGTAGGAAGGATCCACGTTCGCGGCGACATAGGCCGGGTCGAGATCCTCGATGCGACAGAAGCGGCCCTGGCGGTCCACCTGGGCCTGCGGGTTGCCGTCTCGGTCCACGGGCATGATGCCCACGATGCCGGCGGCCTCAGCGACGCGTTTGTCATCCGCGCCGAAAGTCGGGGCGATGTGGACGATGCCGGTACCGTCTTCGGTGGTCACGTAGTCACCGGAGATGACCCGGAAGGCGTCGCCCTGCGGCTTGAACCACGGGATGAGCTGGTGGTAGCGGATGCCGACGAGGTCGCTCCCCTTGAAGCTGCCGTTCAGGACGCGGTACGGGATGATCTTGTCGCCGACCTGATAGCCGTCAAACGGCAGTTCCTCGCCCTTGGGGTTGAACCAGGCGCCGAGGAGGGCCTTGGCGAGGACATAGACGGCCATCTGGCCGCTGTAGGGATTGAACGACAGGACGCGGATGTACTCGATGTCCGGGCCGACGCAGAGGGCTGTGTTGGACGGGAGGGTCCAGGGGGTCGTCGTCCAGGCCAGGAAGTAGGCCGGGCAGGACTCCGTGCCGTAGAGGGGCTGGGAAAGGCCGTCCTTGATGATCTCGAACTGGACGGTAGCCGTCGTGTCGGAGACGTCCTTGTAGCAGCCGGGCTGGTTCAGCTCGTGGGAGCTGAGGCCGGTGCCGTCGGTCGGCGAATACGGCTGGATCGTGTAACCCTTATAGAGGAGGCCCTTGTCGTAGATCTTCCGGAGAAGATACCAGAGCGTCTCGATGTAGCGGTTGTCGTAGGTGATATAAGGGTCGTTCATGTCCACCCAGTAGCCGACGCGTTCGGTCATGTTCACCCACTCCCTGGTGTATTTCATGACTTCCTTGCGGCAAGCGGCGTTGTAGTCCGCGACGGAGATCTTCGTGCCGATGTCGGCCTTGGTGATGCCGAGTTTCTTCTCGACACCGAGCTCCACGGGGAGGCCGTGGGTATCCCAGCCGGCGCGGCGGCGTACCTGGAAACCGGTCTGCGTCTTGTAGCGGCAGATAGCGTCCTTGATCGAACGGGCCATGACGTGGTGGATGCCCGGCATGCCGTTCGCGGACGGCGGACCCTCGAAGAAAATGAACTCCGGAGCGCCCTCTCGGAGCTCTACGGAACGCTCGAATGCGCCTTCCTTCTTCCAGCTCTCGAGAATGCCGTCACCGACAGTCACAAGATTCAGTCCCTTATATTCGTTAAATCCCATAATTTTTCCTAATTTTGTCCCCGAAAACGGCTCCTCAAGGGACGCTTCAGAGATTTTGCAAAGATACGAATTTTTACTCAAGTAACAATGAACCTTATCGATATCGTCATCCTGGTCGTCTTGATTCCGATGATTATCGGCGGCATATCGAAGGGCTTCATTTCCCAGGCCGTCTCCTTCATCGCCCTCTTTCTGGGCACCTATACGGCTTACTATCTGACGGTTAAGACCGGCGCGGATCTGGCTTCGGCCTTCGGCATCTCCGTCAGCGCCGGCAACATTATCGTTTTCGCCGTAGCCCTGCTGGCCATCTGGGCCCTGCTGGCCGTCATCGGCCAGGCGCTGAAAAAGCTGCTGCAGTTCGCTCTCTTGGAATGGGTAGACAAGATTCTCGGCGGCGTCTTCGCCCTCGGCACGGCCCTTCTCGTCTGCGGCCTGGTCGCCATCATGTTCGACGCGCTCAACACGACCACCTTCCTGGTGGACCGCCAGTATCTGGAAGATTCCTGGTTCTATTACAGGCTGCAGAATCTCGCCACGACCGCCTTCCCCTACCTCCACAAGATTATTCCGACCGCCGGAGAAATGATCACCGGCGCCCTGCCCCAATAGCCATGCGACTCCTCCTGCTTGAAACCTCCACCGCCCTTTGCAGTGCCGCCCTCTCCGAAGACGGCCGCGTACTGCAGTACCGCAAAGCCGAGGGCCGGAACGTCCATTCCTCCCTCGCCGCCGTTCTCGTCCGGGACATTCTGGATGCCGCCGGCCTGCGGGTTTCCGACTGCGACGCCGTCGCCATCAGCAAGGGTCCGGGCTCCTATACGGGCCTTCGCGTGGGTGTTTCCACGGCCAAGGGTCTCTGCTTCGGGGCCGGCATTCCGCTAATCGGCATCGGCACGCCGGAAGTGCTGGTAGCCCAGGCCGCCCAGGAAGGCCTCGTCCCCGCCGGCTGCCGCCATATCGTCCCCATGATCGACGCCCGCCGCATGGAGGTCTACAGCGCCGTCTTTACGCCTGATGGTCAACGTCTTACCGAAGTCAAACCGACCGTCGTCACGGAGGAGTCGTTCACGGACATCCTCTCCGCCGGCACGCCCGTTCTCTTCATCGGCGACGGTGCCGAAAAATGTCGCGAGGTACTCGGTTCGCACCCGAATGCCGTCTTCGCGCAGGGCTGCCCGAAAGCCGCTGCCATGGCCGCTCCCGCTACGGCCGCCTATAACGAAAAAAGATTCGAAGACGTAGCGTACTTCGAACCTTTCTATCTCAAGGATTTCATCGCGACCGTCAGCCGCAAGAATCTCTTCTAGAGCTGCGAGGCGATAAACTTCTCCAGCGAAGCCTGATCTCCGACCTGCGCCGGAACGATTTCGCCGTCCTTGATGAAAACGGCCCAGGGCAGGGACTGGATGTTGTAATAGCCGACATAGCTGGACACCGGGCCGGCGGGATCGTTGACCTGCACCCACGGATACTTCTGCTCGTAAACGTCCTTCGCCCAGGAGGCGCGGTCCACATCCAGGGATACGGAATAAATCTCGAAACCGCGGCTGTGGAACTTTTCATAAACGGGAAGCAGCACGTTGCGGCTGTACATCATCTGGCGGGCATCGGTCAGGCTCCAGAAATAGACCATAATCAGGCGGCCTTCCACCTCGCTGAGGCGGACAATCTCCGAATTGTCATTCTTCAGGGCTATGTCGATATAACCGACCTGCTCGGCCGCATCCAGCTTGTTCTGGAGTTCCATCTGTTCCGTACGGACGGCGGCCGCCTCTCCCAACTTCTTCACATGCTCCGAGTCCGGATAGAGCTCGGAAAGATGGCTATGGACGCTGTTGAACAGAATGGCATCCTTAAGGTCGAAGAAGACGGGCGTTTCACCGTCAGGCATGGTCTGCAGGAGCACATCCACCAGCGCCTTCGAGTCCGGATGCGTGGCAATGAAAACCCGGCACTCACGGTTGTACTTGATGTACAACGCGTTCTGGTCCATGATATCCGTCAGGGCAGACAGGCTGTCGACGAAAGCGTCGTGGCGGGCCTGGACTTCCTCCATCAGGGCCTGGTCCTCGGCGGAAAACACCTCAGCGGCAGGCGCAGAGGACTTCCGACCGCAGGAAACGAGCAGCAGCGCGCCGGCAACGGCGGCGAAAAAGATACGGCTAAAGCTTTTCATATTCGGCGAAAATGGCGTCAGCAATCTGCTGCATCTCCTCCTTCGGGAGGGAAAGCTTTTCTTTGCGGAAATCGAGGTCACCCTCGGTCTGCAGCGGAACAAGATGGATATGGGTATGAGGGACTTCCATGCCAAGGACGGCGACACCGACCCGCTTGCAGGGCACGGCGGCCTTCAGGGCGATGGCGACCTTGCGTGCGAAGGCGGTCAAGCCGGCATAGGTCTTCTCATCGAGATGGAAGATGTAGTCGTCCTCTACGTGCTTCGGGATGACGAGGGTGTGACCCTTGGTCAGCGGAGCGATGTCGAGGAAGGCGTAGAAGTCTTCGTTCTCGGCGCACTTGAAGGAAGGAATCTCCCCGTTCGCGATCTTGGTAAATATCGTTGCCATACGCTGTTAGAGGCTGATTTCAAGGATTTTGAACTTCATCACGCCCTGGGGCACCTGGGCCTCGACGGTCTCGCCGACGGAATGGCCGACGAGGGCCTTGCCGATCGGGGTCGTGACGGCGAGCTTGCCTTTGGAGAAGTCGGCTTCGGTCTCGCCGACGATGGTAAACTGCATCACCATCTTGTTGGCCAGGTTCTCCACCTTCACCTTGCTGAGCAGCTGGACGCTGTCGGTGGTGAGCTGGGACTCGTCCAGCACACGGGCGTTGGACAATTTGTCCTTGAGACGGGAAATCTTCACCTCGAGCAGACCCTGCGCCTCGCGCGCGGCGTCATACTCTGCATTCTCGGAGAGGTCTCCCTTCTCCCGGGCTTCCGCAATCGCTGCGGAAATGACGGGGCGCTGCGCCAGTGCATCGGCGAGCTCTTTCTTCAGGGCTTCATACCCCGCCTTGGTCATGTATTCTAGAGCCATTTCTAATAATTAATAGGTATCAGTAAAAAGGAGAGTACTGCCCGAAAACGGCAGTACCCATCCTGTTTGATGCAAAGGTAGGAATTATTTATGGAATAACAAAACTTCAGCCTTCGCAAGCGA
>CAMKRY010000049.1 GCA_946415345.1 uncultured Bacteroidales bacterium | reverse complement strand
GCGAGTGCGATGTCGTCGAGGAAATCCTCCGCATCTACGGCTACAACAACATCGAGATTCCGGAGATTCTCCGCATGTCGACCCAGCCGACCCCGAGTCCGTCCCCGGAGGCCATCCGCAACAATATCTCCAACTTCCTGGCCGCCAACGGCTTCACGGAGACGATGAACAACTCCCTCACGAAGGAAGAGTACTATACGAAGCTCACGACCTTCCCGGCCGAAAAGTGCGTCAAGATCGTCAACCCGCTGAGCTCCGACCTCAACGTCCTTCGCCAGACCCTGATCCTGAACGCCCTCGAGGTCGTCGCCTACAACATCAACCATCAGGTCACGTCCCTGAAGTTCTTCGAGTACGGCTCCGTCTATCAGCGCCTTCCCGAGATGGGCGACGGCACGACGCTCGAAAGCTATGAGGAGCACCCCTGCTTCTCGCTCGTCCTGTCCGGAGCGCCGGAGAAATCCTGGCGCAATCCGGCCAACAAGAGCAGTTTCTTCGAGCTGAAGGCCTATCTGGAGCTCCTGCTCCGCCGCTACCGCATCGATCCGGGCCTGCTCGTCATCGGTGCCGCCCCGTCCGACATCTTCGCCGAGGGCCTGACCTACAGCCTGCCCGGCCTGGGTCAGCTGCTCGCGACTTTCGGTACCGTCCAGCCCGCCCTCGCGAAGTCTTTCGGCATCAAGCAGCCGGTCTTCGTGGCGGAGATTTCCTGGCCGGTGCTCTTCACCCTCGTCAAACGCGACAAGTTCTCCTTCAAGGAACTGCCCCGCTTCCCGGAGGTGCGCCGCGACCTCGCCATCCTGCTGGATGAGTCCGTCAGTTACGACGAACTCCGCAAGGCCGCTTTCAAGGCCGGCAAGAAGCTCGTGACCCGCGTGTCCCTCTTCGACGTCTACCGCGGCGACAAGATCCCCGCCGGCAAGAAGCAGTACGCCATGAGCTTCGTGCTCCAGGATCCCGAAAGGACCCTCACCGACGCCGAGGTCGAGGGCGCGATGAACAAGATTCTTTCTACTTTCCAGAACCAGTTCGGCGCCGTCCTGCGTTAGTTCATGAAGACCCTTATCCGCATAGCTGCCGTCATGCTGCTGCTTCTCGCTTTCGCGGGATGCCGCAAGGGACCGAAGATCATCCCCCAGAAGGACTTCGGTGACCTGTATGCGGAGCTGCTGCTCGCGGACCAGTGGGTCAAACTCCATCCCTCGGAGAAAAAGAACGCGGATACGACCTTTGTCTATGCCGAGATTCTCCGTAAGCACGGCTATACGGACGAACAGGTCGTCGCCAGCATGAAATACTACCTGCGCGATCCGCTCCGCTACAAGCGCGCGATGGATGTGACGGTCGCCCGGCTTGAGAAGCATTACAACGAGGTGGAGGCAGAGCTGTCCGTCCAGCGCCGCATCCGTGATTTCCTGCGGGAGTATCACCCGAAGGACCGGAAGGATACGCTCTGGCAGCAGCGCGTCGGTCGGGTCGAGCCGCTCGATTCGACGGTGCTGCGCATCCCGGAAGATACCCTTTTCTGGATGCTCCGCGATTCCCTCCATCCCTTCCTTCCGTCCGTCCTGTTCGAGCTTTCCCATCCTTATCCGACCGTCGCCCTATGATGAGAGAAACCCTCGTATTCGGTCCGATTCACAGCCGCCGGCTCGGATCCTCGCTCGGCATCAATCTGTTGCCCGAGCGCGGAAAACTGTGCAATTTCGACTGCATCTATTGCGAATGCGGCTGGAACGAAGACGGACGGGACGACAGGCGCCTGCCGACGGCGGCGGAGCTCCGGGAAACGCTCCGGGCCAAGCTTCTCGACTGCCAGGCGTCCGGGACCCCAATTGACTCCATCACCTTTTCCGGCGACGGAGAGCCGACGCTGAACCCGGAATTTCCGGAGATGATCGACGTGACCCTCTCGCTGCGGGATGAATTCTTCCCCGCCGCCAAGGTGTCAGTCCTCTCCAACGCGACCCGCATCGGGCAGGAAAAAGTGTTCCAGGCGCTGCGCAAAGTGGATAATCCGATCCTGAAGATCGATGCCGCGACCACGGAGCTGGCGCGCCGGATCAACCGTCCCGTCGGGGAATATGATCTCGATGCCGTGGTGGCGAATCTGCGCCGCTTTGAGGGGAATTTCGTGCTGCAGACGATGTTCCTGCGCTGTCCGGAGTTCGATTCCACGGCGGCGGAGAACGTGGAAGGATGGCTCCGAATCGTCCGGGAACTGCGCCCGCGCGAGGTGATGGTCTATACGGTGGACCGAGAAACGCCCATGAAAGGCATCGGCAAGGTGACGCCGGAAGAGATGGCGGACATCGTCCGTCCGCTCGTGGAAGAAGGATGCAAGATTCAAATCAGAGGATAAAACTTAATACATTTTATATATGGAACTTTACAAGAAATACGGTTACACGCCTGACAAGGAGGCCATTGACAGAAGCCTGGAAATCATTGCCAAGAACGTCGACAAGGTCATCTCTCCCGAGGTGCTCAAGACCTGCTTCTCCATCATGGACATGACGACGCTGCGCCCCAACGACACGCCGACTTCCGTCAAGAAGTTCGTCGAGAAGATCAACAACTTCTATAAGGAGTATCCGGACTATCCGCTTCCGGCATCGGTCTGCGTCTACCCGAATTTCGCCTCCGTCGTGCGTGAAACCCGCTGCAACCCGGAAATGCACGTCACGACCGTCACCACCTGCTTCCCGAGCACCCAGAGCTTCCTCGACGTGAAGCTGCTCGAGACCCGCCTCGCCATCGAGAACGGCGCCGACGAGATCGACATCGTGCTGTCGCTGGCCAACTTCCTCGACGGCAACTACGAGGCCGCCGGCGCGGAAATCGCTGCCGCCCGCAAGACCATCGACGATGCAGCTGCCGCCGCCGGCCGTCACGTCTGCATGAAGGTCATCCTCGAGACCGGCCTGCTCGTCACCCCCGAATTGATCGCTGACGCCTCCTTCCTCGCGATGGAGAACGGTGCCGACTTCATCAAGACGTCCACCGGCAAGGTTGATGTCAACGCCACGCCGATGTCCGCCTACGTGATGTGCGAGTGCATCAAGGCCTTCCACGCCAAGACGGGCCGCAAGGTCGGTTTCAAGGCCGCCGGCGGTGTCTCTTCCGCCATGGACGCCGTGGTCTATTACTCCATCGTCTCTTCCATTCTCGGCAAGGAGTGGCTGAACAAGGACCTCTTCCGCTTTGGCGTGAGCCGTCTCGGCAACAGCCTCGTCTCCGCCATCGAGCAGAAGACCGTCACCTACTTCTAGGAGAGCAAACTTTTGAAACGGATAATCGGGTCAATATGTTGATTATCAATGGTCTTTTGCGAAAAGGCCTGCACTTTTCCCGCAAAATCCTCCGTTTTTTTGACTGAGAATCGGCTTCCTGCATGCGCAGGAGGCCGTTTTTCCCAGTTAAGCGTTTATATTTTCTGTACACGGATCGCTTCTTCTACTTTTGCAGCACAAAAGTTTTTGTGCCATGAGAAGAAGTATGATAGCCGCCCTGTTTTGCCTTGCCGCCGCGCTCTCCTGCAGCCGCGAGGACGCTCCTCAGACGGAGGACGGGGGCAAGGAAGGAGAGGAAGCCGTTTATCACGACATGATTGTCCTGGGTGAGCAACTCGAGGATCCTTATTCGGTGGAGCATGTGAAAGCGGCCGTCGCCAGTCTCTATCCGACCAAGGCCGGCCGGGTGGATGTGGAAGCGACGCATATCTATGCCCGTTTCCTGCCGGAAGACGACGAGCAGATGAATCGTCTTACCGACCTGGGTCTGGAGCTCTCGGACCATCCCTTCGACTACAAGATCGTTCGCGAGGGGGACTTTTACCACGATCCGGCCGTCGATGAGGAAAAGATTACCTGGCAGTATGCCGTCGCCGGGAAGGATTTCGAATTCCCGGAAGACATCCGCTATGAGATTCTCGACCGCTGCTACATTCCCGACAGCGATGCGACGCGTGCGCCGGATATCGACTGGGATGCCGTCGAGCGGGAATCCTTCCGCCTGACGGGCAATGAAGATCTGCTCGTGCCGGAGACGAAAGGCTCTTCGGTCCATCCCGAGGGCCGGATTACCATCGTGGACGACAAGGTCGACGGCGGAAAGCCTTTCGGCGTCGCGGGAGTCCGCGTGATGACGAACGTTTTCGTCAAGTTCTCCTCGACCTATACAGACCGCGACGGCTACTACAAGATTTCGAAGAAATACTCCGCCCGGCCGCGCTACCGGCTCGTTTTCACGAACCAGCGCAAATTCAATATCGGGGTCAATACCATCCTCCTGCCGGCCTCCGTGTCCACGCTGGGGAAGGGAGATCCTTCCGGTTTGGATGTCACAGTCACGTCCGAGTCCGAGCGCAAGCTCTTCTGCCGCTGCGTGGTCAACAATGCCGTCTACGACTATATCGGCCGCTGCGCCGAAACGGACATGAACCTGCCGGCGCCCCCGACGAACCTGCGCATCTGGATTCTCCAGAAGCTGAACGCCAGTTCGGCGGTCATGATTCACCACGGCGCCCTCATCGACAACGGTATCATCGGCGAGTACCTCGGCGGCATCGGCTGGCTCGTCAAGCTCTTCGCCCCCGACCTGACCATCGGCGTCGAGGACCATGGAGACTACGCCTCCATCTATAGCTCGACGGTGCATGAACTGTCCCATGCCACCCATTACACCCGCGTGGGGAACGCTTACTGGAACAAATATATCGAATATATCAGCCTGTCCTACCTCAAGACCGGCGGCGAGACTTACGGCGACGGCTCCGGCAGCCTGGCGGGCTATTGCGAAGTAGGGGAGAGCTGGGCTTACTATATGGAAAGCAAGCTCTACAGCGAGCGCTACGGCGGTTCCATGCCCCCGTTCGGTACCTCCTGGTGGTTCTATCCCCAGATCTTCCGCTATCTTGACGAGCGAGGCTTCACCCGCGCGGAACTCTTCGCGGCCCTGACCGAGGAAGTGACATCCCGCGACGCCCTGCAGAAAAAGCTGCTGGAACTCTATCCCGCCCGGTCTTCCACCATTCAAGCCGTTTTCAGCCGTTATGCGAAGTAAGAAAAAAAATATAATTCTTTTGGCGGGACTGCTGTGCCTGGCGGGCTGTGTTCCGGCGTTTGCCCAGCGCTATGCCGTGTCGACGAATCTCGTCCAATATGCCAATTACGGAACGCTCAACGGGGAAGTGTCCATGGCCGTGGCGCGTCACTGGACTCTCGGGCTTGCCGCCCGGTACAATCCTTTCTCCTATACGAAGAAGGACGGTCCCGTCCAGAATAAGCAGCGGGCGGTCGCCCTGTCGTCCCGCTGGTGGCCCTGGCATGTCTATTCCGGCTGGTGGATGGGGCCGAAGGTCCAGTGGCAGGAATACAATGCCGGTGGCATGCGCTCGGCGGAGACCCGGGAAGGACGGCGCGTAGGCGTGGCCGTCCAGGGCGGCTATTCCTATATGATCGGTCCCCATCTCGACCTGGAATTCGGCCTCGGCATCTGGGCGGGACGGGACCGCTATACGACATACGAATGTCCGGTCTGCGGGTTGACGACAGACAAGGGGACGAAAGCTTTCCTACTGCCGGACGACGTCGTTATCGCATTGACTTATATATTCTGATTCTTATGCCGGTCTTCCTGCTTCTGCTCTTCCTCCTCCCGACCGCCTGCTCTGTCCTGGAAGATCGAGACAGCTGCCCCTGCCGGCTCCATATCGACCTTTCCGCCGTCCCATACCCGGAGGTCCGCCTTTCCCTGACGGACGGTTCGTGGCGGGATTCCCACACCTTGACCCTTCCCGGTGAGGGGGATTTCGTCGTGAATGTTCCGCGCGGGAGAGTGGACGTGCTGGCTGTCTATCCGAGCTCCTCCGGGAATGATTCCGGCTCCGGTCTGGACATTCCGACGGGGGAGGACTGCCCGCCCGTGTATCTCGGGGCGCGCCGGGTCGATACGGACCGGGAGGAGGCTTCCTGTTCCCTTTCCCTGCATAAGAATTTTTGCCTGCTGACCCTCCGTCTCGCTTCGGAAAGCGGCGGGGAGCCGTTCCCGTTCCGTCTCACCGTGGACGGCAACGTGTCCGGATTCTCGCCCGGAGGAGCGCCTCGGGAGGGTTCTTTTTCCTATTGTCTTCCCCCGTTTGACGCGGCGGGGGAGACGACGGTCTGCCTGCCGCGGCAAAAAGACGCCTCATTGACGATGGAGGTGCTCTTTTCGGATGAAGTGCTCCGGCACTTCGCGCTTGGGGAATTGATGGCCCGCGGCGGGTATGACTGGTCGGCGCCGGATCTGGCGGATGCCTCAATGACACTTGATTATGCCCGCACCCGCCTGACGCTCCGGGCGGATGCCTGGGAGGAGACCGTATTTTTTGAAAAAGTATTGTAGCGAGTGCTTGCAGATTCGAAAAAAGTTCGTACCTTTGCAATCCACATTTTGCGCGGATGGCGGAATTGGTAGACGCGCTACTCTCAGGAGGTAGTGTCCGAAAGGACGTGTCAGTTCGACTCTGATTTCGCGCACAGGCCCGAGGCTCAAAGCTTCGGGCTTTTTATTGGAAAGACTATGGATATTCGCAACATCGCCATCATCGCCCATGTCGACCACGGCAAGACCACGCTCGTGGACCGCATGATCTACCAGGCCAACCTCGTCCGCCGGCCGGAGGACCTCGGGAACCTCATTCTCGACAACAACGACCTCGAGCGGGAGAGGGGCATCACCATCCTCGCCAAGAACGTTTCCGTGACCTACAAGGGCGTCAAGATCAACATTATCGACACCCCCGGGCACAGCGACTTCGGCGGAGAGGTCGAGCGCGTGCTCAACATGGCAGACGGCGTGTTGCTGCTGGTGGACGCCTTTGAGGGTTGCATGCCGCAGACGCGTTTTGTGCTGCAGAAAGCCATCGAGCTGGGCAAGAAGCCCATCGTCGTCATCAACAAGGTCGACAAGCCGAACTGCCGTCCGGACGAGGTCCAGGAAGAGGTCTTCGACCTCATGTTCAACCTCGGTGCCTCCGAGGACCAGATCGACTTCAAGACCATCTACGGCTCCGCCAAGCAGGGCTGGATGTCCCGTGACTGGAAGCAGCCGACGAGCGACATCACGGCCCTTCTCGACACCATCCTCGAAGAGATTCCCGCCCCGGAGATCATCGAGGGCACGCCCCAGATGCTGATTTCCTCCCTGGAATACTCCCCGTACGTTGGCCGGATCGCCGTCGGCCGCATCACCCGCGGTACGCTGAAGACCGGCATGAACGTGAGCCTGTGCAAGCGCTACGACGTCGTGGAGAAGTCCAAGATCAAGCAGTTGATGGTCTTCGAGGGCCTCGGCAAGGCCAACGTCGAGGAGGTCGGCTGCGGCGACATCTGCGCCGTGGTCGGCATCGAGGGCTTCGAGATCGGTGACACCATCGCCGACTGGGAGAACCCCGAGGCGCTTCCCCCGATCGCCGTTGACGAGCCGACGATGTCCATGCTTTTCATGATCAACAACTCGCCCTTCTTCGGCAAGGACGGCAAGTATGTCACCTCCCGCCACATCAAGGACCGCCTCGAGCGGGAGCTGGAGAAGAATCTCGCCCTTCGCGTGAAACCGGGTCCCAACGCCGATTCCTTCATGGTTTATGGCCGCGGTGTCCTGCACCTGTCGGTGCTCATCGAGACGATGCGCCGCGAGGGCTTCGAGCTCCAGGTCGGCCAGCCGAAGGTGCTGGACAAGACCATCGGCGGCCAGCGCTGCGAGCCGATCGAGGAACTCTCCATTGAGGTCCCCGAGCAGTTCGTCGGTGCCGCCATCGAGCTTTCGACCCGCCGCAAGGCCGCGCTGGTGCGCATGGAGCCTCGCGGCGACCGGACGCTCCTCGAGTTCGAGATTCCGACCCGCGGCCTGATGGGCCTCCGTTCCAATCTCCTGACCGCGACCCAGGGAGAGGCCGTCGTGGCGCACCGCTACAAGGATTACCAGCCGTACAAGGGCGATATCGAGATGCGCACCAACGGCTCCCTCGTGTCCCTGGAGACCGGCGAATCCGTGGCCTATTCGATGAACAAGCTGCTGGATCGCGGCCGCTTCTTCGTCGAGCCCGGCGAGGAGATTTACGGCGGCCAGGTGGTCGGCGAGCATACCCGCGACCGAGACCTGAACATCAACATCTGCAAGACCAAGAAGCTGACGAACGTCCGTGCTTCCGGGTCCGACGAAAAGGTCGTCCTGCCGCCCGCCATCAAGTTCTCGCTGGAGGAGGCGCTCGAGTACATCCAGGAGGACGAGCTTGTGGAGATTACGCCGCACTTCATGCGCATGCGTAAAATCCTGCTCGATCCGCTGGACCGCAAGCGCAAAGGTGATATTTTCGATTAATCCGATGGGATTTTAGAAAAAATTTCTTACCTTTGCACCCCTATCCCTGTTTGGAGGCTTATGACGATGCAGAAATCATACGAATTACCGCTGAACGGGATACCGGCCGGAAAGAGCGAATACGCCTGGAAGGCCGATAAAAAGTTCTTTGAGAGTTACGGGAATACTGAGATTCTCGATGCTGACCTCCGCGTGGAGGCCGTGGTCGAGAAGTCCGGCCGTTACATCGGTGTCGACTGCCACCTCGAAGGCTCTGTCACGACGACTTGCGACAGATGTCTCGAGGAGTTGCAGCTCCCTGTCTCCGAGACGGTCCTGCTGAGCGTCAAGTTCGGCAGTGAGCCGGATGCCGGAGAGTCCGACTTGATGGAGGGTGACCGCGAGATTGTCTGGCTCGATGCCGCGGATGCGGTCCTCGATATGGCCCAGATCATCTACGATTACACTTGCCTTGCACTTCCGCTGCACAGGGTTCACCCTGACGGAGAGTGCAACGCTGATACCGTCAGATATCTCGGTCAGCGGACGGACGATGACCCGTCGGACGAGTCATCTGCTCAGAATCCCTTTTCCGCTCTCAAAGGCCTTTTTTGATGAGATAATAAATATAAGATATAAAAGTATAAGACCATGGCACATCCGAAACACAAAATCTCCAAGCAGAGAAGAGACA
>CAMKRY010000048.1 GCA_946415345.1 uncultured Bacteroidales bacterium | reverse complement strand
CGGCGCATCGTGGAGATGATCTTCGCCCGCTTGACGAAGGTTTCCTTCACCTGCGGGTTCACCACGAGGTCCACGTACCGCTGGCGGTAGCGGAGCTCCGGGTCCTCGAAGCTGTCGTGGACGGTGCCGTCGGCGTCGGTCTTGACGATCGGAAGCACGCGGAGGGACTTGCTGAGGACGGTCAGTTCCTTGGCGTGGACCGACAGCTGGCCCGTCTGGGTGATAAAGGCAAAGCCCTTGATACCGATGATGTCGCCGATGTCGAGGAGCTTCTTGAAGACGGTGTTGTACATCGTCTTGTCCTCGTCGGGGCAGATCTCGTCGCGCTTGACGTAGACCTGGATGCGGCCCACGGCGTCCTGCAGCTCCATGAAGGAGGCAGCGCCCATGATGCGGCGGCTCATGATGCGGCCGGCAATGCACACATCCGCAAAGTTGCCCTTCTCCGGATCAAAGCCGGCAGCGATCTCGGCCGTATTGGTATTGACCGGATACAGCGGCGCCGGATAGGGATTGATGCCCAGTTCACGGAGTTTGTTCAGCGATTCTCTTCTTCCGAGCTCCTGCTCGTTCAGTTCATTGACGTTTGCCATAGCTATCTTTTCTTCTTAAAGCGTGCAAAGATACGAAAAAAATCAGAGGACGGAAATAATGATTTCGTCGGCGAGAGCTTCCGGTGCGGCGCCGTCCGTGTCGAGGGTGACGTGGGCCGCGGCGGCATAGAGCGATGCTCGCGCTTCCAGCAAGGCGGCCCATTCTCCCGCCAGCGGACGGTCCTTGGCACCCGACAGACGTGCCAGCGCCTCAGCCTCAGAGACTTGCAGCCAGACACAGGTCGTCTGCTCCTGCAGCAGTTTCACGGCACCGGGGGCCGTCACCGTGCCACCTCCCAGAGCCAGCACAGCCGTCGTCTGGGCGTATTTCTTCACGGTCTCCTTCAACACCTTCCCTTCCAGGAGCCGGAACGCAGCCTCCCCTTCCGAAGCAAAGATCTCAGGAATCCCCTTCCCCGCCTTCCGGGCGATGAGTTCATCCAAATCAAGAAACGGACACCCGAGGGCATCCGCTACCAGGCGGCCGACCGTCGTCTTGCCGCTTCCCATCATTCCTGTCAGCGCGAGTAACATCCGGCAGGATCGATCAAGATTACTTTCGGGCGACGATGTACACGACCAGCCACTCCACCGCAACCAGCAACAGGGTGATGGCCGTATACACTTCCCAGGCTGCCCAGGGAACCAGGGCGAAGATGGCGTTGCCCACGATCACCAGCAGGGCCATCACGCCGGCGAAAGCCTTGGCGGAAACACCTCTGTTGGCGTTTTTGTATTTGATACCGAGAGCAGGGACAGTGGCCAGGAATACCGTGACGGCTGTAAGGATGAACACAAAGATATTGTTGCCACCCATTTTCTTGGCGATCACTTCCGCGATCAAGGCGACCAGCACGGCGATGACCAGCACGAAGAAGGTCTTGACTGCTTGTAACTTCATTTCGTATCGGATTAACGGTTATCGGCTTTCGCCAGAATCATCAGTTTGTTGACTTCGGGGACCTTGGCAGCAGGCGCCCATTGGGCCATTCCGGTCTTCCAGACCAGCGTATCCTGCTGCAGGACGCCACCCTTGATCAATTTCAGCATCTCCTCTTCGGAGAAAGGACCAGCCTGCGCTCCGTCAACGGCCAGATAAAACTGCGTCGCGGACGGGGCATTCACGGGCGGAGGCGTCGCCTGGCCCGGAGTCTGGGCCTCGGCCGCTTTGAACTGGGGCGGCATCATGCTGTTCATGATACCGGGCATCTGCTGGATCATCGACATGCCGATGCCGAGCTCCATCATTCTCTGGATGAAATCCTCACTGTTGTCCATCTTTTTTCTCCTCTTTCTTTTTCATGATGGGAAGAACGACATGTTCGGGAACATGCGGGTCCGGCATTTTGGTCTGCACGGCTTTGAGGGTATCCTCAGCCTGCTCGGCCATTTTTTCGAGATTGTCGGACTGGACAAGTTTGTCCAGATTGTTGAATTCGATCGGTTTCATAGCTTAGACGGTTGGAGGAATCGGAGGAGGGGTCTGCTGGCCGGCCGGAGCTGGACCGAAGATCGGGGCCAGGGCCGGGATGGTGCCGATCGGCTGCCAGGACGCCATACCGGCGGTCCAGCCCAGCGTCTGGGCGTTGACCGTGCCGGCAGCGACCATCTGGCCGATGGCAGCGGCATCGAACGGACCGTTCTGGGCACCATTGAGCACGAGGAAGAAAACAGCGGGCTGCTGCTGCGGAATCGGCGGAGGGACCGCACCGGGCTGGCCGGCCGAAGCCATGCCGGCACCCATGGTCTGTCCCATCTGGTTCATCATGTTGCCGACCTGACCGCCCACGGCGGCACCCATCATCATACCGGTCATCATGCCAGCGGGGTTCATCTTTCCGTCGCCGCCACCCATACTCATCGAACCCATCTCGCCGAGATTCGCCATGCCGCTCTTGAGCACCTCGCCCTGGACATCGATCGAATGGGCATTGATGTAGGCCGCTTCACTGGAGAGCCGGGCCTGACGGGCGGCTTCCTGCGCCTGGAGATGCTGGGCGAACTGCGCCTCTTCGCGCTGGCGGGCGGCCATATCTCCCATATTCTCCATATTGATGCGGGCCGTCTCGCTGACCTGGCGGTTACGCGCATCGGCGTCGGTGCGCATGGTCTCCCGCTGGATCTGGTAACTGAGGAGGGCCGTTTTCTCATTCTCGAGGTTGAACAGATGCGCCTGGTCTTCCGTGATTCGTTTGAGCCGCTGGAAGGCCTCGGACTCTTCGTCGTAACGGATATCCTCCACAATGATGTCGCTGGCGAAGATACCGAAACGTTGCATCAGGCGCTCCTGGAGACGCGCCAGGATATAATGGCCCATTTCGCCGATAAGGCTGTTGAAGTGCATGATGAAAATGCCCGTATCCTTCGGCGCATTCGTCACGATCTGCTTGATCTCCTGTGTCAGCAGGGTCTTGACCTTTTCTTCCAGCTCGGCCTGAGTCGTGTCCACGGAACCCCAGGACTCCAGGAAGTACTTGATCGCTTCAGGAGAAGAGGGGATCTGGTAGGCCATGGCTCCCTTGAGGGCAACCTCGATATTGTAGACCTTATATTCCGGCTCGGCGGGGATGACCCGGAAGTACGGAATGACGAAAGGCAGCTCCATGCCCCGGGCCAGATTGATGAAGTAGACCTCGGCCTGGAAAGGCGTACCGCCCTTGTAGGCCATACCGACCAGACCAGCAAGCACAGGCAGGTTATCCGTCTTCAGGACATCGTCGAAGGGGCCCGTGATGACATCATAGGATCCCTTGTTCTGATAGAAGAACACAGCGGCTTGCCCGGGACGGACACGGAGACTGCTGCCCCAGCGGATATTGTTCTCCTTTTTGGACGCGCCCGCCTCGGCAGAGGCATTCGGACGCCACTTCCAGATCAGAAAGTCCTTCTGA
The DNA here is from genome assembly GCA_946415345.1 of uncultured Bacteroidales bacterium. GTDB lineage: Bacteria > Bacteroidota > Bacteroidia > Bacteroidales > UBA932 > Cryptobacteroides. The sequence goes on along the minus strand of CAMKRY010000048.1, from coordinate 6,085 downwards.
TCGCAACGGATCATATCCATGATTCCGCCTTCTTTCTTGGAATTAAAAAGTCCCATTATCGATAAGGATTGATTGACAAAACGCTTAAAGGTTCAGGCCGATGATCAACATGATCAGCCAGAAGATAAAGAAATAGACCAGCCACTTGCCGATATTGCTGGCGCAACCCTTTCCGGTTCGTATCAGATCTTTCCGGGTCAGGAAAGGCTCGTTGTTGGCGATAAAGGTCTTGGTCGCATCGTCGAGGTTCGTCTGCGACTTGAGCAGGTCCATGAACTGCTGGCATTTGGCGAGCCAGGCAGCGGCCAGCTGGGAACTGACGTTGTTGGCAGACTGGAACTGGGCCTTGGCGTAGGTAAAGCCCAGGACCAGGGCTTCCTTGGTCACGGGAACGTTAAAGCCGTTGACCAGGTCGATCTTTTTCTGGACCTTCCCGAAGAGTTCTTTATTCTCCACATCGAGCATGCGCTCGTTGAACTGATTGATGTATTCCTGGACTTTGGAACTGGTCACAGACTGCGATTCCAGCACATAGCCGCACTGCGGGCAGGTCAGCGTATAGTCGGAGATGGTGTTTCCGCAATTGGGGCATTTCCTTCTCCGGCTCGTCGGCTGCACGGGCTGGGATTCTGCGGGCATCTCGGCAAAAGAAGAACGCAGCGGCTGCGGCTCCACTTTTTTCTGCGGGGATGTCTCCGCCAGGTTTTCCAGCATCATTTCGACCTCGGCCATGTCTTCGCCGAGTTCTTCTGCCTTCTTGAGAATGATGCTCCGCTTCTTCTCCGTCAGCCCCGCGCCCTCACCGGCCATCTTGATCAGTTTTTCCAAATCCGGATGCATAGTTCAATCGCTTTGGTCATTCACAAAGATACATTTTTTCTTATTCAATCGCGCCATCCTTTATAAGAAACAGACATTTTTTATATAAGAAACAGACAAAAGACTTAAGAAAGATAAAAATATGTATGTCCGGAAGCTTTTCTTTGCCCTGAGTTCGGTTTTTTTCTATTATAATTGTGACCATTGTTTTTTAATTCTTCTATTATGGTCACTACAACTCTTTACACACAGCTATCTTTTTCGCCAAAGCTTTTGGTTATTGGTATAAAATTATATACCTTTGCACGGTGCCGATCATGAGAAGGTACAAGGTTAGACAGGTCATTGACCTGCTCCATGCTGATGGATGGATACTTGACCGGATACGCGGAGATCACAGGCAGTACAAGCACAAAACGAAGCCCGGAACAGTAACCGTAAGGGGGAAAATGAGTGCCGACTTGAATCAGTTTCTCTTGAACAGCATCTGGAAACAGGCTGGATGGAAAGACGAAGAACAAAACAACGAATAGCTATGGCAAAAGTTATTATCAATGTCGATTGGATCGATCGGAATTTTGGGGCGGCACCCCAGAATGAGGACATGGCTTGCGTCGCCACCGGAAAAACGCTGGAAGAGGTCGAATTAGCTATCGTAGAAGCATTGCAGTTCCATATCGAAGGGATGAAACTGCATGGAGATCCTATCCCCGCTGAATATCAAGATGAATGGGAGCCCATCTTTGTTTTGACAACTCGCGCACAATTGCGATACGCAGACAGTTTTATTACCCGCAAAGCCCTCTCTCGGGAAACCGGGATCAATGAGCAGCAACTCAGCCACTATGCCAATGGCCATAAGACACCCAGACCCATTACCCAGAGAAGAATAACAGAGGGAATCAGATCAATCAGCCGCCGTTTGACGCTTATTCTTTAGTTAGCGGATGCCCAGCGCTTCGAGGGCGGGCGGATAGCCGGCTTCGGCGGCGCGGCGGATTAGGACCATGCCCGCTTTGTAGCTGGCGAAGCGGACCTTGTCTTTGTAGAGTCTCAGGAAGGGGACGAGGGGCTTTTGCGGAAGGCCCGTGACTGGATCGAGACAGAGGCGCTGCGTGTGAATGCCGAGATTGTAGAGGGCCGGCGGGTAGCCGGCATCGGCCGCCTTCCGAAGCCAGGAGAGGCCGTCCTTGAGCCGCTGCTCATTACTGTCCCCGGCGAGGCCGTCCAGATAGACGGTGCTGAGCTCGAACTGAGCCGGGACATAGCCCGCCATCGCCGCCTGCCGCAAGGCATACACGCCCGAGCGGACACCACGACCATCGTGGCAGCAGCGCATATACTGCGAGAAATCCGCCCAGGCATTGCCGGGAGCGCCGTTCTCGAGGAACCACTTCACCTCCCAGTAATTGGCCATAACGGCCTGATTGCCAGCACCCAGGCTCTTTTTAAAAAGCGCCAGAGCCCTTTTCGGATCCGGCTCCGTCCCCCATCCGAACTCGATCATATTGGCATAACCGACCGTATAGAAATCACTTTCCTGCGCCAGCGCCTCAAACTCCTTGAGGGCCTTTTCGTCTTCATGCAGGCGGAGATGGCAAAGGGCGATCCGATGCCGGCAATACCGGGCATCCTCACTGCCCGGTTCAGCCGCCTCCAGCGCCTTCCGGTAGAAGGATTCGGCGGTGCGGGAATCGCCTTTCTCCAGATGGAGGTCGCCGGTGGCACGGAAAGACGGCACGGTGGAAACAGTTAAAAATTAGACGATATCCTCGCGCTCGCGCATATCCTTGAGGCGGAGCTGGATGGTGGACGAGCCGCGGTAGAAGTTCTCGACGACGCTGTAGCAGACGTCGATCGGGTTGCCGGCCTTGATGTAGTCGTAGTTGTCGGCCATGTTGAAACCGATGGCGGCAATCTGGTGGTAGGGGTGCGTTTCCTGCATCAGGTCGAGCTTGAGGTGGACGCCGCCGGCTCCGACCTTGCGGCCGCCGCCTGCGTCATAGACATCCTCCGTCAGGAACACGGGGTTCGCGTTGCCGGGACCGAAAGGCTGGAACTGCTTGAGGATGCGGAGGAACTTCGGCGTAATCTGTGCGAAGTCGAGGCGGGAGTCGATTTCCACGATCGGGACCAGCATCTCCGGTGTGATCTTCCCGGCAACGAAAGCGTTCATACGCTGGCAGAACTCCGGCAGGTTCTCCTCTTTCAGCGTCAGGCCGGCGGCATAGACGTGGCCGCCGAAGTTTTCCATGAGGTCGGCGCAGTTCTCGATGGCGCCGTAGAGGTCGAATCCATGGACGCTGCGGGCCGATCCCGTGACGAAGCCGTTGGACTTGGTCAGCACGACCGTCGGCTTGTAGTAGGCCTCGACCAGACGGGAGGCGACGATGCCGACCACACCCTTGTTCCAGGTGGGGTTGTAGACAATCGTCACGTTCTCCGTCTCGAGCGCCCGGCCGTCCAGGACCATGTCGATGGCCTCCTGGGTGATTTCGCGGTCGATATTCTTGCGCTCGTTGTTGTTGTCGTTGATCTTGTTGCCCATCTCGAGGGCCTTCTTGTCGTCGGTCGCGGTCAGCAGTTCGACGGCGAGGCGGCCGCTCTCCATACGCCCGGCGGCGTTGATGCGGGGGCCGATCTTGAAGACGATGTCGTCGATGGTGAGATGGCCCGGGTCGAGCTTGGCGAGATTGATCATCGCCAGCAGGCCCTTGCGGGGGTTCTCATTGAGCCGCTTAAGGCCGAAGTGCGCCAGAATGCGGTTCTCGCCGACCATGCTCACGAGGTCCGAAGCAATGCTGACGACCTGCAGGTCCAGCAGCGGCTCGAGCTCCTCGAACGGGATGCCGTACTGCTGGGCATACGCCTGCACGAGCTTGAAGCCCACACCGCAGCCGCAGAGATCGTCGAAAGGATAATGGCAGTCCTCCCGTTTCGGGTCCAGTACCGCGACAGCCGCGGGGAGCGTTTCCTCGGGGAGATGGTGGTCGCAAATGATGACGTCAATGCCCTTGCCGGCGGCATATTTGACCTTGTCGATGGCCTTGATGCCGCAGTCGAGCGTAATCAGGAGGTTGTAGCCGTTGTCCGAGGCCCAGTCGATGCCCTTGTAGGACACACCGTAGCCCTCGTCATAGCGGTCGGGGATATAGTAGCCGACCTGCGTGGTGAAACGTCGGACGAAGGAATAGACCAGCGCCACGGCCGTCGTGCCGTCGACATCGTAGTCGCCGTAGACGAGGATTTTCTCGCCGCCGGCGATGGCGGCATGGAGCCGCTCCACGGCCTTGTCCATGTCCTTCATCAGGAAGGGATCATGGAGCTGCTGGAGCGACGGGCGGAAGAAATTGCGCGCATCCTCGAAGGTCTCGACACCGCGCTTGACAAGGAGCTCCGCCAGAACCCGGTCGATGCCGAGCTCCGTGCCGAGGCGGCTGACCTTTTCCGGGTCAGCGGCTTCCTTGACAATCCATTTGCGGTCCGATGCGATCATAGCATACAAATATAAGCAAATTTTTCCGCTAAGTCAATAGTTTAGAAGAGCGTCCATTCGACGGGCTCGTCCGGATCACCGTCCTTCGGCTTCTCGGCTTCGCGCGATTTTTCGAGCATCTGCGCCGCCTGGCCGTCCTGTTCGAGGGTCTCGGGGACCTCAACATTCATAATGTCTATGGCCTCTTCCGGCTCCTCGCTTTCGCTCGGAGCAGCGGGCTCTTCGTCCTCGGGGAGATGCAGCGGCTCGACGAAGCGGACGGACTTGATGTCGTAGGCGTGGCACTTCTTGCCCTTGGCGGCGAGGCCCTTCTTGGCGATGAACGGCTCGGCCTCGATGACCTCGGGCTCGCGGTGGGCGTACTTGCCGCCGAAGACCACCTCGAAGCGGGGATGGAGGTCATCGGACAGTTCGACAAGGCGGCTACCGCGGCCTTCGGCGATGAAGAGCACGGGCGTATTGTCGCTCTCGGTGAAGGAGAAACGCTTGACATAGAAGGCCTTGACGCCGGCATCCCAGTAGAGGGCCGTGAAGGTCTTGTCCGTGTCGAGCTTTTCAATCCGGAGGATGTCGCCCTGGTATTTGTTGACGACGTCGTAGCTCGTCGTGTAGTAGGTGCCGTCCCTGAAGACCGCGAGGACCTTGTCGTCGCCGCTGAACTGGCCGATGTGCTCGCCGCGGCCGTCCTCGTTGAGACGCTGGATGTCGGGGTCGTACCAGATGTCCTTGCCGCCGATCGTGGAGATTCCCTTGGACTTCATGACAATCTTCTGGATGGAATTCTTCGACACGAGGTTGCCGCGGACGGTCTTGCCCTTGATGGCGAGGGTCGAGAAATCATACTCGAGCTGCGTCTTCTTGAGCTTCGGCTTCGGGCGGAGGTAGATGCGGACGGTCTCGGCCTCGCCGTTGTGGTTCGCCGTGAACCAGAGGATGGCGGAACCGGGGGCGCCGGTCGTGATGTCGTATTCCTTGTCGCGCGTCACGGAGGTGATGGCGAAACGCTTGGCGTAGTAGACCGGGCTCTTGCCGTCACGGTAGATGACGTTGTAGATCGTGCGCTCGTCGCCGCGGTTGAACACGCCGACATACAGGAGGTTCGGGCCGAAGAAGGCCTTGTCGCTGACCTTCGTGATACGGTACTTGCCGTCCTTGCCGATGACGATGATCTCGGAGAGGTCGGAGCATTCGCCGATGAGAGCGCCGCCGTCGGAAGGCTTGAGGCCGATGCCGACGAAGCCCTCCTCCATGTTGGCGTAGAGCTTGGCGTTGTTGCTGGCGACCTTTGTCGCGGCGATGGTCTCGAGGGAGGTGATTTCGGTCTGGCGCGGGAAGGCCTTGCCGTATTTCTTCTTCAGGCCCTTGAACCACTCGACGGTGTAGTCGGTGATGTGGTCGAGCTGGTCCTGAATCTCCTTCATCTGGGCCTCGATGGCGTAGATCTTCTCGTCGAGAGCCTTGGTGTCGAACTTGGAAATCTTGCGCACCGGCTTCTCCACGAGGCGGTTGATGTCGTCCATCGTGATGGGGCGGTGCAGCAGGTCCTCGTACTGCTTCATCTGCGAGAAGATATCTTCGAGCTGCTCTTCCCAGGTGCGCTGGTTCTGCTCGAGGACCTTGTAGATGCGGTTCTCGAAGAAGATGCGCTCGAGGGAGTCGTAGTGCCATTCGTCCTCCAGCTCGCCGAGCTTGATTTCGAGCTCGCGGCGCAGGATGTCGCGGGTATGGTAAGTGTCGTACTCGAGGATGTCGTTCACCGAGAGGAACTGC
>CAMKRY010000047.1 GCA_946415345.1 uncultured Bacteroidales bacterium | reverse complement strand
TACTCCTCCGGGTTAGCTACATCATCGGTGTAGTGACCTTTGATGTAGCTACCCAGCGGACGGACCTTGGACGTCAGGCGCTTGGCGACTTCGCCGTCGAAGAGGGTGGTATCCAGATCCGTACCCACCTTACCGACGATGAAGCAGGGCCAGATGTCCGGCAGTCCTGCATTTATTAACCCTTTTTTCAGTTCACTGATGAACGTGTCGAAGGTAGTTTCGTCCGCCAGGCCGCCGTGGACCTCTTCGGTGCCGACTTCGTAGGAGATGGCGGGGAGGCCCTTGCTCTTGCGGAAGGCCTCGGTGTGGGCAATCAGCTCGACGGTGCGGGCCGCAACGACATGGATGTCGATGATTTCACCCTTGGGGACGTTGATGTCGACGGTCGGGTCGACGTGGATGAGGTCGTAACCGGCGAGCACCGCGGCCTCGAAGGATTTCTTGACGCCGTCCATGGCGTCTTTGGTGGACCATTTTTCCGTGCGCTGGCGGTCTTTGAGCCAGGGGCCGCCGTGGTCGATGGCGACGATGACGGGGCCGGTGAAGTGGACCCGCTCGGTCTCGAAACGGACGAGGCGGGTGAAGTCCTCCTGCGTCATGCCGGTGTAGCCGCCGTCACAGTCGACCTGATTGAGGGTCGCCGCGAAATAGATGGGGGCGTTGTTGCGCTTGGCGGCGCGGAGGCTGGCGCGGATCACGGTAGGGGAGTTCGGGCAGGCCGCGAAGATGGTGCGGGGAATGCCGGTCTCCGCCTGAAGGGCGTCGATGCGGTGGAGGAGCTGTTCAGTTTTTGCCATAGGTCAGTTATATATATAAGGTGACTCCTTCCACGACGCGGGAAATGTTGCCGGAGATGGAAGGGGTGTCGGGGCAAAGCCCGCAATCGATCGATTTGAAGTAACCCAGCAGTTGGCCGACGACGACGTAGGCGACGCAGCCGTAGCTGGCGGGGACGTCCTCGGGGAAGCCGAGTTCGACGCAGAGGTCGCACTCTTTCGGATCGAGGTCTTTGGGTCTCTCTACGCAGACGACGACGTTGGCCGTGACCTTGTTGTTGGCGGTCACCTGGCGGAACAGGTCGCGTTCGTAGCGCTGGATGTATTCCTTCGGGGAAACGAGATAGACCATCAGGGAGTCGGACTTGACGACGGCCTTGGGTCCGTGACGGAAGCCGAGGAAGGAGTCGTAGGCGCACATGATGGCGCCGTCGGTCAGCTCCTGCAGCTTGAGGCGGGATTCTTCGGCGACGCCCTTGAGGGGGCCGGAGCCAAGGAAGATGGCGCGGGTGAACTTGCGGGAGGCGATTTCCCGGATGGCACCCTCGTAGCGGTCCATGGCCTTGGCGACGGCATCGGCGACGGCGTTGATATGGACGCCCTGCTGCTCGATGGTGTCGATATGGGCGATCATGGCGCAGACCAGCAGCATCGTCGAGTAGCTGCTCGTCATGGCGAGGGAGACGTCGTTGGTCTCCGCAGGGAGAAGGAGCGTGAGGATGTTGTCGCCGACAGTCTTGGCCAGCTGTCCCTCAGGGTTGCAGGTGATGAAGATGTGGGCCACCTTTCCGGCGGTCTGCTCCACGGCGCGTACGGCACCGACGCTCTCCGGGCTGTTGCCGCTGCGGGCGAAGGAGACCAGGAGGACTTTGCTGTCCCGGTTGAAGTAGAACTCGGGCGCCGTCAGGATGTCCGTCGTCGCGATGGCGCGGGCGCCACGGAAACGGGTATCGAAGAGGGCGGGCTCGAGGGCGTCTCCGATGTAGGCGGAGGTGCCGGCACCGGTCAGGACGATTTCGTAACCGGCGGAAAGGAAGCGGTCAAGGAAAGCGGCAATGTCCTTTTTGCGTGTGCAAACCATGTCATACGCTTCGCGCCAGACGCGGGGCTGTTGTCTGATTTCGCGATAAGTATGGAGTTCTTGTGTCATAGGTTAAATGCGGTTTTAAACATGCAAATGTACATAAAATGCTTCCGAAAGTTTCGTTTTGCGAAAAAAAATTGAAATCGAAATCTTTTGCTTATCTTTCCTTTGGCTTTATCTTATTGATAATTAATTGTTTCTGCTTTTAATAAAAATATTTCAATCCGTTTCGGTTTATGGCTATACGGCGACGGTTTCGACTTCGATACCCATGGCTTTCAACTGGTTGCGCACGCCGACGGGCAGGCGGCTGTCCGTAATGACGGTGCCGATCTTGTCCAGCGTGGAGATGAACGCGAGGGAGCGTTTGTTGAGTTTGGAGCTGTCGAACACGGCGTAGACCTCCCGGGCGCGGGAAATCATGACCTGGTTCGTGCTGGCCTCCTCCACGCTCGGGGTCGACAGGCCGGCCTCGACGGAGAAGCTGTCCACGCCGAGGAAAAGCTTGTCGCAGTAGAACAGGTTGAGGTTCGACTCGGCGAGAGGTCCCACGGTCGAATAGCTCGATTCGCGCACGCTGCCGCCGAGAAGGATCACCTTGAAGCGCTTGTATTTCAGCGCTTCGATCATGGCGTTCACGGAGTTGGTGATGATGGTCAGATCGTGGTATTTGTGGAGGTTCTTGACGACCTCAAGGGCTGTCGTGCCGGAGTCGACGAGAATCGTGTCGCCGTTCTTGATATGGGCGGCTGCGGCGCGGCCGATGGCCTCTTTCTCGCGGGCGTTGACCAGACGCTTGAAATTGAAATTCCGGTCCTCTTCCTCGTCCGCGTGGGCATTGGAGCGGGTAATGGCTCCGCCGTGGACACGGATGAGCAGTTTCCGTTCCCGAAGGATGCGGAGATCTTTTCGAATCGTAACTTCCGAAACCCCGAACTCGCGGCTGAGCTCGGTCACGTTGACGGACGACTCCTCCCGGAGGCGTTGAAGAATGGCTGAACGGCGTCCCTGCGCCGAATCGTAAACGTCCATGCGGTTATTAGTTTTAATACGCAAATATAGTATTTATTTTTATAAATGAAACAATTCGAAACGGATTATTACCCGCTAAATCGAAATAGCGTAACCAATTTTGCTGAAAAATTCGGATATTTACGGGACTAAACACGTGTAACACATGAAACGATACGATATTGCCGCCATCGGCGAGCTCAATGTAGACATCATTCTCAACCGCATCGAATCCGAGCCCGAGATCGGCAAGGAGAAGTTCGCCAAGGACATGACCGTGACCCTTGGTAGCTCCACGGCCATCTTCGCCGCCAATGCCGCCGCCCTCGGCAGCAAGGTCTGCTTCGTGGGCTTGGTCGGCCGCGATCCGTTCGGCACGCTCGTGAAGGAATCCCTTGAAGCCAAGGGCGTGGATACCCGCTATGTCATGGAAGGGGAGACCCCGACCGGCGCGACGATCTGCATGAGCTACGGCATGGACCGCGCGAACCTGACCTACCAGGGCGCGATGGACGTGATGGGTTTCGACGACATCGACAAGAGCGTCTTCGACGAAACGAAACATATCCACCTTTCTTCGCTGTTCATGCAGAGCGCGCTCCTGCGCGATATAGATAAGGTACTCGACCTGGCCGCGGCCAAGGGCGTGACCGTGTCCCTCGACACGCAGTGGGACCCTATGGAGACCTGGAAGCTCGATTATAAGAAAGTGCTCCCGAAGATTACCGTCTTCATGCCCAACGAGAAGGAACTGCAGGCCCTGACCGGAGCGCCGGACCTCGAGTCCGCCATTGCCGCCGTGGTCCCGTACCTCGGCAACGCCATGCTTCTCAAGTGCGGTGCCGACGGTTCCATCCTCATCCGCAAGGACGGCAGCCGCAAGGTCCTTCCCGCCTTCCTCAACAAGGATGTCGTTGACTGCATCGGCGCAGGCGACAGCTTCAATTCCGGTTTCATCTCCGCTTTCGTCAAGGGCCTGAGCCTCGAGGACTGCCAGGAGACCGGCAACCTCACGGGCGCCGTCAACACGACCGCTGCCGGCGGCACGGGCGCCTTTACTTCCCTCGAACATGTCAGAGAAATCTGCGCCGGACGTTTCGGCCGCCCCATAAAGCTGTAGACCTATGAAAAATCTTTTCTTAATCGGTCTTGCCGCCTGCCTGATGGCGGTTTCCTGCGGAAAGAAAGCCGCGGAAGTGCCTGCGACGGACCGCCTGCTCGGTCCCGACGGCAAGCCCCTGGACGGCATCGAGGTGATTGTCTGCGCAGATACGCTCGAATCGGGCATGGTCCTGCGCAGCGTCGCCTTCGTGAATACGGGCGCCGAATCCGTCAAGGTCGCCGCGATGGAGACATCCCGCATCACCGTCGGCGGATCGGAGGTCTGGTCCCTCCAGCCCAGTTCCACGACCTACCGTAAGGACTGGGTCCTGCCCGTGACTGACGGATTCTACCAGCGCAACTATCTGGGTATGAACGACCCCGACTACGGCGGCGGCATCCCGATGGTCTGCGTCTGGACGGGCGAGAAGAACCTCAGCGTGGGTATCGATGAACCCGTGCTCCGGCTGGTTTCCCTGCCGGTCGAGCGCAAGGGGAATGAGACGCAGGCATGGGTCCGCCAGGACTTTGAAGAGCCGGTCGAGCTCGCTCCGGGCGATACGCTCTGCTCCGTCAAGCAGTTCGTGCTCGAGAGCAGCGGCGACTTCTTCAACCCGCTCCGCACTTTCGCCGGCTACATGCAGGAATACCATGGCTGGGAGCCCCCGCTTTCGCCGGATGAGGCCTACGAGCCCGTCTGGTGCGCCTGGGGCTATGAAAGGACCTTCACCGTCGACGAGGTCATCGGCACGCTGCCGAAGGTCGTCGAACTCGGTTTCAAATGGGTGGACGTCGACGACGGCTACCAGATCTGCGAGGGCGACTGGCAGGCGAACGACCGCATCGGCCCCGACGGCATGCGCCGGATGACCGACGCGATCCACGCCGCCGGCCTGAAGGCGAAGCTCTGGTGGGCCCCGATGGCCGCCGACCCGGAAAGCGCCCTGGCGAAGGAGCACCCCGAGCTGCTGCTGGTCCAGAAGGACGGTACCCACGAGGATATTTCCTGGTGGGACAGCTGGTATCTCTCGCCGGTCAATCCCGCGACCTGGGCCTATACGGAGGACCTGGTGGAAATGTTCCTGACCGACTGGGGCTTCGACGGCTTCAAACTCGACGGCCAGCACCTCAACCTCTCCGCGCCGGACTACAACCCCGCCAGCGGCCTCGCTTATCCGGAAGAGGCCTGCGAGCGCCATCCCGAATTCTTCAAGCATCTGTATTACGCCGCCCAGGCCGATCACCCCGGCGCCGTCGTCCAGATCTGCCCCTGCGGCTGCGCTGTCAATTTCTTCTACCTGCCGTATATGAACCAGGCAGTCGCTTCCGACCCGACTTCCAGCGCCCAGATCCGCCAGAAACGCAAAGTCTATGCGGCCCTCTGCCCGGATCTCGCCTTCTATGCCGACCATGTCGAGCTCAGCGACGGCGGCCTCGATTTCCCGTCCCAGATCGGCGTCGGCGGCATCATCGGCACGAAATTCACCTGGCCGAAGGCCAACCCGGACGCCACGGAGAACGGCGGCAGCCTGCTGACGCAGGAGAAGGAGGACCTCCTCCGCAAGTGGGTCCCCATCTACAGCGAAAAGATGCTCTCCATGGGCACCTACCTCAATCTCTATGACTACGGCTTCGACAAGCCCGAGGCCCATGTCATCGACAAGGACGGCGCTATGTACTATGCCTTCTACGCCGAGAAATGGGACGGCGAGCCCATCACGCTCCGCGGCCTCGACGCTTCCCGTCACTACACCGTCACGGAATATACCGCCGACGAGCCCGCGAGCTATGAAATCGACGGCGCCGACCCGGTCATCCGTCCGGTCTTTGAGCACGCTTATCTGATTGAAGTCAAATAATTTAACTCTATAGTCTTATGAATAAAAAACTCATCGCTTTCTTACTTGTTCTTCCGCTGCTCACTTTCTGCGGGAAGGATAATGACAACGAAGAACCGGAGCCGGATCCGCAGCCGCAGGATGAATATGCCGGTCCCGTTCAGGGTGAATCCGACTGGTCCGTCATCGGTGACTTCTCTGTCGAGAAGATCAAGATGAACTGGGACGGCGACCTCGTGATGGCCGTTTCCGGTGATCTCTTTGTCCTGAAGGACCTCAAACTGACCGCTTCCGACGCATTCAAGATCCGTTTCCAGAAAGACTGGCTGGACAACCGCGGCGGCGTTTTCGCCCAGCTCGGCGAAGGTTTTGAAGTGACCAAGGGCGGTCCCGACATCAAGCCCGGCTATGACGGTCTTGTCGATGTCTGGTACAACCCCGCCAAGGAGCAGATGGCTGTCTGCGAGGCCGGTAAGCCCGTTACCTGGTATGAGGCGCCGGTGGATCCCGACGCCGACCTTGCGCCCGAAATCACCAACGGCGCCACCATCCTCGCGACCAACCGCAATGCCGAGAAGTTCCTCTCCGAGGTGACCTATCCGGACCATGACTATTCCTATTCCAAGGTCCTGGAGTACTATGGTGGCTTCAACGGAAAGAAGTACGACGAGAACGGCAACCCCGACGAGAACGGCTCGACCGTGGCCAACCCGAAGTCCGACAAACCGGAAGAGTATACGATCCGCTGGAAGGCCGATTCCTCCGCCGGCGCTATGACTTTCGTCCTGACCGATACGAAGTGGAACTGGAGTTCTACGGAGACGGTTTCCGCCGGTGAACACTATGTCGCCGTGACCAACCTCGTTCCGAATACGCACTACACCTACAGTGTTACGGGCGAAAACGGCAAGGTGATGACTCAGGGCGAGTTCGACACCTATGGCCACATCCACCAGATTTTCTTCAAGAGCCGTGTCCGCAACGGCCGTGACATGGGCGGCTGGAAGACCTACGACGGCAAGATGGTCCGCTACCGCATGCTCTATCGCGGCGGCCGTCTCGAGGCCAGCACCCTCACCAAGAGCGGCAAACGCGCCATTGCCAATGAAGGCATCAAGGCCCAGCTCGACCTCCGCGGCACGTCCGACGTGCTTTCCGCTCCGGCTATCGAGGGCATGGCCTTCTGCGCGCCGGTCATCGAAACCGGCGGCGACGCGATGCTGAAGAACACGGAAAAGGCCCGCATGGCCATCCAGTTCGCCATCGACTGCGCCAAGAACAACCTTCCGATGTACTTCCACTGCTCCCTCGGCCGCGACCGTACGGGTACCTTCGGCATGCTGATGCTCGGTATCCTCGACGTCATCGAGGGCGACATCTCCAAGGAGTACGAGCTTACCTATTTCGCCCCGTTCAGCTGGAGCGTTTCCGAGGGTGAGCAGAAGACCACCCCGTATGTCTTCAAGAACCTCCGCACCCAGTGGGCCTACAAGCCGGCCGCCGAGTACATCTGGGAGAACTTCTGCAAGAAGAGCGACGGTTCCTACGACAAGTTCTCCGTCGGTATGGAGAAGTACTTCCTCTCCATCGGCATCAGCCAGGAGGATATCAACGCCTACCGCGAGATCATGCTCGTTGACGCCGACTAATCGCGCCAGAGCCCATACTGAAAGAGCCCGCAGCATTTGCCGCGGGCTCTTTTTCTGTGGTGCTGGGAAGAAAGTGTATTAGGGTGTAATACGATGTATTACAGGAAGGTTGGCAGGTGATATGCTACAGGCTTGATATTTTTTGGGATAAGCGTTTGGATTGAATACCGCCCTTGGATGACCCTTCGCAACCGCATATCCTTGACCTGGCGCTATGGTAAATCGCAGTTGCTCATCGGCGCAGTGTATAACCTTGTGTGCATGGACTTCCTCTTGAGCGGTATTTCCTATACGTTCTTTGTGGATTGTTTCATTGTAAAGGTGGTGGTAACGGCCATCGTAATGTACCTGGCAAGTAAGTTTCAGGACCGTGATGCCATTTTCTTCTATATCCAGTGAATATCGAGGATGTTAAGGCCATGATCCGGGAGCGAGCCAGGGACCACGGTATCATCATCACCGATCACAACTATGACGCCATCTCTACTGTGGCAGACAACCTATTCGTCATCGCCGACGGCTACACCAACCAAGTCCTGAGCCGGGAGGACTTGGTGCGTCATGGGTACTTGATGGCAGAGTGAATTGCGGAATGGGGACTCCGCAGATGTTACAAAAACGGCTACCGTCTGTAACATCGTGGCCATTAGGGCATTTCATAGTTTAATAGTTTTGGGTAAACCTAATCATTTCTTCTTAAAAACAAAAAATACGTCTTTGCATCTGCATTGATTATCAAAAAGATATTCCTATATTTGTAAGTGCCTGAATCACATAAGCATATGAAAACCGCATGTTTTAGAACAATCAGCATAGTTGCAATTGCTCTGCTTTTTGGTATTTCCTGCAGTAAGGGCGGCAGTGATACGAAAGCTGTTGCCGCTACCGCAATCTCCCTGAACAAAAAAGAAGCGGTGCTAGAAAAAGGAGGCACTATGGTTTTGTCCGTTTCTTTTAATCCGTCAAACGCAACGGACAAAACCCTCACATGGACGAGTTCAAACACGGCGGTTGCTACGGTTGTAAATGGTACGGTAACCGCTGTAGATGCCGGCAAGGCCGATATCACCGTCAAGAACGGTTCTTTGACAGACCGGTGCGCAGTTACCGTGGTTATTTCTGCCGGTGCGGTAACGCTGGATAAAAACTCCCTGAAACTGTTTGTCGGTGAAACGGAGAAACTGGTCGCTACCATCATCCCGGCAAATACTACAGATTCCGTCAAGTGGTCTTCTTCGGATGAAACCGTCGCAACTGTCAAGGACGGCCTTGTAAAAGCTATCGGCGCCGGTACTGCGACAATCAGAATAACCGTCGGAGCAAAATCGGCCGAGTGTTCAGTGACCGTCAGAAAGCCGGCCCCGGCAGGATCGGTCGATCTTGGCCTAAGCGTATATTGGGCTGCCTGCAACCTTTGCGAAGGAGGTTTTGTTAGCTCTCCGGAGCAGTTTGGAGATTATTACGCCTGGGGAGAAACAGCACCGAAGGAAACCTATTATTGGACTAATTACAAATGGAGTGAAGGGGCTTGGAATACTCTGACAAAATACAATGTTCTAAGTTCTCAAGGTACCGTCGACAACAAAACTGTTTTGGAATCAGAAGACGATGCTGCTCATGTGAAACTTGGCGGCAAGTGGCGCATGCCCACCTTGGCTGAATGGGAGGAATTGGTGGCCAACTGCTATTGGGAATGGACAACAAGGAACGGAGTCGCCGGAGGATTGATAACCAGTAAAATCACCGGAGATAGCATTTTCCTCCCTGCCGGAGGCAAGCGCCTTGAGTCCGGTCTTTTCAATACTTATGGAGGTTTATATTGGACATCATCCCTTCATACGGGTTATCCGCAACAGCCTAATGAAATCTATCCAAATAACGCCTGGTATGGTTACGTCTATTTTAACAGCTCTGATAACACCAAAGGCTTTGGTGTAAGTATAGACGTTCGAATTAACGGCTTCTTTATCCGCGCTGTCACAAAGGAATAGGGCGTGAAATGTAACGTAAGCCTCCGCAATGTTATACCTGCCATCTAGAACATAGCGGCCTAGGCGAGGGAAAAGAGCATATGTGTATGTCAGGGCTAGCCGGCGTGTACTCCGGAAAGATTACTTGAACAGGTCTACCGGATTGCTGCTCAGGAAGTCTTCCGCCTTCATCCCTCCTTCACCGACAACCAGCGCCAGGTATGGGTTATACTGAGCCTTGAATTCCTCCAGACCTTTATTACCGGAGTCTGAATTACTCTTCACTTCAATGGCAATCACCTTCCCCTTCTTCTCCAGAACATAATCAACCTCAGTTCCCGGATTGTTCCGCCAATAGTATACCTTATAATCACCGGCATAAGCATAGCTCATGATATGCGCACCGATAGCAGACTCGAACAACCGGCCCCAAAGGGATCGGTCTTGAACAGCATCGGCGAAGGACTTCTCGCAATAGATGTTTTTAAGTGCATTGTTGTAAACCTGATGCTTGGGGACGCTGTTCTTCTTGCGTGCCAAGTCTATGGCATATTTATTCAGGCCACAAACAAGCCCCGCCTGAGACAGAAGAGTTATATAACCTGCTATTGTTGTTGTGTTGCCGGCATCCTGCAGTTGACCAATCATCTTTGTAAAGGATAACTCTTTCCCAGAATAAGCCGCAGAGAGTTCGAAAGTCTGCCGAAGCAGCGCCGGTTTAGCAATCTTTTCGTTGACCAGGATATCTTTATTGATTGTGGCGTCGACAATAGAGCCGGTGATGTAGTCGCGCCAGCGGTCTTCGTCACCGATTAATTCTGCGATACCAGGATAGGCACCGTAGTAGATGAATTGATCCAGAGTGAAGCCGAAAGCATCACGCATTTCGGCGAAGGACCAGTGGGAGAGAATAATCCGCTCGAAGCGTCCTTGCAAACTGTCAGAAAGGCCTTTGTCCAGCATGACGCGGGATGAGCCCAGGAGGATGACTTTAAGGTTAACATCGTAGAAGGTGTCGGAATCCCACTCTTTCTTGACGACCTCACTCCACCCGGTAATCTTCTGTATCTCATCTATGACCAGGATGAGCTCCTTAAGGCCCTCCACACGCATCTTGGCGCGGGCAGCATTCCAGCAATCGCTAATCCAACTAAGTTGAGTAGCAGGAACTGCGTCTGCTGGGTAGAAGGCAA
>CAMKRY010000046.1 GCA_946415345.1 uncultured Bacteroidales bacterium | reverse complement strand
TTGATACGGGCCTCCGCGGATGGACCAGCAGTCGTTCGGCAGCTTCATGGTCTTCCGCGCCGCGGTCGGTGCCCCGGCCTGTTTCAGTCCGTCCCTCGGCGCCCCGTCCGGAGCCGCCGCGTCCGTCCGCCCCGTCGAAACTGACGATGGAAGCGCTGCGGACCCGTCCGCTGCCCGAAAAAATTCCCGATACCGACTTCGTACCGGTGTCCATGGACAAGATCGTCCAGGGAATCCGGGTCGAACACAACCGTTTCGGCATGGGTACCGTGCTGGAAGTGACGGGGCGGATTCCGGACCTCAAGGCGAAGATTCGCTTCGATCAGTATGGCGAAAAAATCCTCCTGCTCAAGTTCGCCAAGCTCCGCCTCCCCTAAAAGCCTATAAGAAAAGTTTCCGGACGTCAGATTTTTCTCTTTCTTAAGTCGAAATTTCTGTTTCTTAAGTGCCTTTCGCCTGCATGCCCTTTATCTTTGCGGGCATGAGACAGAACTTGCATACCTTACTTCGGACGGCCGTGGCGGGAGTGTCACTGGCGGTCCTCGCGCAGTCCTGCAGCGACCTTCTCGCGGGACAGGAGGAGAGCGATGAAAACCGCGGTATCCTCGAGTGGAATTTTGCCTGTGCACCGGTCATCGAAGCGATGACCCGGGCTTCGGGAGAAATACCCGACACCAACGCCTTCCTGCTGACCGTCAAGGATGCGTCCGGGAAGGTTCTCTATGACGGAACGTATGGCGCCTCGCCGACCTCTCTGCTGGTCTCGCCCGGGAGCTATACGGTTACCGCCCGTTCCTGCGCTTTCGCGGCTCCTGCCTTTTCCAAGCCCCTTTTCGGGGACGAGCAGGTCATCGTGGTGCAGAAGAACCAGACGGCTCGGGCCGTGCTTAACTGCCGCCAGCTCAACGCCGGCATGCGCCTGCGCATAGCGTCCAATTTCCTGACGGCCTATCCTTATTCAACCCTCCACTTGAAGTCCTCAGAGGGTTCCTTGCTGTATGGTTATCGCGAGAGCCGTATCGCCTATTTCCTGCCCGGACCCGTTTCGCTGGTGATGAGCACGTCCGGGGAGAGCGACAAAACAATTTATACGCGCTCCCTGGCCGCGCCCGAAATCCTGACCCTCTCGGTCTCCGCGGCCACGGCATCTCCAACGGGCGGTTCGTTTTCCATCCAACTGGATACGGCGAGGACCTGGATTGGGGACAGCTATGTCATCGGTGGGGAAAACGGCGGTTCGGGCGGCGGAGGCTCCGCCGGCAGCAGCATCGCCAACGCCTTCAGCGTAACGGCGGCCAGGGAAAATATCGGAGCAGAGGATGTCTGGATATACGGCTACATCGTCGGGGGCGACCTGACCTCCAGTGCCACGAAAATGAACACGGCCCCGCCCTTCTCCTCGGATACCCATTTTGCCATCGCCGTCCGTTCCTCTGTCACGGACAAGCAGGAATGCCTGTCCGTCGAACTGAAAAAAGGTGAGATCCGCGATGCGCTCAACCTCAAGACCCATCCCGAAAACCTCGGCCACCAGGTCTTCCTCAAAGGCAACCTCGTCGAAGCGTACTACGGCCTCCCCGGCCTGAAGTCCGTCTCCGACTTCGAGCTGCGGTGAGGACTCTCTGCCCCATCCGGTTCCCGGACCGACGCTCATCCTCAGAATTGGCGTTATTTGAGGATGGACCAGCCAAAACGGCCCTTCCATCCTCAAATACTGCCCAAAATAAGGATGAAACGGTCAATTATGTTATTGCATCCCTAATAGTGGTTGTTTTTGAGGATATAGAATCAAGAAATAGAAAAGTATAGACGGAGAAATGAATGAAAAGCCAACATACAAAAGCGAAGAGCAGGCAGAGTGGGAGTGCAATGGTGTTTTCCGAACGCATGCACCCTATTATCAAGTGAATACATCCCACACGACCACCGAATTGCTGGCAGCGGAGGAGGAAGAATACAGGACATTGATTTCCCTGTTTGGTTATCAAGCCATTTTACAGGGTATTTGCGTTTTGGCCTTTGAAGTGATGTCAACTCACATTCATGGATTATATGCAGCCACGGAAGATAAGGCATTGGCTCATATGGAGTCTGTGCTGGAGCAATATGGCCGCTATCTGCGGAGAAAAGGGCGCTCGCTGAATCTCAAAGCACTGGATCCGAAGGCTTTCCCGATCCCGACGCTCCAACAACTCCGTAATGAGATTGCCTATGTGATCCGTAATTCCTTTGTTGCGCGGCCGGATGTGCATGTCTTTGCAGATCCACATGGATCGGGATACCTTTATTATAATCCAATGATTGATCTTTTGCCATCCCGGCCTTTTCATGAACTGTCACTAAAAGAAAAACGATCCCTCTTACATACCAGGGACGTGGAAGATCCACATGGCTTAAGAGTACTTGATGGGCGAATTGATCCGGCTTGTTTTGTGGATTACCGCCTGGTGGAGTCTCTCTTTCCGAATGCCAGGAAGTTCGTGATGTGGACCATGAAAAACGTTGAGGCACAGGCCTCCATTGCCCAAAGCCGTGGAGAGCAGCCGATGCTGACGGATGATGATGTCCTCAGTGTGGTTTTCAAGCGCTGCAGAAAACTATACAATCAGTCCGGTCCGTCCAAACTGACCGTGGAGCAAAAGAAGGAACTGGCCCTGGTGTTGAAGCAGGAACTACATGTTCCGAATGATCAGTTGGCGCGGACGGTTTCTCTTTCGCTCAATATCCTTACGGAGATGTTCCCCTTTGGGGCTAAAACAAATTGATCTATATCCTCAAAATTGGCCGTTTTCAAGGATGAAGCCACCTAAAGAGCCCTTCCATCCTCATTTTTGCCAATATTTGAGGATGGAGAGCCTTATTTTAATGATTCATCCTCAAAAACGCCATTATTTGAGGATGGAGCGAGGGATTATTGTGAAACTGCAGATGAAAGTGTATCTTTGTAGAGATAGAAATGCGAGATATATGAAGAATCCTTTCACTCAGTTCTATTTTGGGCTGGCAGTGCTGGCGGCTACTGCGCACGCAGCCTTCGCCCAGAATGATCCGCCCGTGCCCCATATCACGGAGAAGACCGTCCGTGTGGATGTCGGGGCGGGGACCCGCATCGAATCCATCGGTGAGGACATTGTCACCCTGTGGGATTACGACAAGGGCGTAGCCCTGTACTCCCTGGAGAAGCAGGCCATGCTGGGCGGATTTGACTGGAAAGTCGCCCGGACCTACAACGAGACGCATCCCTTCAGCGGCGGAGCCTGCTTGCTGATCCGCCAAAAAGACCGTCGTTGGGCCATCGTCAGGCCGGACGGCAGCTATACGCTCCTGCAGGAAAAGGTGACGGACGGCGGCATCTTTGTCGACGGACTCAGCTGGATCCAGAATGGAGATGACTGGACGTATATCAACAAAGACGGGAAGGCAGTTCTCTCCGAATGGGGGTCCAGCGGGCGGTGTGAGCGCCCCGGGATGCGTCCGTTGAAGGACGGACTCCGGGCGGTGCAGCATATCGGCTCCCGGCTCTGGGGGTTCGTGGATGCCGCCGGCAAGACGGTCATCCCTGCCAAGTTTAAGAACGTCAGTGACTTCGGCGAGGGCCACGCGTTCTTTACGATGAGCGGCAACCGCTGGGGGATCATCGATAAGAAGGGGAACGAGGTCGTGCCCGAGGGCCTGGATCTCGGATGGGACGCCCCCTGCGCCTTCAGTCAGGGCTGGGCCCTGATTCCCGCGAAGCAGAATTATATCGACCTGCAGGGAAATGCCGCCGCGGTGGACTGCGACGGTCTGAGCTTTGACAAAAACGGCCGGAGTTTCCTCCGCTCCGAATGGTCCGCCCTGCACCTGATGGATGCGCAGATGAAGGATTACGGCCGGGTCGGCGGGGAAGAACGCAAACTACGCCTGTTCAACGATTTCGACCAGAAAGGATTCACGGAGGGCTGCGCCATCGTAATGGACTATGACTTCGCTTACATCTTCCAGAGCGACGGCACGCTTCGCCTCCGGAATCAGGAACTGATTGATTTTACGGGCATTTATCCGGGCGGCTATGTCGCCATGACATACGGGCTGGAAAAGTCCGGTAGATACGCGGAAGGAGCGGCGGTAAGCAACCTGGACGGTGAGATTCTCGTGGTCTTTGACCGGGCGGCCCGCTTCGGTCATATCCGCCGGGCCGGAACGATCCAGCCGGAAGCCGCCGAACCGGCGCCGGAAAAGCCGGAAAAGCCGGAAAAGCCGATTGATGAAACCATTATCGAACCGCAGCCGCCGGAGAATCCGCCGGTGATTGAGGAGAAGAAAGAATATCTGGAAAAAGGCGGCCGCGAGGGCGGCGGAGATGATCAGCAGCCCCAGACCTTCCCCGAATACAAACTGACGCTGGTCGCCGAACCCGAGGAGGGCGGTACGGTGACTTCCACCTGGAATCGCCATGAGTTTGAAAAGCAGTATTCCTACAATGCGGCGGCCAAGCCCAATAAGGACTGGGAATTCTCCCACTGGACCTCGAATATTGAGGGAAAGGTGATGGAGAATTATGCCACATCCTACGCCTGGGTGAGCCAGGATGTTACCCTGACAGCCCATTTCAAGAAGATCGTCAAGCCGGAAGTGCTCCTCACCGTCAAGGTCGAGGGCGGGGCGGCGACGGTTCATCGGACCAAGGCCCCCATCTATGTCCGCGATACCGTCCGCATCATCGTGCTGCCGGAAGTGAAAGGTAGCATCCTCGGCTGGGAATATGACAGCAAGAAGTTCCGGACCGTCGATGCCGAAGGATACGTCCTCACGCTGGTAGCCCGCGAGGCCGGCGAGCTGACGGTCATCGCTCGGCTCAGCCCGCCGGAAGAGCTGGACGAAGCGGGGCTCTACTGCGTCAGCGCCCACCGCAGCTGGAAAAAGCTCGACAAGATCGATTCCGGCGACCTCGAGGCCGACGTCTACCTCGTCAGCGCGCCGAAGGGCAAGTCCTTCGACACGCCGATGGGACCGGCCGAGACCCTTTTCGGCGTATACATCAAGCCCGGGACCCGCCATACGGTCTATATGAACGACAAGCCCATCCCGCAGTTCGCGGCGACTTATCTCAGCCCGGCCGTCGTCAACGGCATCAAGAAGGAGGAGAACGGAAAGACCTATCTCTATTTCACCGGATACGCGACCGTTGTCGGCTATTATAATCCCGAGTATGAGGATTTTGTCAAGATGATCGTGAGCTTTGCCAGCGAGCGGGTAAAGTGGACCGACGGCGACAAGTCCTACTATTTCATGACGCCGCCGCACCGCTATCGTATTGACATCCAGGAGCTTCCTGGTGGAAAGATCCGTCTCGGCACCGTCCAGCGCTTCTCCGCAGATGCGGGTGGATGGATCGTTTCCGACGCTAAGCAGCTGTGCGAGACCAAGCGGGCCGACCTGGGCTCCATCGGCTATGTCAAGGTTTCCGAAAACCTGATCAACAGCGACATGTACGAGGGACTGGTGCTGGAGCCGGGCAAGCCTGCCCCGCCCGTAGAGTGGTACCCCGGGCGCGTCTGGTACGAATCCGAGGCCCAGTATGAGAAGGCCAAGGCCTGCTTTGACCGCTTCTACGCCAACCCCTACTACGAACCCCATGACACCTTCCGGCTCAGCGCCGGTGAGATGTTCACCAAGGCCCTGCAGCTCTATGCCTCCCACCCTGAATGGTTTGAATAGCATGCATACGAAAGAAGAGAAACTCGCCGCCTTCGGGCGTCTGCTCGATATCATGGTTGAACTCCGGGCCAAATGTCCCTGGAATGCCGCCCAGACAACGAAATCCCTCCGACCGATGACGCTGGAGGAGGTCTATGAACTCAGCGACGCCGTTCTGAAGGAGGATGACAAAGACCTCCGCAAGGAGCTCGGCGACGTGCTCCTGCATATCGTCTTCTACTCCCGCATCGCCGAGGAGGAAGGCCGTTTTGACATCGCCGATGTCGCGGAAGGCGTTTCCGACAAGATGGTCTTCCGCCATCCCCATGTCTTCGGTGGCCTCGAGGTGGCCAATGCCGACGAGGTCTCCCACAACTGGGAGATGATGAAAACGAAGGAGAAGGGCGGCAACAAGCGTGTCCTATCTGGTGTCCCCGAGTCCCTCCCGTCCATCCTCAAGGCCTTTTTCATGCAGGACAAGGCCCGCGGCGTGGGCTTCGACTGGGAGGAAAAGCACGACGTCTGGGACAAGGTACGCGAGGAAGTCGGCGAGTTCCAGACCGAACTCGACGCCATGGAAAAGGAGGAAGGCTTTGTCGAGCCTTCCCAATTCGCCCCGGCTCCCGGCTCATCGGAGGGTTTCGTGGCGGCCTACAACCGGGCCGAAGGCGAACTGGGGGACCTGCTCTTCGCCCTCATCAACGCCGCCCGTCTCTATGGCCTCAACCCCGACACGGCCCTCAGCCGCAGCTGCGACAAGTTCCGCCGCCGCTTTACCTATCTGGAAGAGCAGACCATCCGAAAAGGCCGTCAGCTGAAAGACCTCACCCTCGCCGAGATGGACGCCATCTGGGACGATGCCAAAGCGCAGGGATTATAGTTTCACCGATTCGCAGAGTTTGCTTCATCCTCAAATATCGCCATTTCTGAGGATGGAACGGCAAATATTGGCTCTTCATCCTCAAATATGGGCAAAAATGAGGATGGAACGGCTTTTTGGGCGGCATCATCCTTGAAAACAGCCATTTCTGAGGATGAGCGAAGGCAGGGAATAGCGGTAATGGGGGACGATTGTCGTTCTATGGAAGAATTCGGAAAAATATTGTTATATTTGTAAGACTTCCCGAACGGACGGGGAGCAGATGCCGCCGCAGCTATGCCGAACCTCGAAAAAATTGTCGTACAGGACTATAAGAACATTACTCTGCAGGAGCTGTCCTTCTCGCCGAACATCAATTGCATCACCGGCAATAACGGAGAGGGCAAGACCAACCTCCTGGATGCCATCTGGTACCTGTCGATGACCAAGAGTGCCTTCGGGGTGGCGGACCGGTACCATTTCCGCTATGGGACGGATGCCTTCGCCCTCTCCGGGACCTACCGGATGGAGAGCGGTGTGACGTCCAAAGTCGCCCTTCGTGTGACCTCCAGCGGCGAAAAGAAGCTCGTTCGGGACGACAAGCCCTGCCCGAAACTCTCCGCCCACATCGGCTCCTTCCCTATTGTCATGGTCTCGCCCTCGGACATCGCCTTGATCAGCGAATCCGGCGAGGAGCGGCGGCGTTTCGCCAATGCCGTCCTTTCGCAGATGGACCCGGCCTATCTTGCCGGCATGATGCAGTACAACCGCTTCCTCCAGCAGCGTAACAGGATGCTGCGCGACGGGGTCGTGGATCCGGAGCTTTTTGCCGTGACGGACGAGCGTCTGGCGGCGCTGGCGGGGCCGCTCTATGAGGCCCGGGCCCGGTTTGCCGAGGACCTGAAGCCCGTGGTGGCCTCCTACTACGAATCCCTTTCCGGCGGCGCGGAATCGGTGTCCATCGAATACCGTTCCGACCTCGCCAAGGGGTCGCTGACGGAGCTGCTCGCCGCAACGCTGGAGCGCGACCGTGCCCTGCACTACACCGGCGCGGGCATCCAGCGCGACGAGTTCCTCTTCACGATGAACGGGCACCCGATCCGCCGCTGCGGCTCCCAGGGGCAGCAGAAGTCCTTCCTCGTGGCGCTGAAATTCGCCCAGTACGAAATCATGAAGCGCAGCTACGGCTTCCCGCCGATGCTCCTGCTGGACGATGTCTTCGACAAGCTCGACCTCGGCCGCATCGGGAATCTCATCGCTATGGTCGCCGGTAACGATTTCGGTCAGATCTTCATCACCGACAGCGACAAGGACCGTCTCTCCCGCATCGTCGACGGAATCACGGACCAGTATTGCTACTACATCGCCGAAAACGGCACATTCACCGCCCGATAATGGAAGAGAACCCGCAGAGAACCGTCCGGCTCGACCGCAAGGAAGCGGTCGGGATGGATGTGCTCGTCAAAGCCTGGCTGCGCAGCAACCGGATGACCGGCAAGGTCAACACGAGCCGCATCTTCTCGGCCTGGGACGATGTCTCCGGCGCGGCCCCATACACCCTGCGGCGCTATTTCCGCGGCGGCACCCTATACATCACTCTTTCCTCCGCCGTCATCCGCAGCCGGCTCATTCCCCGGCGGCAGGAATTTATCGACAAGATCAATCTTCGGCTGGCCCAGGATCCGCTTTTCACCCAGAGCGACCGCACGGTCGGGCTCGTACAAAACCTGATACTCAAATGAAATTCGTCGCAGACAAAGCCATTCCCTTCCTCGAGGGCCTGTTCGATCCCTATGGCATAGAGGTCGTCTTCAAGGACGGTCGTGCCATCTGCCAGGAGGACCTGCTGGATGCCGAAGTGCTCATCACCCGCACGAGGACCCGCTGCGACGCGCGTCTTCTCGAAGGCACCGGCATCCGTATGATCGCGACGGCGACCATCGGAACGGACCATATCGACATGCCTTGGTGCGCGGAGCACGGTATAGCCATCGCGTCGGCCCCCGGCTGCAACGCCGGCGGCGTCATGGACTACGTCTTCTCCTCCCTCTACGGCATCGCTTCCCGCAAAGCGATTCGCCTAGACGGCGTTCCCTTCGGTATCATCGGCGTCGGCCATGTCGGCTCGAAGGTGGAACAAATGGCCCGCAAGCTCGGTTTCGAGGTGCTTCTCAACGATCCGCCCCGCGAGGCGGCGGAGGGCCCAGACGGCTTCTGCTCGCTGGAGTACCTCCTTGCCCATGCCGGCATCGTGACCCTGCACACGCCCCTCAATGACGAGACCCGCGGCCTGGCGGATGCCTCCTTCTTCGCCCAGATGCGCCCCGAGACTATTTTCATCAACGCTTCCCGCGGCGAGGTTGTCGACGAGGAAGCCCTCATGGAGGCCATGCCCAAGCTCGGCGCCGTCTGCCTCGACACCTGGTGCAACGAGCCCCATGTCAACCGCAAGTTGATGGACAGGGTCGACATAGCGACGCCCCATGTAGCCGGCTACTCCTACCAGGGCAAGCAGAACGGAACGGCCGCCGTTGTCCGCGCGATCGCCCGCCGTTACGGTCTGGGCGCCCTGCTCGACTGGTTCCCTGCCACGGGCGGTCCGGAAGACGAGGCCATCATCCTGGATGTCGCCGGCAAGAATCAGGGCGAAATCGCCGCCCTTTTCCAATACAACTATCCGGTCTTCACGGACGATTTCATGTTCCGGTTGGACCCGGGCGGATTCGAGAGGATCCGCGCCGCCTACCACTACAGACGAGAGTTTTACATATAATTGATAGCACCATGTTCAAAGAAAACGACATCAAGCAGATTACCGGCCGCGGCGCAACCGTCAAGCAGGTCGAAGCGCAGGTGGAATCCTTCCGCAAGGGTTTTCCCTGGATGAAAATCGTCGGCCCGGCGACGCCGAAGCGCGGCATTGCCGTCCTCAGCGAGGAGGAGGTAAAGGCTGCCGCCGACTACTATGAGAAGGCCGCCATCGCCGGCAAGTGCAAATTTGTTCCGGCCTCCGGTGCCGCTTCCCGTATGTTCAAGGACATGTTCTCCGGCCTGAGCACCCTCGAAGGCGGCAAGGACCTTGACCCGGACGCAGCCGGCACAAAGTTCGCCGCACGCATCCGCGAGTTCGCCTTCTATGACAAGGCCCTTTTCGGCGAGCCTGAGGACACGATGGCCTACCGCAAGGCCGCCCTCTCGAAGCTCCTTACTCCGGAAGGCCTTGATTACGGTTCCAAGCCCAAGGGCGTGCTCAAGTTCCACCGCTATCCCGCCGAAGTCCGCACGGCTCTGGCCGAGCATTTCGTGGAGGCACAGGAGTACATGCGCAACGCCGACGGCAGCTGCAACCTCATCGTGACCATCTCTCCGGAGCACCGGCCGCTCTTCGAAGCCGCCCTTGCCGAAATCAAGGACGCCTATGAGGCCCGCTACGGCGTGAAATACAACGTGACGTTCACCTATCAGGACAAGGCTACGGACACAGTGGCGGTCGATCCCGACAACAAACCCTTCCGCAAGGAGGACGGCTCGCTGCTCTTCCGCCCTGCCGGCCACGGAGCCCTCATCTACAATCTCAACCAGGTCGACGAGGAAGTTGTTTCCATTAAGAACATCGACAATGTCTCCCACGAGAAACTCCTTGCCACGACGGCCACCTGGAAGAAGGTGCTCCTCGGCGAGGCCCTGCGCCTGCGCGACACCATTTTCGCTTTCCTGCGCCGCTTCGACGCGCTGAAGGACCTCGAAGGCGCCGACGCCTACAACCTCTGCAACGAGGTCGAGGACTTCCTCGACCGCAAGCTCTGCGTCCAGGTGCCGCTGTCCCGTTCGACCGCCGAGCGTGCCGAGATGCTCCGCGCCAAGCTGAACCGCCCGATCCGCGTATGCGGCATGGTCCGCAACGAGGGCGAGCCCGGCGGCGGCCCGTTCGTTATCGCCGGCAAGGATGGCGCAACCTCCCTGCAGATCCTCGAGAGCGTCCAGATCAATCCCGACGACGCCGGTGCCCGCGAGGCCCTTTCCCGTGCCACGCACTTCAATCCGGTGGATCTCGTCTGCTGCCTGCGTAACTACAAGGGCGAGAAGTTCAATCTGCTGGAGCATGTCGATCCGGAAGCCGGCTTCATCAGCTCCAAGAGCTACCAGGGCCGCGAACTGAAGGCCCTCGAGCT
>CAMKRY010000045.1 GCA_946415345.1 uncultured Bacteroidales bacterium | reverse complement strand
TTACAATTCCGGTACTTGCTTGTACTTTCCTTTCAGTCTTTTCAATGAGCTTTTTAATTTTTAACTCCCGTTTTCAGGGCGTTAAAAACCCCGTTCTCTCAAACGGGGATGCAAAGGTAGACATTATTTTTTATCCTGCAAATTTTTTTGGGCTTTTTTTTCAAAAATTTTTAAAATTTTTTCAAAACTCAAATCCTAATGTCGTCAGACCCTGCTGAATATCAGTATTTTGCATGAATAGCTGCCACAAGAGGCCGCTTCGATAATTTTCGAGCATCACGACGATGGGTCCCTGGTCGATGGCGATGTAGGAGGAAGCGAACCAGGAACTGTCCAGATTGAAGGCATCGTAGAAGCCGTACGGGCCGAAAAGCCGGTCACCATATATATAATAGAAGGTATGGAGGGCGGCCAGGCTTTCCTCCGGCATATAGGGGAAGGAAGCGAGGGCGGCCGTCGGGGCGATGGTGCCGGAGTCGCTGGAAGGCGAACTGGCGGTATAGCCCTGGGGATAATCGGAAGCCGTCAGGCCCCAGCAGTCCGCGCTGTAGCCGGCATGGCCCGCCGGATTGCGGACGCAGTACTCGTAATTGTAGCGGGCATGGGCGACATTCTGCGCCCAGTAATCCGCATACGCATCCTTCAGGTTCCGCGGATCCAGTCCCAGGAAGGAATAATGGGCGAAGAAGAGCGGGCCGTTCTGCGTCGGTTTCATGGAGCCTCCCCTACCCCAACCCTGATCATACACCGCTTTGCCGACGGAATGGGTCGGGGACGAAGCTGCCAGGACATAGACGATGAGAGCCTCGTTCCAGCCCTGGATGCGCATGTTCATCGCCCATTCGTAGTTCGGAGACCAGTGCCAGTAGAGCACATTCTGTCCGCCACGGGTGTACCAGTCCCATTCGACATCGCGCCAAAGGACCTCGATGGCGCTGCGGATATCCGACTCGTCGGACCGGTCGAAATAAGCCGCGGCCGTCAGCAGGCCCTCCATAAGGAAGGCCGTCTCAACGAGGTCGCCGCCGTTATCCTTCTCGCTGAAGGCGATGGCCTTGCCCGTGCTGCCGTTCAGCCAATGCGGGAAGGCGCCATGGAAACGCTCTGCCTTCTCCGAGAGGAAGGTCAGGATGGTCCGCATGCGCGCCGCCGCCTCGGCACGGGTAATGAAACCGCGCTCCACGCCGACCGGCAGGGCCATGATGCCGAAACCGGAGCCGCCGCTGGTCACCGTATCGCCGGAGCCGTAGCGCTCGCGGGCCAGGCCGCTGACCGGATGGGCGTAGTCCCAGAAATAGCCGAAGGTCTTCTCCTGAACGAGGTCCAGCAGCGCCTCATCGGAAATCGTCGGGAATTTCTGCGAACCGTCGTCTCCGGTGGTGAAGTAGAGCGTATAGGCCTTCTGGACCGACACGCCGAAGTATTTGCCCTCGGCCAGCGTGAAGCGATACTGCTTCAGCGGCTGCAGGGTTTCCGCCGGCGTGAACAGCAGCACGGTGGCGTCATCCTCCTTGAGCCGGACCGTCAGGTCGCCGCCCGTGAAACTCACGAACGAGAGGGATTCCTCGTCGGCCTTGACGGCACGGGTGAACTCCATGGCGATCTCCGGCGTGAGTGACACATCCCCGACCGAGCCGTTGGCGGGGACACGATTCCCGTCCACGCGGGCGCTCACCACCATAGCCTTGGGATAGACCGCCGGCTGCGGATCCGGATCGGTCTGCGAAGGGTCGCCCGAATCCCCGGAAGAGGTCTGGCTGCAGGAGAAAGCCGTCAGCAGGAGGACGGCCCAGTAGATAAGCCTTTTCAATTAGTCTTCCTGTTCGAGATTGAGATTCAGCTCTTCCTTGTAGAGGGCCAGGACTTCTTCGTCCGTGAAAGGACGGTTGTAGAGGCGGATCTCATCGATGGCGCCGGCCCAGTAATTCTGCCAGCTCTGGACGGAATCACCTTCCACGTAGGTGCTCCAGGCGCCGACATAGAGGGCATTGGCGAATTCGGTGACGAGGTTGTTGAACGGGATGTTGGCTTCGAATGTACGCTCCGCGATCTGCTGACCGTTGACATACAGCATCACGGTACCCACCGTCTTCACCACCGGATCCTTTCCTTCCTCTTCAGCCGGGAATTCTTTCTGGTCGTTCAGCTTGTAGGTAAAGGCGAACTGGAACCATTCGCCATAGACAGCCAGCTCGGGAGCGGAGGTGTCCAGCCAGAGATTCTGCTCGTTGCGGTTCTGGTCGTGGAAAATGAAGCGGCCATTGACCTGCTGCATGAGATTCTGGGTCTCCGCATCCGTATAACGGTTGTCGAAATAGACGATGAAAGCCGGGAAATCGTGCGGCTTCTGGTAAGGCGGAATGCCCATACGGCCGCCGTTCAAGGAGATGATACCGCCCTTGAAAAACTCGTTGACATTCTTGAGCCAGACCGAGAAGGTAACCTCCTCGATGCCTTTGAAGACCGATTCCTGGGCCACATCGAACTTGGAATAGGCCTCGGTGGCGTTGTTGCCGCTCTTGTTGGTCCAGCCCTTTCCGATGAAACCGGTGGCGATGGCCGCCTGGCCCTTGTTCTCCTTGAAGGTAATGCCCTCACCGACCTCGATGAGTTCGTCCTTGTCGAAGGAAATATGGAGCACCAGGTTCTCGGCTCCGGTCTTCACGGCCGGTCCTTCCGGCTCCGGCGGATTGGGATCGGTCGTGGGATCCGTTGTGGGATCGGTGGTCGGATCCTGATTCTCCTCCGGATCCTGGTTACCGTTGGAGGCGCGGTTGGCGTTGTCCTTGGTGCAGCCGGCGGCGATCATCGTCAGCATGGCCAACACGAATAAAACTCTCTTCATATACTCGTTATTTTTGATGATTGACTAATAGGTGTATCCCGGCGTCTGCGGGAGGTTGGGGTTGAGCTGGCGCTGGGAAGCCGGGATCGGGAAGCGTTCGTTCTTACCCGCGGTAAAGCCCAGCGGTCCCAGCACCTCGGCGGCCTTGCCCCAGCGGACGAGGTCGAAGAAGCGGTTCTCCTCGAGAGCCAGCTCAGCGCGGCGCTCGTCGTAGATATGCGGCAGCGTCGCCGTCGTGGCCGTCAGGCCGGCGCGCTCGCGCACCTCGTTCAGCGCCATGTCGGCCGTGTAACCGGACGCAGGCGTGATGGTCGCACCGTTAGCCATGGCCTCGGCATAGATCAGCAGGATCTCGGCGTAGCGCATCAGGCGCATGTTGTGGTCGAGGGCATAGGCATTGAACGAACGCGTATTGTAGCGGCTCGGGACATAGACCTTGCCGTTATAGTAAGGATTGGCGCAGCCGGCATAGATCTCATCCCCTTCCGGCGTGGTGGAACCGGTCTCGAGCAGGGTCGTCGCCTTGCGGATCACGTCGCCACGACCGTCCAGGAAGGCGATCAGGGCATTGCTGGGGACCTTGTAGCCCCAACCCTGCAGCGGCTCGGCACCGTTGCGGGGGCCCTGGATGAAGCCGTAATAGCAGATGGGCATCGCGCCGGAGGTCTGGCCCATGTCGGAGCTCTGGATCTCCATCAGTGATTCTGGGCCGTTCTCGTGCTCCACGCTGAAGGCGTCGCGGAATTTCGGCATCAGCGAGAAGTTGCCGGAGGCCATGATGGCGTCGGCCTGGCTCGCCGCCTCGTTCCAGTCCTTGTTGTAGAGGGCAACCTTGGCCTTGAGGGCCCGCGCCGTATAGCTGGTGTAGCGGCCGGGCATGTCCGCATGGGAGGCCGGCAGCGTGGCGATGGCGACGTCGAGGTCCTTGTAGATGAAATCATAGACCTGGGCCGGCGTGCTCGCAGGCATGGAGGCGAGCTCTTCCGAACTCATGGTCCGGTCGATCAACGGCACCGTCCCGAACAGGCGGACCAGGTTGAAATAGGCGAAGGCGCGGATGAGACGGGACTCGGCGCGGCATTCGGCCACCTGACGGAGCGCTTCCTCGGAAGAGACGGCTTCCGCGAACCTGTCCATGGACTCCACAGCATAGTTCGCGGCGGAGACCATGCGGTAGAAGATACCCCAGACGTAGCCGATGTGCTCGTTTTCGGGTCCATACGTGAATTCATCAAATTCCTTGACGGCGGGACCGTCATCCGGTGCACTGCCTTTATCGGCGTCATCGGAGACAATCTCCAGAAGGGCCATGTAATTGAGGGCCTCGCTCTCGCCGAGGCGCATGCTGGCATAGGCGGCGCTCACCGGAAGGAAGATGTTTTCCGTCTTGGAATAGTCCATGCCGGAAGACGGCATCGTCGCTTCCGTGCGGATGTCCAGAAAATCGCTGCAGGAGGAGGCCAGCAGAAGGATGGGAAAAAGAAGAAGAATACTGACTTTTGCTTTCATGGTGGTTCCTCCTTACAGATTGAGATTGATACCGGCGGTGTAGATGGCCTGCATCGGGTAAACCGACGAGCTGTCGATACCCGTTGCAATCGGCGAGCCGCCGATTTCGGTGGTGAAGCCGTTGTAGCCGAACAGGGTCAGCGGGCGCTGGGCGGAGACGTAGACGCGAAGGCGCTCGCCGTTCCCGAAGAGATTGCGGAAGGTGTAACCCAGCTGGACATTCTGGATGCGGAACATGGAGCCGTCTTCAATCCAGAAGCTGTTGGACTGGGCCATCAAGCCATTGGTCAGGGCCTTCGGCGATGGATAGGTGTCGGACGGAAGATCCTTGCTCCATGCGTTGATGTAGAAGTCATAGTCGTAGTTGCCGGCGCCGAAGACCTGCTTGTTAAGGCGCTTGGCGTTGAAGATCTTGTTGCCGATGTTGGCGTTCAGGACCATCGAGAAGTCAAAGCCCTTCCAGTCGAAGCCAAGGTTGACGCCCAGCATGAGCCAGGGCAGCGGAGAGCCGAGGTAGACGCGGTCGGCTTCGGTAATCTTGCCGTCCGGGCCGCCGTCCTCCGCACCTGCGAAGTCGTGGTACTTAAAGAATCCCGCGCCGGTGGAAGACTGGACGACCGGGGACTCGGCCGCCTCCTTTTTGCTCTGGAAGATACCGTCCACCTGATAGCCCCAGAAGGCGCCGATGGGATACCCCACCTGCGTCAGCGTGGAGGCGACGCTGTTGACATAGCCGCCGGGGATGTTGTCGCGGCCTTCGAGCGCCAGCACTTCGTTGTGGTTGAAGGTGGCGTTCATGCCGACATTGTAATGGAAATCGCTACCGATCCTGTCATCCCACTTGAGGGAGAGTTCCACGCCGGTATTGAGCACCTTGCCGTTGTTGGCGAGAAGGGTCGCCACGCCGCCGCCCGTCGCAATGGGGGCATGGAAAACGACGCGGTCCGTCACGCGGCGGTACCAGTCCACCTCGCCGCTGAGGCGGCTGTCGAGGAGGGCGAAGTCGACACCGACGTTGGTCTCGGTGACGACCTCCCACTTCAGATAGTTCTGGTAGACCGTCTGGGCGCCCTGTCCGTCGACCAGCGTGTCGCCGAAGACGGCGGAAGAATCCACGCCGGAGACGCCGGCGATGTTGATGTCGTTGGCGGGGACGTTGTCATTGCCGAGCATGCCCCAGCTGGCGCGCAGCTTAAGGTAGTTCAGGAACTTGACACCCTTCATGAACGGCTCGTCGGAGATGTTCCAGCCGAGGCCGAGGGACGGGAAGAAGCCCCACTTGTCCTGGTACTTGGAGCTTCCGTCGGCGCGGAAAGTCAACGTCGCGAGATACTTCTCGGCGTAGTTGTAGGTGCCGCGGGCGAAGAAGGACAGGCCGTTGTAGCGGGACGCGCCGTCGCTGGCCGCCTGGT
This sequence comes from uncultured Bacteroidales bacterium, assembly GCA_946415345.1. Classification (GTDB taxonomy): domain Bacteria; phylum Bacteroidota; class Bacteroidia; order Bacteroidales; family UBA932; genus Cryptobacteroides. The sequence continues at coordinate 5,040 of CAMKRY010000045.1, read as the reverse complement.
TCTTATAGGAACCGTTGACCAGATAACGGGAAGCGTCATCGTAGTTGGGGACGGCATAGGCCGTGCCGATGAGCCAGGCGTTGTACTGCATGCGGGTGGACTGGCCGAGCATGGCGGAGAAGGCATGCTTTCCGACCTTGTCCGTATAGGTCAGGGTATTGTCCAGAATGTGGTAGAGGCCGTAGGAATAGGTCTTCCGCAGCGCGGAAACGGAGGTTCCCTGGGAGCCGCCGACCTTGTGTTCGGGCGTGTAGTCCTGCTGGTCGGCGAAGCTGAAGTCGAGGTTGTAGGAGGTCTTGAACTTCAGTTTCTCCGGGATGAGGGTCGCTTCGGCATAGGCCGAGAAGACGGTCTTGAGGCCGTTGTCGGAATTGTTTGTATAATAGGCCGATGCGGCGGGATTGCCGAAGGCCGCGGCGAAACCGTAGCGCTGGGGCGAATCGAAGGGCTCCGGATAGGCCTCGGCATTGGCATCGTTGTAGACGGGATAGACCGGCGGATTCACGAAGGCCTGGTAGTAAACGCCGGAGTTCGGATTGTTGCGGAGATAGCGCGAAACGACGGTATTGAAACCGACCTTGAGCCAGGAGGCCATCGTCTGGTCCAGCCGGGCGCGGAAGTTCAGCCGGTTGTAGTCGTTGGTGCAGTAGTTCATGATACCGTCCTGGTAGAAGTAGCTCAGACCCACGGAGTAATTGGTCTTTTCCGTGCCGCCGGACAGATCCAGCGAATGGCTATGGGTCCAGGCGTTGCGGACGAGCTCGCGGTACCAGTCGGTGCTGACGCCGGTCGCGGCTGCCAGCGGATAGGTCGTTTCGAACGGGTCGTCCGGATTGGCCAGGTTGTACATCTCGATATACTGCTCGGCATTGGCCATCGGCAGGATGTTGGTCGGCACCTGGAGGCCCGCATACCCGTCATAGGCTACGCGGACGCGGCCGGTCTCGCCCTTTTTGGTCGTCACGAGGATGACGCCGTTGGCGGCGCGCACGCCGTAGATCGCCGAAGCGGAAGCATCCTTCAGAACCGTCAGGGACTCGATATCGCTCGCGGAGAGGAAGTCGATGTTGTCCATGAAAGCGCCGTCTACGATGTAGAGCGGATTGGCGTAGTCGCCGATGGAGCCGACGCCGCGGATCTTGACGGACGGACCGGCGCCCGGCGCACCGCTCTGGGTAATCTGGACGCCGCTGACCATGCCCTGGAGAGCGCTCATCGGGTTGGCGGCCACCTGTTTGGCCAGGGTCTCACCCTTGACGTTGGTGATGGGGGCCGTCAGGTCCTTGGACTTCTGGGTGCCGTAGCCGACGACCACGACTTCGTCCAGGAAGTTCGTGTCGGAGGTCAGCAGGATGTTCGCGGGCACGGCGGAGGCGGCGAAGACCTGCGTCGCATAGCCGATGCAGGTGATTTCAATCTGCGCATCCGGGCCGGAGACCCTGAGCTCAAACTGGCCGTCGAAGTCCGTCGAGACGCCGTTGGAGGTCCCCACCTCCAGGACGCCCGCGCCGATGACCGGACCCATGTCGTCCGTCACCGTACCTTTGACGAGATAGCCGCCCTGCGCCAGTCCGGGCAGGACCGACAGCAGCAAGGGCAGCAGGAGTAAGAATCGTTTCATTATGCGGTTGCTAGTTTTCGTAAGTAAAGGAAGCCTCGTTCTGCGTGGCAGCATTGCCGCCGATGAAGAGTTTGAACGCTCCCGCCTCGGGGCCATAACTCATGTCGGCGCGCCAGAAGGAAAGCATCGCGGCGTCGATGGTGAACAACACCTCGCGGGACTCGCCCGGGGCGAGGGTCACGCGCTCGAAGCCCTTGAGCTGGCGGACCGGACGGGTCACGCTGCCGACCAGGTCGCGGATGTAAAGCTGGACGGTCTCGGTGCCCTCGCGGTCGCCCGTATTCGTCACGGTAACGGTGGCGGTCAGGCTGCCGTCGCCGCTGAAATTGTCGGCGGAAAGCGTGATGCCGGAATAGTCGAACGTCGTATAGCTCAGGCCATAGCCAAAGGGATAGAGCGGCTCGTTGACGACATCCAGATAGCGGGATTCGTATTTCGCTTCGGGATGGACATACGGCCGGCCGGTATTTTTCATATAATGGTAGACCGGCACCTGGCCGAGGTTGCGCGGGAAGCTCGTCGTAAGCTTGCCGGAAGGATTGACCTTGCCGAAAATCACGTCTGCCACGGCATAGCCGCCCATCGTGCCCGGATACCAGGCCTCGAGGATGGCGTCGGCGAGCTCACTCTCCTCGCTCAGGTCCAGCGGACGGCCGTTCATCACCACGAGGATGACCTTCTTGCCGTTCCTTTTGAGCTGTCGGAGCATTTCGGTCTGCTCTTTCGGAAGGCGGATGTCCGAGCGGGACGCCGCCTCGCCGCTCCAGCTGCAGGGTTCGCCGACGACAAGAATCACCTTGGATGCCCCCGATGTCACCAGCGAGGATGACTTGATCGCTCCGAGCACACTCGCGGGAACGGATTTAACCTCCCCCGCCCCGCGCCAGGAGCCCAGCAGGTCGTCTTTGGAGTCGGCCAGGGGACCGAGCACGGCGACCGGTTCGCCCCTTCGCAGCGGCAGGATGCCGTCGTTCTTGAGCAGGACCATGCTCTCCGCGGCGAACTGGCGGGCAAAGGCCTTGTTCTCCTCGGTCAGCGTGCGGGCCTTCTCCCGCTCGGGATCGCAGTATTTATAAGGATCATCGAAGAGACCGAGGGCGGCCTTTACTTCCAGGATGCGGCGGACAGCCTTGTCCAGCGTCGCCTCGGAGACTTTCCCGGACTCGATCAGTTCCTTGAGATGGTTCATGTAGGCGGCGCTCATCATGTCCATGTCGCAGCCGGCGTTCATGCTCAGGCGGGCGGCATCGGCAAGATCCTCGGCATAGCCGTGGTTGATCATTTCCATGATGCCGGTATAATCCGACACGATGAAACCCTCGAACCCCCATTCGCCACGGAGGATATCCTCCATCAGGTGGGCGTTGGCATGGGCCGGGACACCGTCGAGCTCGTTGAACGAAGCCATGACGCTGAGCGCACCCGCATCGACCGCGGCCTTGTACGGCGGCAGGTAGAATTCGCGGAGCCAGCGCTCGCTCATGTCCACGGTATTGTAGTCCCTGCCTCCCTGCGGCGCGCCGTAAGCGGCGTAATGCTTGACGCAGGCGAGCAGCGTATTGTCGGCGGAAAGATCATCGCCCTGATAACCCCGGACCATGGCGGCGGCGATGAGGCTGCCGAGATACGGGTCCTCGCCCGAGCCCTCGGAAATGCGGCCCCAGCGCGGCTCCACGGAAATGTCACACATCGGCGAATAGGTCCATTGCAGGCCCGCAGCAGCGGCTTCCTCGGCGGCAATCCGGGCGCTCCGCTCGATGGCTGGAAGGTCCCAGGAGCAGCTCATGCCGAGGTTGATCGGGAAAATGGTCCGGAAACCATGGATTACGTCATAGCCGAACAGGATCGGGATGCCGAGACGGGTTTCTTCGACGGCTACGCGCTGGACCTCGCGGGTGAAATCGGCCGTGTAGGCATTCAGCAGGCTGCCGCAGCGCCCGGCGCGGATATCCTCGAGATAATTGTCGCGCATCGACGGGCCGGTGACCGTCCAATCGCTCGTAAAGAGCACGGTCTGGCCGATCTTCTCCTCGAGCGTCATCACGCTCATCAGGGAATCCACGACGGGATACTTCGACTTCGGGGCTTCGTCCTTCTTTTGGTTGCAGGAAACGGCGAGCAGCGGGAGCGCAACGGCCATCACCAGGGCAATGGGGTATTTCATAGTCTTACGGTTATCAGTAGTGTTAGACTACAAAGATATAAAATTATAACTCATGTGCAAAAACATGGCTTTTTTGCACACGAACTGCCAGAAAACAACAACCCGCGTGCAAAAACAGGTCATTTTGCACACGGGTTTCAGTGACAGAGCCCCGGTCGGGGCGAATGGGCTACATCATGCCGCCGGCGGGCATGGCCGGGGCGGCCGGAGCGGGCTCGGGGATGTCCACGATACCGCATTCGGTCGTCAGGAACATGCCGGAGACGGAGGCGGCGTTCTCGAGGGCGACGCGGGCGACCTTGGTCGGGTCGATGACGCCGGCCTCGTACATGTTGACGTACTCGTCGGTGCGGGCGTTGTAGCCGAAATCGGCCTTGCCCTCGCGGATCTTGTTGATGATGACGGAGGCCTCGACGCCGGCATTCGCGGCGATCTGGCGGAGCGGCTCCTCGATGGCGCGGGCGATGATGTGGATGCCCGTAGTCTCGTCCTCGTTCTCGCCCTTGAGGCCCTTCAGGGCTTCGGCGGCGCGGATGTAGGCGACACCGCCGCCCGGCAGGTAGCCTTCCTCGACCGCGGCGCGGGTGGCGTTCAGGGCGTCGTCCACGCGGTCCTTCTTCTCCTTCATCTCAATCTCGCTGGTCGCGCCCACGTAGATGACGGCGACACCGCCGGCGAGCTTACCCAGGCGCTCCTGGAGCTTCTCGCGGTCGTAGTCGGACTTGGTCGCGGCGATCTGGGCGCGGATCTGCTCGGAGCGGTCCTTGATGGCCTCGGCGTCACCGGCACCGCCGACGATGGTGGTGTTCTCCTTGGTGAGGGTGACCTTCTCGGCGTGGCCGAGCATCTGGACGGAGGCGTTCTGCAGCGTGTAGCCGCGCTCCTCAGAGATGACGGTGGCACCTGTCAGGATGGCGATGTCCTGGAGCATTTCCTTGCGGCGGTCGCCAAAACCGGGAGCCTTGACGGCGGCGACTTTCAGCGTGCCGCGGAGGCGGTTGACCACCAGGGTCGTCAGGGCCTGGCCCTCAACGTCCTCGGCGATGATCAGGAGGCTCCGGCCTTCACGGGCGACGGGCTCGAGCACCGGCATGAGGTCTTCCATGTTGGCGATCTTCTTGTCGGTCAGGAGGATGTAGGCGTCGTCGAGGACGGCTTCCATCTTGTCACCGTTGGTGATGAAATAGGGGCTGATGTAGCCGCGGTCGAACTGCATGCCTTCGACGACCTTGACCTCGGTCTCGGTGCCCTTGGC
>CAMKRY010000044.1 GCA_946415345.1 uncultured Bacteroidales bacterium | reverse complement strand
CTTCCGGATAGTACACAGCATTGGCAAAAGAAGTATACCCCGTAGCATAGCAGCGTTGATTTGTCGTGTTGTTATTGTTACTGGATTGAGTACCAAAAATCGCGGCTTTTTGGGCATTCGTCAAAGTCGTTATTGTCGAGCTTGAAACCTCATATTTATCGAGTCCGGATGCATTATACTCCTCTTTGGTCACTAAGTAATAGTCATCGGTTATCTCGTAGCTGTCCCAGGTCTGAGCCACAGTCAAATACGCCGTATACTCTTCGGTATCCCCATAATTCCCGTTCCAACGAGACGACCACAAACCCTCAAAGGACTGGATGTTGTCCAGCGGATAGTGATAGACGGTGACTTTGTCGGTCAGTTCGGCGCCTTTAGGGTCGCGGAGACGGACCGTAAACTCGATCTTCTTGACGGCGCGGCTCTTCAAGGCTTCGGAAGAAACCATGATCAAGCCGCCGGCCGTCAGTTTGATGGTCGTCGTTTCCCCCTTGGCCGTAGAATTATTCGGAGCGGTAGAGGTAATGGTGATATCCTGCGTGCCATCCGGATCGGCGGGCGATTTCGTCGGGCTGTTCTGAATCTCCACCGTGGTACCCTGGTAATTGACATAGCTAACTTTCACCGAAGAGAGATCGATATCCACGAAACGACCGTCGTCGACGGAGACGGATGCAAACCACTGGAAATTAACCGTCTGGGTATCATCACCCTTCAGGGTATAAACCTTCGGCGTGACGGTGAGGTACTTTGTGTCAACCGCGGAGATGGTCGTCGCCTCCTGCGACGTCTCGGTTTCGTTCCACGGCACGACGTGGTACTCGATCATCACCTGCTCGTCAGGGAGCTCCAGTTCTGTCTCGGAGGAGCCGAGCGAACTGATCTTGACGTTGATGATATAGATGTTGTTGCGCTCGAGCTTCGAATCCGTCTCCGCCTCGTTACAGACTGGGAAACGATAGTAGTTGAGCAACCAGTCGTTGCGGTCGGGATTCAGCGTATAGGTGCCGTTTCCGTTGTCGGTGTAGTGCTGATAGGTGATGGAGAAGAGGTTGAACGGCGTCTTCTCCGTAATGCCCTTCCAGCTGAAAGGGTCTATATAACTGACGATGCGGAACTTCTCCAGCCGGTAGTCCGGTTCGGCGGTCAGCTGGGACAGGGAGTTGAACCAGGGAGCCGTCTGCAGCGAATGGGTGGCGGATATGGCATGGTCGGTGAAGTTGTCCAGATCCACCGTATAGGTGCCGTCGGCGATATCCGCGACCTCCAGGCCGTAGTTGGCGTATTTCCAGCGGGGAGCAGGGCTCGGCATACGGCCGATGTAGTCGAGGTACTCGATGAAGGTACCCTTGTCCGGCGTCAGGGCAGGATCATAGTCCACCTCCACACCGCCTACCATCATCCGGGTCTCATCCTCATTGATGAGATTCATCGTCTGGTTGGTGTTGTCAAACTCAATGTTGACAATGACCTTCGCCGCAGCGCGCTTGACGTCGACGGCGATGACCTGGCGGGAGGTCGCGCGGTCGATGTGCCAGGCTTCGGCCTTGCCGTCCATCAGGAAACGCTTGTCGCCACCCTTGGGATTGCCGTAGTAGTCAATCCCGGGCGGGTATATGAAGTATTCCGTTTCGGGAATGGAATTGCTGTCCGTAATGTAACCGTGCGTCGAGAGGGCCTTGAGTTCCGAGAGATTCTCCGGCACGTTCGCGGCCGGGGTGATGGCGCATTCGTGCGTGTGGGGGTTGTTGATGCAGACGTAGACGTCGTAGTCCTTGTAGGGGTCGACGCCGAGCTCGGACCAGTTCGAGGCGAGGAAATAGTTGTTGCCGCTGACGATGGTCCCGGAGAAATGGTATTCCAGGAACCATGGCGTCGTATCAGGCTGGCCGACTTCATGGAAGAAGACGTCCATCCCCTCCATCACGTTCTCGCGGTATGCGCCGTTGGCACTTACCTCGTCGCCGCGGTGGATCGAGCTGTCATCTTCGCCTTTGGCCTTCGTTGCGGGAGCAGCGCCGAACAGATTGGCCTGGATGTAGATACCCGGCGTGCTCGGGTCATTGGGCTCGAGGACCTCATCCCGGGCGCAGGCGAGCGGGAGAAGAAGGAGCGCGGTGAGCAGCATCCAGTATGCCTTCCAAACCTTACACATTTGCCATCGGGCCATAACGCCAGTAATGATGCCCGTCGCCGTCGGCGGGACGGTTCTGTTCCGTATTCAGTTCCCAGGTCTCGTAGTTATAGGCGCCGCAGTTATAGTAGTAGAGCAGCGTATGGTCTTCGCTGCCGGGCAGTTCGTGGTTGAACGGGACGAGCTCGATAATATCGACCAGTTCCGTACCGATTACGATCGTATTCCCTTCATCGTCCTTTCCGAGTTTTTCCCGCAGCATCTGCTTGTTCTCCACCAGCGTGATGTGGGCGAAGGCCTGTGCTGCACTCGGGGCCTCCGAACTCGTCGGAACGACACAGAAACGGGTCACCCGGTTGCCGGGCTCGATGGTGATGGTCGTCCCGGCCTCAGAGTAGGAAGAGCCGAGACTCTCATCGCCGTCGACCAGGATGAACCGGAAGAGCGGATTGTTGATGTTGAGGTGGAGCGTCGAGGAAGGATAATCGGTACTGAGCTCGATGATACGGGAATATTTCGGGCGCTTGGAGCCGCTATAGTAGCCATACGCTACGGCGACGTGACAGTCGTCCCAGTCGTTTTCATCGCCGTTCTCGTCATACTGGAGCACCCAGTCGAAAGCCATGGTGACGGCACCGGAGGTCGATACCTCCAGCGGAGCATGACCGGCCGTCCACGGGATGCGGACGGGACGGACGTAGAGGTCTCCGCCGATGAAATAGGCGTAAACGACCCAGACGTGGTTGCGGATGAAATCCCCCGCCGACTCCATGGTAAATTCGACATATTGCGTCGCCTCACTGCCGATATGGTAGCCGATGCGGCCGGTCAGTTTGGCATCGCTCTCGCGCAGATAGGCCAGGAACACCTCGTTGATATCTCCCGCCGCCACGCCGGCATCCAGCCGGGCCTCATATTCGGCAGGGGTTTCGGTCGGATGGTTGTCGGGACGATACCCGAACTCACCGGGGCCGGGACAGGTCGCCACCGTCGCCGGAATGGTGATATCCTCATTCAGCGTGACATACTTTCCGTCACTCTCGTCCAGCTCGAAAATGCCTGTATCCAGACGGCCGGCATCAAAGACGTTGTCCGTGAAGAGTTTCTCTTTCTTTCCGATGTTGCCGGAGATGTTGACGCTGTCGAAATGGAAATCATCCTGCGTCTCGCCTTCCTGGCGGCAAAGGATGACGCGGATCTTGGAGACGGCGCGGGTCAGGGTCACTGTCGAGATCTTGAGGACGGGATAGGAACCCGTCATCGGGGTATCCTCCAGCATGCCGGCAAAGGGCAGTCCGGTGGCAGTGATATCGCTCCGGCCGGTCAGGGTCGACACGCCGAAGCGGTCCCCCTCGAGACAATAGCCGGCGAGGGTCGCACGGGTTGTCGTCTCCTCGAAGGTCAGGCCCGTCGCAGCGGCATTGGCTATGGCGTAGAGGTCGACATTGGGCGCGGAACGGGCGATGGCTTCCGGCAGGACGACGGAATAGCGCTGCTCGACGCCGCTCGCCAGATTGTTGGAATCGAGATTAAGGTAGGCGATGCGCGCGCCGGTATCATGGCGGAACACCCAGATCTGGACGGTATGGATGGTCAGCTCCGGATCCTCGGCCGGGAGATAGCCTTCGTCGGCGCGGGTCAGCGCCGGACGGGGTATGTTGAGAACGATCTCCAGCTTGCTTTCATTCGCCTCGGAAGGGCGCAGCACCTCGGCCCGCTGGCAGGAAGCCTGCAGGAAAAGGAGCGTCAGCAGCGCGATTATGCGAATGAGCCGTTTCATCGTCTAATAGAGAATTCTTTCTTCGGGGGTGGAGAGGACCCAGTCGATCTGGGCCGTCACGCCGAGTTGTAACTGCGGATCACGCAGATCCGGTATGGTATTGTAGGCCTTGTCGAGCGAGGGAATGCTGAAGGTCACCGTCGTGATGTGGTCTCCCACGAAGACGGAAGACAGCGTCTCGCCGCCAGGCTGGCTCGCAGCGGCAGGATTGAGCATGCCGAGGAGGTAGAACTTGTAGCCCGGCAGGATATAGCCGGAGGCACCCTTGAATGTCACGCCGCTGTTGTTGCGGAATTCGAGGGCGATGCGAAGCGGTTCGCCGTCCGTGCTCTGAAATACGGACGTGCGGAAGGACCCGGATTGCGTATTGCGGATATAGTAGCTGTCGCCGAAATCCGTGTCGTAGATAAAGTAGTCGTCGACATCCACGGGCGTGAAATCGAAGCCCTGACGACGCTGGCCGCCGACGATGATGCCTTCCAGCGGGAAGCGGGTATCGTCCGCGGCAATGGTGAAGGAGACGCGGTCACCGCCGGTACCTCCGTCATAGAGGGTCGTAGTTACGGCGCCGAGCCGGGACTCCAGCAGGGCCGTTCCGTACTGGATCCGGTCCTTGATGGCAATGCCCGTAACGTTCCGCGTCACAGTGGCATTGTCGTTTTCGTACTGGGCCAGGATGGTGTCCCAGGTAGAGGAGTTGGTGTAGTAATTGGTGTTGAGCCAGGTATAGTCATGGCTCTCCACATAGGTAGTCTTGATGCGGGAATTGCAATAGTACCAGATCTGGGCCGGGTAGCAGAACTGCCCGAGCGGCATGCGGACGTCTCCCGAAGAACTGTCGGAAATGACGAAATCCGTTCCTTCGTATTTCACGGCCGTAGCGCCGTCGGGGAGACCGTAATTACCCGGGAAAGCCAGCATGTCGGCATCGCGGAGACTCAGCGTATAATTGCCGGACGTACCCGTCTTTGTCGCCACGGCGTCGATCTTCGCCAGCAAGGCATCGCGGAACATTTCATAGTACTTTCTTTCCGTGATACGGTAGTTGTTGTTCTTCCCGTAATAGCAGTACTGATATCCTCCGATGTAGGGATAGCTCGAGGTACTGCCGTATGTCCACGTGCTGAGCTTGTTATAAATATCCGTCAGGATCTTTTCCAGCGCTACGCCGGCGCCGGAGATGGGGTCTCCGCCGTTGGTCAGCTGGACAAACCAGTTCTGCAGGTTGGTGTCGCCGAAACTGTCATTCCAGGTAATGGTTTCCGTGTGGGCACCGGAAGAAGGCAGCCAGGTATTGGAACCTGTACTGCTCTTATGGTAGTACTCAAAGGAAACCGTCAGCAGACTGGACAACACATCCACGATGGCCTGCTGGGCCGTTGAAAGGGCTGACGCATCGGAAACGAACGGATCCGGCGCGAAGAAGATACCGGAAGGTTCGCGATCCTCGAGCCCCGTCGCGATGATCGATCCGTTGCGTTTCTTCCGGGCGATGGTCCCGTCGGCAATACCGGGCACGCTGCCATTGTCGATAGCCGCACCATAGAAGAGGAACGAAGACGTAGTACGGGGGACGTATATCTTGTTGTAGAGCCGGGACTGACTTACCGCATTGAGGGAAGAGATGGTTCCGAGAGGCGTGCACACACCGAGCGGCTTATCCGACACCACGACCTTGCCGCGGCGGGAGAAAGGGATGAGGACCGGCTCCTCGATGCCTCGGAAGGTTTCGCCGATCTGACTGATGGCATCGATGGTCTTTGTCGCCGCCTGCCCGCTCCCGAGGGACAGGGCCACCGGGAAAGTATCCCCTTCCGAACTGTCGAGCACTTCCTCGCGCGCGCACGAGAAAAAGCCTGCCAACGCGAAGAGCACCGGCAGCAGGAAAGAGATATGACGGGAACGCAGTTGCATGGTTATAGCGGGATTTCACCCATGTCCTGATAATTCCAGGTGATGTCACAGCTGATACCGACTTCGGGACTGCCCGGCTGGACGGAGCCGTTGGGGAAAGCCTTCACCTTGATGATGCGCAACTGTCCCGCACGAAGCGGGTTACGCACACCCAGAATCGTTTCTGTCACACTGCCGTCCGGGAGTGTCGCATAGCATTTGAACCTCCATAGCGAAGATTCGGCCTGATCCGACACGAAAGGATCCGTCGTTTCAAAAATACTCTTCGTCTTCTCCGGATCCATGGACGGGAAATTGACCGTCACGAAGCACATCTGCGTGCCGTCGTTGATGTCCAGCTGGTCCGTCCGGTGGATCGGGGTATGCTCGAACTGATAGAGTTCGGGGAAGACCTTGAAGCCGGTGGCAAAGCCGCTCGCAACGACCCGGATATCCCGGAGATGGCTGTTCAGCGTGTCAATCACCAGCGCGGAGGCACAGTTGATCATCCGGAGGGTATCCGAGAAGGTCTGGTCCCGGTCGCCGGTCACGATCATTTCGATGTGTTCACAAAACAGACCTGTCTTGTGAGGGGGAATCGTATCGGCCACTTCCTGCTGTACGCGGATGGTGGCGCTGTGGGCGTCGCCGTCGAGACGGACGGCGCCGTTTTCCTTAATGTTGGCAATGGCGGAATGGTGGTAGTCATCTGCAGCGATCTTGAGCTGGATACTCGTCGAGTTGTCGTCGATCGTGGTATCCCGCTGCATATAACGGTTGTCCGTTTCCGCATTGTAGAAAGAGAGTACCGCATCATGGGCGAAGTCCGTGAAAATGTCCTTGAGATAGTCTTTCAATGCACTGGCGACGACGACGTCGGCATTCATCGAAAGCTGGGTCTGCAGCTCGGTCTCGAGGTTCGTCACCAGACGCATCTCGTAGTCAAGCCGGAAGACGGGACAGTCCTTCGGATCCTCGTCGACCAGGCCGCACCCCTGCGGGAGCAGGAGCGCAGCCAGGGCGGCCGAAAGGATATGGAAGAACCGTTTCACGGACTTCGTCATGAAGGGAATTATGCGATCACGCAGGATTACTGGCCGAGGATGACGTCATCGAAGACCAGACCGGTCTGCCAATGGAGATCAACGCTGAGACCGAGGGAGATCTGGGTACTGCGCAGGTCAGGCACGGTGGCATAGGCGTGCTGCAGGGAGGTCTCGTTCAGCTTGAAGTTGGCGGTGGTCATGTAGTCCTGGATGAACACGCGGCGCTCCTTGATGGTGTTGCCGGAGCCGTCGTAAGGCGGGAGGTTCTGGAGAGCGGCGTCGGGCCAGGTGATACCTTCGCTGCGGTCGGAAGTGCTGAGGCCGGCGTCCGGATCCAGCTTACCGATGATGTAGAAGGTACCGCCGTTGCGGACGATGTTCTTGTTGCCCCAGAAGTCTTCGCCCGTATCGTTGACGAATTCGAGGGCGACATAGACGTCATTCTGCTTGTTGCCCTGGAGCGTGGCGTTCCAGTTGTCCCAGACAAGCGTGTAATTGGGCTCAGAGGTACCGGAGACGGGGATGGCGTCGCTGGCGATGGCCTTGTCGTAGACGTTGTTGGCGAAGGTGGTGCCGGAAACGGGGGTGAAATCCCAACCCACGGTCTCAGGCTGACCGCCGACGAGTACACCGGTGAGACGGAAACTGTTGGCCGTAACGGTGATCACCTTGTTCGGCTCTTCAGACGCCGGCAGGGAAGGGTTCTTCTCCAGCTGGATGGCATGGTTGTTATCCTGCAGGTTGGTGGTGGCATAACCGACGGTGCTCTTGAGAAGGGCGGAACCGTAGTTGATGTTCTGCTGCATAGCAACGCTACGGGTGGTAGAGACCACGTGAGAATTCTTGGTCCAGGCGACGGTGTTGTTGTTCACGCCGGCAGCCCACTGGGAATCCGTATCCCAGTTGGTGATACCCTGGGGATAATCAGCCTCAACGTGAGCGTCGTCGGTGACACGGATCGGGGAGTTGCCGAAGTAGCAGATCTCGACCGGATAGTAAACGTTGTAGATGGACGTGCTGGCAGCGGAAAGCAGCGGAGTGGTAGCGGAGTACTGCCAGGTGATGGTACCGGGGGTCGTTACGCGGCCGGCATCGTCGGTGGAAGCAGTGGTCTCGACAAGGAGCTGGGCGCAGCCCTTAGGAACGCCGAAGCTGATGTCCGGGTACTCGTCAAGAGCGGAACCGGTGCTGCCCTTGCGGGTAATCTGATCGACGCCTCCCGTATAAGAGATAGCAGACGCAACCTCGTCCTTCGTCTTCCAGGTCAAGGACGGAGCCGTACCGGTAAGGACTGCGTTGATGCGGTTGATGATGTTGCCGGCAAGGGCGACGATGACGGCTTCGTGCTCGGAAGTAGGAATGGCATCGTGGACTTTGTTCACAACGACCAGAAGGTCGCCGAGAGTGCGGGAAACGGCAGAACCGCTACCGGCACGGACTTCCCCGGACTTCACCGTTGCAAGGGTGGCGAGGGCATCGCCCAGGATCTCACCGAGGGCGCACATATCACCGCCGTGGAGCGGATCCTTGGTGGCGGGGGTAATGATACCGGCGTTGGAAATGCAGACGAAATGCGTCCATTTGACGGTGGTGGGATAGTGGTTACCGGCATAGACGACATCGGCGTTGTTCAGCTGGGATTCGCAGATGTAGTTGAGGGCGGCCTTGATGAGGTCACCGTACTGACGATACTTGGCCTCGTCCGAGGCAGGAACACGACGCTCGAGGGAGAACTCATACTTGGCCAGATTCTTGTCATCGGTGATAGCAGAATTCTTGTAGACGATCTTGCCCTGTACGTTGTCGGCGTCGGTGCCGCTCTGAGGAGCGCGGCCGTAGAACATAAGAGTGTTGGTCTCGATAGGAAGGGCCAACTCAATCACACGGTGGCTCTTGTCACCGGCCGTCGTGGCCTGGGATGTGCTCATGACATCGCCGAGACCATAGTGCTTGTTGGAGGTGGTAGTCGCAGCGATGTGACTGCCGTCAGCAACAGGAGAGCCCTTCACGAAGGTAAGGAGGGAAGCGTCAGTAATGCCGCGGAAGGCATCGGAAGAAGTAGCCTGCGTGGAAGCGCTGGTCTGCTTCGTCACGGGCGAGTTGTTGGTAGCTACATTGAAGACGAAGCTGGTCAGGACCTCGTGCGTCTCCTTGTTGTAGTTGGGGTTGTCGGGGACCTCGGAAACTTCCTTCTGGCAAGCGACAACGGCTGCGAGCGCCACGGCGCCCGTCAGCAGGAATTTGTAATTGAATCGCATAATTGTTAAAAGATATGAATAGTTATTGTTTGTTACGGATTAGGTCTATTGCTTGGCCGGAGCCGGGGACATAAACGCGCGGTAGGTGTCCCTGTCCCGATTGTATTCCTTGAGTTCTTCCAGGTTGGCGCGGGCAGCCTTGGAGCCGCGCCCGGCAGCTTCCTTAATAAAATTGTATGCGCGCGCGATATCTTTTTGGTATTGATCTTCCTTATCCTGATCGAAGACATCTCCCGGCTTCATCTTCATGAGGTGGTCCTCCGTCGCGGCGGCGAAGTAAAGGGCGATACCGTATGCGTTGAGGGCATCGGGATCGCGCTCGATCGTGTAGTCGCGAACGGCGGGATCGGCGTCGACGGCATCGACGGCTTCCTGGTATTTCTTAGCACGGATCAGGCCGAGGATATCGTCATTGAAGAGAACGGTGCCCGCATCGGGCTTGTTGTCGTAGTAGACGCGGAGATAGCCGGAGTTGCGCTGGTCGGCGAGGAGGCTGGTTCGGATCTCCTCATATTTGTCGCGGTCGGCCCTCAGCTTGGCTTCGCGGACGTCCGGATCGGATTCGGACTCAATGATGTCGATGGCCCAGGCCACCCAGTCATTATCCTCGGTCGAGAGGGCGCGGAGCTGCTGCTCGAACCAGTCCCAGGCCTCGCCCTTGGCGAGCAGCTCAAAGTGCTTCTCGGGGACGGTCGTCCGCTTCATGACGTAGTCCCGGAGCGCCCGGGCACGGCCCTCGGAGAGGTCCTGGTTGTGGGAAACACGACCTTCGATGGAGGCCAGACCGACGATGGAGATGAGGTTCGACGCAATGAGCGTATCGTTCTGGAGCTCGTTGGTAACCCGGACGATGCTGTCGAGGATGGCCTTGTTGCCCTCGAAGTCCTCACGAAGCTCGGTGCGGTCCAGGGGGAAGTGGACGTAGAGCATGCTGTCGCGGGCAGGAGCCGGCAGATCCTCGATGCTGGCGTGGCGCGAGAACGGGAACACGTAGGGCAGGCGTTCGGCCAGCTCGTCACCCTTGCTGCGAGGGCCTTTGACCTCGCTGAGGTGGATCACGAAGAGCTTGGGCTTGGGGATGAGGACGGTATCCACCCGGACCTCCCCGGGCTTTTCGATGATGATGGTCTCGCCACCACCCCGCTTCATACCCTCGTAAGGATCCAGCGTCCAGGCGATATTCAGTCCGAGCTTCGGGACGAGAGCGGGGCCCTGCTTGGTGCCCACCTCTGCGCCACAGTTGCGACATTCGTATTTCTTGGCATCGGCATAGCCCGCAGCCAGGCCCGCTTCCGCCTCGAGACGGAAATGCCGGCCAATCCACCAGGAATAGCCGTAGAAGAGACCGAGTCCATAGAAATCGCCCTGCAGGCGGTACTTACGGGCGTCGGGATAGAGCCCCAGGGGGAAGCGCACGCCGCCGACATTATAATGGGTCCAGAGAAGGTCGGCACCGAAGAAATGCCCCTTGAACACCTGGTCCTTCCAATAACGGACCTCGGGGACAAAGAGGATGTGCCGCCACTTGGCCTGCGTATCCTTGTGCCACTCCCAGGCATAGAACCGCGGCCAGGGCTTCAGGCCGACATTGCCGCCAACCGTCCAATGCTTGCTGACGGGCACCTCGACGCCGAGGTTCACGGCACCGGCTATGTCGTAAAGGATGTTGTTACGGACGCTGAAATTGGGGAATCGACTCGTCGAGTCACGATGCACCGGAGCCGCAAACCCCCTAGGGGCCGCTATGGCTAACATCGCGACAGTCAATATGATGGCGACTCTTTTCACTATCCTGCGGATCTATTCCAACTATAAAAAACGGACGCTTTAGCACCTACTTATCCACTCAAATGTACATAATTTAATTTGTTTATACAAATTTGCTAAAATATTTTATTAACAGATTTATCAACAGCGCAAATCCCCTCCCCTGCTGCGCAAAATGGCACTTTTGGGGATTTTTACTCTTGTTTAAAAATGTAACTAATTGAAATAGAATTATGGAGGCACCCCCCCTCAGAAATCCTTCACGCAACGGGGCTTTTTAAACTTCTGGTTAAGGGCCATCAGAAGGTGCTTGGAACTCATTCCCCAGCC
>CAMKRY010000043.1 GCA_946415345.1 uncultured Bacteroidales bacterium | reverse complement strand
CCGACACATGGATTTTCAGTCCATTGCTCTACCATCTGAGCTACAGCACCATCGTGTTTGGGATTACAAAGGTAGAAACTTTTCCGGACTCTGCAAAATTTTTTTCGATAATCGACGAGGACGGCCTAGAGGAACAGATCCACCATGTCGATGATGTAGCAGTTGCGCTTGCTGTCGTAGGACTGGTCACCGCGGGAGACGGTGATGTCGCGGCTGGCGTAGGAACTGCTGACGACAAACTGGGCCGTCTCACCTTCCAGATAGCTCTCGAAGGAATAGTACCCTTCCATGCCGGTCGTGGCCTTCTGCGGCTGGGCCATTACCTGATGTCCGGATCCGTTGCTCTCGGGAATCTTTTTCATCTCCACTACCGCGCCGCTGATGGGCTCGCCGTCAATGATATTCAGGACGTGCCCGGAGATAATGACGCGGGCAGGTTCGTTCTTGGACGGCTCCTCGTCCTTCATGGAGCATGACGCGACTGCAGCCAGCAGGGCCGCCGCAATTCCAATAAATTTTATTATAATGCGCATAGCCATAGTTTCGTTGATACACAAACCAGGCTTAGATTCAGAACACGGATGCAAAGGTAACCATCTTTTTCGAAATAGCAAAATCCCGCGACGTTTGTGAAACTGCCGCCGATTGATTACATTTGTAGCATGAGCGAAAAGAAAAAAGTCTTCGTCAGCGGCTGCTACGACCTCCTGCACAGCGGCCATGTGGAATTCTTCCGCCAGGCGGCGGAATATGGCGACCTCTACGTCGGCATCGGTTCCGACGCCACCATCCTCGGCTACAAGCACCACAAGACCATCTACAGCGAGCAGGAACGCCTTTTCATGGTCAAGAGCATCCGCTATGTCAAGGACGCCTTCATCAACGCCGGCAGCGGCGTGATGGACTTCGTGCCGACGGTGGAGCGGCTCCGGCCGGACATCCTCGTTGTCAATGAGGACGGCGGCAATGAGGAGAAACGCCGCTTCTGCGCGGAGCATGGAATCGAATATGTGGTGCTGCAGAGAGTGCCGCAGGAGGGCCTGGCCGCCCGTTCCAGCACCGATCTCAAGAAGACGGAAAGCCAGATTCCGACACGGCTCGACCTCGCCGGCACCTGGATCGACCAGCCCTATGTCAGCCATTTCGCCCCCGGCTGGGCCATCACTATTTCGCTCGAGCCGACCTTCGAAATCCGCGACCGCTGCGGCCTCAGCACCAGCACCCGCAACATGATCCGCAAGATCTGGCCCTACAGCCTGCCGAATATGGACCCCGAGACGCTGGCAAAGCTCGTTTTCTGCTTTGAGAACGACCCCGAACGCTCCGACGGCATCATTTCCGGCGCCCAGGACGCCATCGGCATCTGCGTGCCCGGCCTGTGCCGTCATTGGTACGACAAGCGATTCTGGCCCGAGAAGATCGAGACCTGCTGTGACGAGGAGATTCTGCGCTGGCTGGAGGAGCATCTCTGCATGATCCCCATGTTCCCGCGCCGGCCCGGCTCCAGCGTCGTGGAAGGCAAGGACATCAACGAGCCCAAGGTCCGCGCCCTGGCCGCAGCGGCCGATGCCTGCTGGAAGGCCATCATGGCCCGCGACCTCGAGGCTTTCGCCGCGGCATATAAGGCTTCATTCAACGCGCAGGTGGCGATGTTCCCGGCGATGATCCAGCCGGGCGTGCAGGAGTACATCGACCGCTACAGCGCGATGGAAGGCGTGTTGGCATGGAAAATGCCCGGCGCAGGCGGTGGCGGCTATCTCGCTCTCGTCTGCACCGGACCCGACGCCTTCCCGGAAGGCGCCATCCCGCTGACGATCCGTCGCCCCGGGATGTAATCGTCATGCCCGACCCGATCGGGCATCTTCTTCCTTATTCTATATGCGCAATGACCGAGTCGGACTTGCCGCCCTTGAGCTGCATGACGACCTTGTCGAGTTGCTTCTTCCCGTCGTATACCGTCATCAGCAGGTAGCCGTAGGCGTTCCAGAGTTTGTCCTCGGCCAGAGAACGATACTGGATGGCGCCGTCGCTGGCGAAAGAGCACCAGTAATCATCCTTTTCATGGCGCTCGCCGTCCAGGGTGATATCCCAGCTGCGGTGCGCGGCGACGGAGGCGTCTGCAGCGGTGGCAAGCAGGGTATACCGGGTCCGGTAGGTGTCTACATAATCGAAGGTAAAATCTCCGTCAAAACTGAGATTCCAACTGTTCTGTCCGTCCACTTTGCTGATGACCAGTCCGTATAAGGCTCCTTCGCGGGTCACCGTCCAGACGGCTCCGTCCTCGGTCAGGGCTTTCCCGTTGTTCTTGTAGAAATAACGCCCCATGCCTCCGCCCTGATCGGTGCTCAGCGCGGTTTCCAGCTCCTGGAGGTTCTGGGTGACGAGCTGGTCGGCGATAAAGGTCATATAGTCCTTGACCCGGTTGGACGACTCTTCATGGCCGCCGAAGGCGTCGTCCGGGTCGGCCTTGGAGCAGGCGGCAAGCAGGCTGGCCGTCGCGATGCAGAGAAGCAGATGATAGATCTTCATAGCGTGTCCTCTTGATTAAAAACTATAGCCGATACCCATCCGGACGATGTATTCCGTGCCGACGCCCAGTTCTCCTATATAATAGAATTTTTTCCCGACATGGATACCAAGCGGCGTTATCTGCCAGGCTGTACGCCAGCGGTTGCCGTCGCGGCTTCCCGTTGAGAACTCCGCGCCGATACCGGCCCGCAGGTAGACGTCGAAGCCTTCGTCGGAATAGTAATATACCTTGCCGTTCGGCAGGAAGGAAAAGACGAAAGCGTCGTATTCCCGGGTATCCCGGTGCGTCTTGGCGGCTCCCGGGGTGATGGTCTGCGAGTACATGCCGTAAGCCAGATCCCCGCCGAGGGCGAAATATCTGTTCAAGCGGTAGGAATAGCCGAGCATCAGGGCGGTGCCGCTGGAAACGGATTCCGTGTCCTTGTAGAGGCTCTTTAAATCGTTTCCGTATTGTTGATAGTAGTCATTATCGGAACCGATGTATCGATATCCTCCGACAGGCCCTCCTATGGAAAGGGAAAGATTGTGCCTCTTCTCCTGAGCCAGGGCGGATATCGCGCCTAACAACAGGAAAAAGAGGATGAGAGACAGTTGTTTTTTCATACGCTTAAACGAACTTGCGACCTTGAAATCCGCTCCGGCCGCAAATCTTGCGCAAGATACGAAAAAACTTCGTATATTTACGGAACTAAAACGCAATCCCATGTACGACAGCACCCACGGACTCTATGTCGCCCACGGCCCTGAGGGCCCCATTTCCATTATCGGCAAGATGGCGAACCGCCACGGACTCATCGCCGGCGCGACCGGCACCGGCAAGACGGTGACCCTCCAGGTCCTCGCCGAGAGTTTCTCCCAGGCGGGCGTGCCCTGTTTCATGGCCGACATGAAGGGCGACCTCTCCGGCATCAGCCAGGCCGGCAAACTGAGCGGCTTCATCGAGAAGCGCCTTCCCGAATTCGGCATCGAGAATCCGCAGTTCGCGGGCTGCCCGACGCGTTTCTACGACGTTTTCGGCGAACAGGGGCATCCCATGCGCACCACGATTTCCAACATGGGACCGGCGCTGCTGAGCCGACTCCTCGGCCTCAATGAGACCCAGTCCGGCGTCATGGACATCCTCTTCCGTGTCGCTGACGAGCGGGGTCTCCTGCTCCTCGACCTCAAGGATCTCCGTTCGATGCTCGCCTATGTCTCCGACCATGCCACCGAGCTCAGCAAGACCTATGGCAACGTCACGGCGGCTTCCGTCGGCGCGATCCAGCGTGCGCTGCTGTCGCTTGAGAACCAGGGCGCGAACCAGTTCTTCGGCGAGCCCGGTTTCGACATCCACGACCTCTTCGCCGTTGAGGACGGAAAGGGCGTGATGAGCGTTCTTGCGGCGGACAAGCTGATGCTCAATCCGAAG
Organism: uncultured Bacteroidales bacterium; assembly: GCA_946415345.1. GTDB lineage: Bacteria > Bacteroidota > Bacteroidia > Bacteroidales > UBA932 > Cryptobacteroides. The sequence continues at coordinate 8,071 of CAMKRY010000043.1, read as the reverse complement.
CTCTATTCGACCTATCTCCTCTGGCTGCTCTCCGACATCTACGCCCAACTCCCCGAGGTCGGCGATCAGGAACTGCCGAAGTTCGTCTTCTTCTTCGACGAGGCCCATACGCTCTTCACCGACACGGCCCCTGCGCTGGTCAGCAAGATCGAGCAGGTGGTGCGCCTCATCCGAAGCAAGGGTGTCGGCGTCTATTTCATCACCCAGAACCCCACCGACATCCCCGACAGCATCCTCGGCCAGCTCGGCAACCGCGTCCAGCATGCCCTGCGGGCCTATACCCCCAAGGACCAGAAAGCCGTCCGCGCCGCCGCTGAGACCTTCCGCGCCAATCCTGCCTTCAAGACGGAAGACGCCATCATGGAGCTCGAGACCGGCGAGGCCCTCGTCAGCTTCCTCGATCCCAAGGGCGCCCCGTCCGTGGTCCAGCGCGCCAAGATCCTCTTCCCGCTGAGTCAGATCGGCCCCATCACTCCCGGTCAGCGCCTGGATATCCAGAGCGCCTCGCCCGTCGGGAACAAGTACGACACCATGATCGACCGCGAATCGGCCTTCGAGGTGCTTCTCGCTGAAAGTGAAAAAGAGGCCGCCGAGGCCGCCCAGGCCCAGGTGGAGGCCGAAGCCGCCAAGCCGAAGAAAGAGGAGAAGAAGAGCAAGGCCAAGAAGACCCTCGTCGGCAAGGTGCTCTCCGGTATCGCCACGGCCATTATCGGCGTATTCGCTACCTCCATCGGCTCCATCATCGGCAACAAGGTCTCCGGCAAGAAATCCAAGACGACCAGCACCAAGGACGTCGCCGGCCGTGCCGTCAAGAACGCCACCTCCAGTGCCGTACGCACGGTTTCCCGCTCCATCCTCGGCAGCCTGATCAAATAGCCGTGGCGGATAAGTGCTTGAACGATAGCGATTTATGAAAAATGACCTGCGCAATTATGCACAGGTCATTTTTTGTAATACGTTGACAGATAATTATTTATCTGCCACGGCCAGGTTATCCCTCAATATTGCGGATATAATCCAGCACGGAGCCGTCGCGGTTCATCACGACGCCGACGATCTTCTCGCCGAAGGGCAGGGGATCGGGGGTGCCGATGATAGACGTGGCCTTGGCGGCCAGCTCGTGGATGTCCACGATCTTGAGGCCGGCGGCTTTCAGGCGCTCGGCAATCTCCGGGCGGGCGGGATTGACGGCGATACCGTATTCCGTCACGACGACGTCGACGGAGGCGCCGGGGGTGATCAGCGTGGTAACCTTCGGGACGACGCAGGGGATCCTGCCGCGAAGCAGCGGGCACACGATGATGGACAAAGCGGAATCCGCCGCGGTATCCTGGTGTCCGCCGATGGCGCCGCGGATGATGCCGTCGGAGCCGACGAGAACGTTGACGTTGAAGTCGGTATCGACCTCGAGGGCCGACAGGATGACCATGTCGAGGGCGTGCACGGCTGAGCCTTTGTGCTCACCGGAGGCGTAGTCGATGGCGGAGACTTCCTGGTGGAACGGATCGTTCTTGATGGACTCCGCGGCGACCTTGTCGAAGGACTGGACGTCGATGAGGCGGCCGATGAGACCCTCCTCGTGGAGTTTCACCATGTGGGCGGTGATGCCGCCGAGGGCGAAGGAAGCCTTGATTCCGCGGGCGAGCATCTCCTCGCGGATGTATTTGACAACGGCCAGCGACGCACCGCCGGTACCGGTCTGGATGGAGAATCCGTCCTCGAAATAGCCGGAGTTGATGACGACCTTGGCGGCGGATTTGGCGAGCAGGATGTCGCGCGGGTTCTTGGAGTCACGGATCGCGCCGGCGGAAATCTTGGAGCTGTCGCCGACGCTGTCAACGACCACGACGGACTCGACCAGCGAAGCCGGAATGGACATCGGGACGTTCGGGTAGGGAACGAGGTCGTCGGTGATGACGATGACGTGCTGGGCATACTGCGCATCCGGCAGGGCATAGCCGAGGGAGCCGCAGATGCTCTTGGCGTTCTCGCTGCGGGAATAGCCGCAGGCGTTGCCGAGCTCGTCGCAGGAAGAAGCGCCGAGGAAGGCTACGTCGATGGCGAGTTCGCCGCTGGCGATGGCGCTGCCGCGGCCGCCGTGGCTGCGGAAGACGACCGGTTCCTCCATCAGGCCGCGGGAAATCTCGTTGGCGAGCTCGCCGCGAAGACCGGAGGTGCTGATCTTGGTGATGACGCCGGCCTTGATGTGCTCGATGAGCGGGGCGTGGACGTCGGAAAGGCTCGATGCGGCGAGATGCAGGCCCTTGAAGCCCATCTCGGCGAGCTTGTCGACCACCATGTTGACGACCTTGTCGCCGCCGCGGAAATGGTGGTGGAAGGAAATGGTCATGCCGTCTCGAAGACCGCTCTTGCGGATGGCCTCTTCGAGGGTGGTGAGTTTGGTGTTTCGCATCATAAGGCAGCCTCCTCTTTCGTTAAGACGCCCGAGGCGACGGCCAGGGCGATGGTCCTTTCAGCACGGATGACGACCGGACGGTCCACCATCTTGCCGTTGACGGCGATGACGCCGGAGCCCTTTTCCTGCGCCTCCTTGATGGCGGCGACGATCTTGAGGGCCTTCTCGATGGCTTTCGGAGTCGGGGTGAAGACTTCGTTGACAATCTCGATCTGGCGGGGGTTGATGATGGATTTGCCGTCGAAACCGAGGGTCTTGATGTATTCGACCTCGGCGCGGAAGGTGTCCATGTCGTCGAGGTTGGAGTAGACGGTGTCGAAGCAGGCGATGCCGGCGGCACGGGCGGCTACGACGATGGTTTCGCGGGCGAGGCGGAGCTCGTCACCGCCGGGGGTGCGCTGGGTCTTGAGGTTCGCCGTGTAGTCCTCGGCGCCGAGGGCAATGCCCATCATGCGCTTGGAGGCGGTGGCGATGGCGTAGGCGTTGCAGATGCCGAGGGCGCTTTCGATGGCGGCCATGATCTGTGTCCGGCCGACGGCGCCGATCTCCTCTTCTACTTTGAGGATCTCGGCCTCCAGCTCACGGACTTCCTCGGCGGTCTCCGTCTTCGGCATGCGGATCACGTCGACGCCGGCCTTGACGACCGCTTCAACGTCCTTTTTGCCGTAGGGCGTGGAGAGGGGATTGATGCGGACGACCATTTCCGTCGTGCCGTAGTCGATGGTTTTCAGGGCGTTATAGACGAGAAGACGCGCGGCGTCCTTCTCGGCCATGGTCACGGAGTCCTCGAGGTCCAGCATGATGGAGTCGGGGCCGTAGATGTGGGCGTCGGCCATCATGCCGGGGTTGTTCCCGGGGACGAACATCATGGTTCTGCGGAGTCTGTCCATGGCTAGTCCCTCCATACGTCTTTACCGGTGGCGCGGACGGCGGCGGCCGTTACGCGGGCGCGGATGGTGCAGTCCAGGGCACCTTTGTCAACGGCCGTGACGTCGGCCTTTTCGACGCCGAGACCTTCCAGCGTCTCGGTAATGAGATGGCGGATCTGTCCGCCGAACTGGGCTGCGACGGAACTCTCCAGGTCAATGGAGAGGCCGTCGGTTGTCGCCGGTGCGATGCGTACGAGGATGTCCCCCGACTCAAGCGTTCCGGCGGATGCGGGTTTGATTTCCATAGGTAATAGGTTATTCTGTTACGGTTTCCTTGATTTCGTTCTGGACCTGTTCGGTGGCCTTCTGAACGGCTTCCTCGACGGTCTCAGTGGTGGTCACTGTGGCGGCGTTCTCTACCGCGACGGCGGCCGTTTCAGCAACCTGCTCGACGACGGCGTCGGCCTTCTTGGCGGCGGCGTCAATCTCGGCGACCTTGGCCTCGGCGGCAATCTGCTCCTTCTTGGCTTCGAGGGCTTTCTCGCTCTCCTTCAGATCTTTCTTGGAGTCCTTCAGCGCCTGCTTGGTCTCGCTGGCGGCCTTCTTGCTGGCCTTGATGGCGGCGTTGGCCTTCTTGATCTCGGCCTTGGCGAGCTTGATCTTGCCCTGGGCGTCCTTGATCAGGTTCTGGTCGGCCTTGATGTCGGCCTGGGCCTGGCGGATTTCCTCCTTGCGGGCGAGCAGGTCGGCCTTGGCGGCGGCGGTGTTGTTCTTGTCGAGTTTGTAGGCCTTCTTCTGGATGGCGAGGGCCTGCTGTTTGAGCTTCAGGGCCTGTTTCTTCTGGTCGATGGAGAGCTTGACCGTCTTGATGGCGAGCTCCTGCTGCTTGATTTCGTTCTGATGCTGGGCGATGAGGGCCTTGGCGGCATCGATCTGGGCGTTGGAGACGGAGACCTGGTCCTTGTGCTGGCGGGTGGCGTCCTCCACGGCCTGCTTGTTCTGGCGGATGGCATCCTGGTGCTGTTCGAGGGTGTTCTGGGCGAAGACCGGAAGGCTCAGGGCTGCCAGGGCTAAGCTGGCGAGAATAATACGGATTTTCATAGTAGTATGTGGTTTATGTTTTGTTTTCTCAGTCTACAAATTTAATCATTTCCCGTCATTCCATCAAGATTTTTCCTAACTTTGCAATCCAGATGCCCGATCAGGTCGGGCATGACGACAGTATGGCAACGATTACCTTGGAGAAAAAACAGATCCCGGTCCTGCTGCTGACCGGTTATCTCGGCAGCGGAAAGACGACCCTGCTGAACCGCATCCTGGCGAACCGCCGCGGCATCCGCTTCGCGGTCATCGTCAATGATATCGGCGAAATCAATATCGACGCGGACCTTATCGAGAAGGGCGGAGTCGTCGGCAAGACGGACGACTCGCTCGTGGCGCTGCAGAACGGTTGCATCTGCTGCACGCTGAAGATGGACCTCGTGGCCCAACTCGGCGATATCATGGCCACCGGCCGCTTCGACTACATCGTTATCGAGGCCAGCGGCATCTGCGAACCGGCTCCGATCGCCCAGACGATCTGCACCATGCCGATGCTCGGCCCGCAGTTTGTCAAGGACAGCGTCCCTTATGTCGACAGCATCGTTACCGTTGTGGACGCCCTCCGCATGAAGGACGAATTCGGCTGCGGCGACGCGCTCGGGCGCGACGACATCGACGACGAGGACCTCGAACGCCTCGTCATTGAGCAGATTGAGTTCTGCAACATCGTCCTGCTCAACAAGGCCGCCGAAATCACCCCCGACGAGCTCGGTAAGCTCACCGGCATCGTCAAGGGCATCAACCCCGGCGCAAAGGTCCTTCCCTGCAACTACGGCGATATCGACCTCGATGAAATCATATACACCGGCATGTTCGATTTCGAGCGTGTCGCGACTTCCGCTGCCTGGATCCAGGCCATCGAAGGCGAGGATGAGGAAGAAGAGGCGGAAGGCGAAGCGCTGGAGTACGGCATCGATACCTATGTATATTATCGCCGGGAGGCCTTCGACCTGAATAAGTTCGACAACCTCATCGCGAAAAAATGGCCCGCGAACATCATCCGCGCCAAGGGACTGTGCTATTTCACGGACGACACGGACAAATGCTGGCTGTTCGAGCAGGCCGGGCGGCAGAAGAGTCTCCGCGACGCAGGCCTCTGGTTCGCCACCATGCCCGAAGACCAGCTGCAGCAGATGATGGCGCGCGATGCCAAGCTCCGCGCCGACTGGGACCCCGTCTACGGCGACCGCATGCAGAAACTGGTCTTCATCGGCCAGCATCTCGACAAGAAGGCGCTCGCCGATCTGATGGACAGCGCACTGGCATAGGGGAATCGTCATCACCCGGCTCGTCCGGGTAACCTCATAAAGAAAGGGGTTGGCCGCGAGAATCGGTCAACCCCTTATCCATTGTATCGAGAATAATGGAATAGCTGTGTCTTAGATAGCCTCGGACGTACGCATCATGGAACGGAAGCGCGGGAAATCAGCCCGGCGGGAGCGATCCTCGTCGGAAAGAAGGCGTCTGCGGGAGACGGAAAGGTCACGAGCGTGGAGCCCGCGGTCCTGGCCGCTGAGCTCGGAAAGGGCATAAGCCGTAGAAATACCTGTCTGATTCATAGCCTTGGTCATTGTTTTCTGGTGCAAAGGTAGGCCATTCCAAAAGTTCGGCATAATAAAAGTTACCGGGATGAATAAAAAGTGACAAAAACGATTATTTAGGGATAAAAGTGCCGAAATAGGGATAAAATCAAAATTATTTGTATATTTGTCCCAACAAAAAAGTGGATGAAATGAAAGTCATTTCGAAGGATTTTTACCGGATGCCGAGCAATGTCATGCATTTTGTCATCGCTCCCATCTTTCTTTTCGTCTATGTCCTGGTCGTGGACCCTTACCATGTGTCGGAGTTCCTTTCGTATGGCGGCAGCAGCTATACGCTGAACCTGACCTTTGTGACGATCATCACCATTGCAGTCCTTTCGATAACCCGCATGCTGCTGTTTATCCTGCGGCGGCTGCTACGCATGACCTGGGCGGTTTATTTTATGTGGTGTCTGGGTGAGCTGGTCTTTGTCGCTCTCTTCCAGTCGCTCTATATGGCCCTGGCTCTCGGCGGTGATCTGCCCTTCTTCAATGTGCTGACCGAGTGTTTCCGCTCCCTGAGCCTGCCGATGGGCTATCCTTATCTCGTCTTGGCTCTTTTCATCCACATCCATTATCTCAAGCATCGGGATGAAGAACTGCCTGACGAACGCTCCCTGATCCGATTCTACGATGAGTATAAGAAACTCCGCCTGATCATCGCTCAGGAAGCCGTTCTCTACATCAAGTCGGAGCAGAATTACGTCTATATCCATTATCTGGACAACGGCCACCCGAAGACCTATAACCTCCGTTCGTCCATGCGGGCGCTGGAGGACACGCTTTCGCGCCACGGCATGGTCCGCTGTCACCGTTCCTTCTTCGTCAATCCGGACCATATCCGCCTCGTCCGCAAGGACAGCAGCGGCTACGCTATTGCCGAGCTGGACACGCCCGGGCTCGAGAACGTCCTCATTTCCAAGACCTATTATTCCGCCGTTTCCAAATTCCTATAGTCTCCTATGCTGAAGATCGTCTTTCTAGATGCCGGAACGATGGGCGATACGCCCCTCGACTCCATTGCCGCCCTCGGCGAACTGACCACCTATTACTCGTCAACGGCAGAAGAAGCCCGCGAACGCGTCCGGGATGCCGATGTCGCCCTGCTCAACAAGGTGATTGTCGACGCGGCCTTCCTCGACGCCGCCCCGAAGCTGCGCCTCATCTGCGAGGCCGGCACCGGCATCAACAATATCAATGTCCCGCTTTGCACACAGCGCGGGGTAATCGTCCGCAACGTCGCTGCCTATTCGACGGATTCCGTCGCACAGACCGCCTGGATGCATATTCTCAATCTCGCCGGCCATGCCTTCTATTATGATAATAAGGTAAAGTCCGGTTCCTATGCCCAGGGGACGGTCCATACCGACCCGACGACCCCGTTCATGGAACTGACCGGGAAGACCCTAGGCATCGTCGGCATGGGCGCCATCGGCCAGAAGGTCGCCCGGATTGCCTGCGAGTTCGGCATGAGGGTCATTTATTACTCCACCTCCGGCACGTCCCATTGCAAAGAATATCCCTCCGTAGACATCGACACGCTCCTCGCGGAGTCGGACGTGATCAGCATCCATGCACCCTATAACGAGCGCACGGCGAACCTGATTGATTATGAGGGATTCAGGAAAATGAAACGGACGGCCTATCTCGTAAACACGGGCCGCGGCGGCATCGCCGTGGAGGCGGACCTGGCTCGCGCCCTCGATGACGGTCTCATCGCCGGCGCCGCTCTGGACGTCTATGTCAAAGAACCGCTACCGATGGACAGCCCCCTGATGCACCTCAAAGACATGTCCAAGATTCGTTTCAGCCCCCATATCGCCTGGTCGAGCCGGGAAGCGCGCCAGCGTCTCGCCGAGGCCATGGCCGATAACATCAAACTGGGGTGGTAAGTTTTTTAAAGTTTTTTTTGCAGAGTCGAAAAAACTTACTACCTTTGTCGTCCCATTTGAGGGCTTAGCTCAGTTGGTTTAGAGCGCCTGCTTGACAGGCAGGAGGTCAGCAGTTCAAGTCTGCTAGTCCTCACAAGAAAAAAGCCGCTTCGGTTTTGATGTGACCCCCAAAAGTTGGACGGTTTAACATTAGTTACGAGGCCTTAGATT
>CAMKRY010000042.1 GCA_946415345.1 uncultured Bacteroidales bacterium | reverse complement strand
TATTTCTGGTCCTCCAGGCCGTAGTCGCGCAGATTGCCGTAGCCGTAGTTGTGGTACCATTTCGAGCGCATCGGATGGCCGCCGCGGTTGCCGACCGTGACGACGATGAAACCGAGCTGCGCCAGGCGGTCGGTGCGGGTCATGCCCTGGCTCCAGGAGATGTTGACGGCCTCCACCTGCGGACCGGGATAGACATAGTCGCAGACGGGATAGACCTTCGTGGAGTCGAAGTCAAAGGGCTTGTAGATGGCGCCGTAAAGGTCCGTCACGCCGTCCGCCGCCTTGACCTTGAAGCGCTCCGGGAAGCGGTAGCCCGCCTCGAACAGGCGGGAGAAGTCGGCCTCTTCGAGGTCCATGACCTGGCGGCCGGCCGCGACGTCGATCAGCACGACAAAGGGCTTGGCATCCACCCGGGAAGCATTGGCAACGAGGTATTTCGCATCATCGGAGGCCGTCGCGAGGACGTCCATGTCATCCATGTCGAGCTTGACGGGCGTACCGCCGCCGACTCCGACGCGGTAGTTGTGCATCTGGTAAGGATTCTCGCCCGGGACCATGCCGGAGGCGCTGAAGACCACATACTGGCCGGTCGCCCCGAGGATGGACTCAACATGGTAGGCGCCCTCGGTGAGGTTGCGCTTCAGCGTTCCGTCCGGACCATAGAGATAGAGGTTCGCCCAGCCGTTGCGCTCGCTCCACCAGACGAAATCGCCATTCGGGAGGAACTTCGGGTCGCGCCACTCCTGGTAGGTATTCATCCGCTCGCTGACAAGGGTCTTCGTGCTGTCCGCATCGACACCGACATAGCAGAGGTCGATCTTGTGGAGGTCGCGGCTGAGGCGGTACATATAAAAGCCCTTCTCGTCGCCGATCCAGCGCATGCTGTAGAAATCCCTGGCGGCTTCGGCAGCGGTAAGATCCGCATTCAGGATCGAGGCGTCCTGGTCCTTGAACGCAGCCATCGCGACCTCGCGGGAGGTGCCGGCATCGACGTCAAAGATGTGCAGGGTGCCCTTCGGAGCCGGTTCGCCGGGCATCTGGTAGTGGTAGGTCTCGAGGGTCGGACGGGGCCGGCTCACGGCGTTGATGACCCAGAGCTTCTTTACCGGCGACATGTCCCAGCGGATGATGGAGAAATGGCGGCCGTCCGGCGACCAGCTGATGTAGGGGAATCTGCGCTTGGTCGTGTCCGTCACGGTGTCGCCGCGATAGTTTTCTCCCGCCCAGGACCATTCGGCCGTGCCGTCCGTCGTCAGGGCGCGCTCGACGATGAGCGAATCCTTCGGGTCCTCCGTGGCAAGACGCAGCGAAGTGGAGTCCATCACGAACAGATTGTGGTTCCGGAGATAGACGCCGCGGGTGCCGTCGGGGGAGACACTCGCCCAGCTGGGATAGCGTTCCTTCTGCTCCTGCGTCGTGAAAGAGAGCTTCTTCGAGGCGATCTCATAGGTGAAATGATAAAGAACCGTGCCCTCCTGTGTCCGGCCGAGCGAGTCGGTCTTCGGACGGGTCGACTGGATGTCGAACTCGAAGTACTTGTCCTCCTTGAGCTCCAGGTCCTGCATCGGGATATGGGCGGCATCGAACGGATCGCGCACGATCTCAGTAAGCTGCATGGCCAGTTTTTCCATGTCGAACACTTCGGTCTTGGACTTTTTCGCCGGATCGACGATATAGTATTTCGTCCCCTCGGCGGTCTTCCAGCTGTACCAGAACTTGTCGCTCCCGACGAACCAGTTCGGGCTGATACGGGTCGAATAGACCATCTGGGAGATTTTCTTCTGCGAGAAGCGTTCGGCGAGGCCGTAGTTGGCCCTGCGGACATACTTTTCTTTTTCAGGAGCTTTCTGCGCCGCGGCCGTCAGCGCCAGGCTGCCCAGCAGGAGGGCAATGGATAAAAACCTTTTCATTATTGTGTTACTGTTATTTCGAGCTTGTCGGGAAATCTAAAACATCGGAATCTTCGGAATGGCCCACATCCCCTCATCATCCTTGCAGATCACCAGGGTGAAGCCTTTCAGTCCCTTGGAAGAAACCTTAACCCGCGCTTCGGAGAAGCCGGTGGGCTTGGTCATGCGGATGGCGATGGTGCCGAGGCCCGCGAGGGTCCGGAACTCCTTGCTCTTGAAGGCGGTATGGGAAGTCGGGTCGCCGGCGTCGACATAGACGAGTTCGGCGTCGCCCTTGATTTTAATCTTGACAAGGTTGTCCGCTGTCGGGACGATCCGCTGCTGCTTGTCCAGCACGCGAAGGTCGAGGATGATCAGGTCGTTCGGGTTGAGATAGTTGTCGCCGATGACACGGCTGTCTTCCTCCACGCCGCCATATTCCGGACGCGGGCCATGGCCGGTTTCGTAGGTCAGACTCAGGGACGCCGGATTGCCGGTCGTCTCCACGATGTCCGTTGCCCAGACTTCCCCGTTCTTGAAAGCAGCCACCGTCAGCCGGCCGGGCTCATAGACCACATCGTCCCAGACGAGGCGGTACTGCCCCTCCTCCATGTGGCGGACGCCCAGCGACTTGCCGTTGAGGAAGAGCTCGGCCGCTTCGCCATTGGTATAGACATGCACCGGGGTCACCTCTCCCTCACGTCCCTTCCAGTTCCAGTGCGGCAGGATATGGCACACCGGCAGGTCCTCACGCCAGCGGGACTGGTAGAGCCAGTAGCGGTCCTTGGGGAAGCCCGCGAGGTCGATGATGCCGAAATAGCTGCTGCGGGACGGCAGCGGCACGGAAGCGATATTCTGTCCCCAGGACTCCAGCATCTTGCGGTAGGCCTCCTTCTCCTCCTCGGTATGGAAGTTCGAGAGGACGGACAGGTCGAGATTGTAGGGCGTCGGTTCGCCGAGATAGTCAAAGCCGGTCCAGACGAACTCGCCGGCGCACTCGGGCACCTGATCTTCGTAGAACCACTCGTAATCGGGCTTGGAGGCCCAGCCGGGGGCATACAGGTCATAGGAACTGACCTGGAACGGATAGCCGCCGTCGATCCAGCCCTTGCCCTTGTCCTGTTCCACCGGGAAGAGATAATAGCCGCGCGTGGAGATGCAGGAGGCCGTTTCGCTGCCGAGGAAAGGCTGGCCGGGGTGCTCGTCGCGGAACTTCTCGTAAGCGTGCGGCTTGTAGTTGAAGCCATAGACGTCAATGGTCTCCGCATAGCCCGTCGAGGCGGCCCAGACATTGTCGTTGCCGGCCGTTGAAGGCCGCGTCGGGTCTTCGCGATGAACGATATCGGTCAGCATCTGCGGAATCCACCAGCGGGTGCTGTCGCCCTGCTCGCCGCATTCGTTGCCGATGGACCAGAGCACGACAGAAGGATGATTGCGGTCGCGGCGGATCATCGCGACAAGGTCCTTCTCCACCCAGTCTTCGAAAAGCGTCGCATAGCCGTTCGGCTTCTTGGAGTAGGTCCAGGTGTCCGTCAGCTCGTCCATCACGAGGAAACCCATCCCGTCGCAAAGGGCCAGCAGGTCCGGCGCCGGGGGATTGTGGGAACTGCGGATGGCGTTGCAGCCCATGTCCTTGAGCATGTTGAGGCGGCGGATCCAGGCCGAGCGGTTCCAGGCCGCGCCGAGACCGCCGGCGTCGTGGTGGAGGCAGACACCCTTGAGGAAGGTCTTCTCGCCGTTGAGGTAGAAGCCATCCGGCTTGAATTCTGCGCTGCGGATGCCGAAAGACACCACCTTGTGGTCCACGATGGCACTTTTCGCCTCATCCGTCGGAACGGTGATGACATGGAGGGCATACAGGTGTGGATTGTCGATGGACCACAGCTGCGGCTGCTTGACCAGGATCTGGCCACGGATCACCTGCCCGTCCGCCACCTGCGAGACCTCCCCGTTATAGGACATATCCCAGTTGACCTTGTCCAGGTCATCCAGGTTCTCCGACTTTTCGGTCACGACAAAGATATAGCGCAGGCCGGCCGTGCCCCGCTGCCGGACCGTCATGGCGACATGGACCAGCGCCGCGCCTTCTCCGATGTCCGTCGTCACGGCAATCCCGTTGTAGTCGGGCCCCGTCTTGTAGCAGCGCCGCAGCCAGACGTTGCGATAGATGCCGCCGCCGGGATACCAGCGGGAGCTGTCATTCAGATTATTAAGGTGAATCGCAATGACATTGTCGCCCACCTTCAGCGCCGGCGTCAGGTCGACCTCCCAGGAGGCGTAGCCATAGGGCCAGCCGCCGAGATTCTGCCCGTTGACCCAGACGGTCGCATTGGACATCGCGCCGTCCACCTGCAGCAGCACGAGGCCGCGGAGGTCATCTTCCGTTACCTGCAGGTGCTTGCGGTACCAGGCCTGGCCCCACCAGGCGAGCTTTCCGGTCTCGCCGGGGTATTCCTGCACGAAATCCCCCTCCACTCCCCAGTCGTGCGGCAGGTCCAGCGTCCGCCAGCCCTTGTCGTTGAAAGCGGGAGCCGAAGCGTCGACCTCCGTCAGGGCGAATTTCCAGCCCTCGTTGAAAAGTTCCGTTCCATGGTTTGTTCCATGGATTTCCTGCGCCCGGAGACCGGTCGCCAGCAGGGCCGCCATCGCAGCCAGTATCAGTGCTTTTCTCATTTGTGTACGTCGTAATAAACCCTTTCGGCGGTGCCGTCATAATAACTCAGCCGGACCATGTACGTATGATCACCGGCGGAAAGCTCGGAAATGGCAGCCGGAGAAACGACCGGCGTCCCGTCCAGATACCACTGCGTCTGATAGAGCGTCTTGCCGGAGGGCGCGACCACCGTCGGCACATCCGCCACCACTTCGATGGAAGCGACGCCCAGCTTGCTGAAAGTCACGTCCGCCGTCCCGATCACCTCGGCGGAGATAATGAAGCTGAAGGGCTTTCCGCCGAAAGTAACGCTGTTCCAGGTGGTTGTATTCAGGAAATCAGCATTGTAATAGGCTCCGTTCGTCGACACATCCTGCGGGCCGTACATATTGACATTGTATTCCGTCGTGGAAAGGCCCGTCATGCCGAATCCGATATAGATATCCTTCCCCGCCGGAATCGTGATACCGGCGTCGCCGACCGAAACCGACGTCATACCCCCCGTCACGAACCGATTCGTCACATCCCGCTGCAGGATCCGCTCTCCGTCCATGTCGATAAGGACATAAATCCGGTCATAGGTGGTCGGGCAAGCCTGGAAGGAAATGGCTTCGATGCGGTGACCCACAACCCCCGCCGCCTCCAGGTCGGACGCCGAATACCGGAACGCCAGGCCCTTGCTCGTCGAATTGGTTCTCGTCGTATAGAATGTCAGCGAGGAATCATAACGGTAGAGATTGCCGTGCGCGCCCTCGTTGGGATAGGGCAGATAGAAATCCTGCCGCAGGAAACCCGCATCGATGGGGACATTCAGGGCGATCGGGGTATATCCGCTCTTGGAGACCGTCAGAATCTGGTCCTCGGAAGCCGAATCCGGAATGATGAACTCATAGTAGCCCGACGCATCCGTTTCCACGTACCGGTCGCCGGAAAGCAGCGGCGCGGCAGAAAAAGGATGGGCCGACTGCGACAGCACGACCCGGGCCCCGGAGAGCGGGAAACCGGAGGTATTGGTCACATAACCATACATGACGCGCTCGTCCGTGGTGCCGGAACGGAAACTGGCCTTCGCCCCGTCGAAGCCGATGCCCGACAGGATCACGCCGTTCGCATTGCCATTCCAGTCAATCAGCGGCAGGGAAGTGATGCTGTTGATGCCCGGGAAGGCATAGTTCGAGCCGCTGGCGGCCTTCAGGTAGAAGCAGGGATGACCCCCGAATGCATTGATCTTGTTGGTGTTTTCCCACAGGGTTGCCGCCGACGTACTGCCGGTGACGATGCGGGAAGACTTGTCGACATGGTAGATCAGCAGGCCCCAGTCCATCAGGGCGCTATCCCATTTATAATTGTCGCGAACCTCCAGGACATAATACTCGCCCGGGTTGGCGGAATCAGAGCGGTAAGCGACATCGTTGCGGATCGGATAGAGGACATGCTCCCCGTCGGTCAGGTCCGTCGGCGCGGCCATCCAGCCGAGCATGTTGCGCTCGACGGCGTTCAGATACGGCGGACGGCGCCCGCTGTCGTTGTAGTTGCCGCCGGCCATGAGGTCGAACTTGCCGGTCGTGAAGGAATTCTCGCCGTTGGAGGCATAGTCGGTGTCATAGAAGTCCGGCAGCCCCAGCGAGTGGGCGAATTCGTGACAGGTCGTACCGATGGCGCACATGTTCGTGCCGCTGCTTCCGCGAAGCTCGGAGGTGCAGAAATAGCGGTTGAACGTCTTCCCGCCGAGGGTGCCGTACGAGCCGGTTCCCTGGTGCGGCCAGATGGTCGTCGCCGGAGCCCCTTCCGCCTCGTTGTGGCCGGGGTAATAGAAGAGCACCATGTCGACGTCTCCGTCGCTGTCGGTATCGTAATCGTCTATATTGATCTCTGCCGCCAGCAGGCCGTAGGCTTCGATGATGGCGAGCCTGACGCCGTTGTTGTCATAATACTCCTCGGTATTCGACAGGGTCACCGGGCCATAGACGTCGAACTGCGGACGATACTGTCCGTTGGAATTGTCGATATAGTAATCGCGGACCGAACCGATGGCGCCGTCGTAGCTATACCCGTCCTCGTTGAGCATAGCGCTAAACTTCGCGTTGGGATCGGCGATGGAATAGGTGACATCGGAGAACTCGGCCAGGATGCAGAGGATTTTCCTGTCGCCGAAATTCGTCACCGGAGCGGTCTCATAGGAGGACCAGCTGCCGCGTCGGCCGATGGAGGCCTGGGTAGCCCTGCGGAGGCGAGCCTGGTGGGCGGCCTGGTCGACCGGACGGTAGAAACCGTCTTGATCCATTTCCACGACACGGCCGGACGCGTCCGTCGTCCAGTGGAAATATTCGTCGCCATGGTTCTGAAGGGTAATCACCGTGCCGTCGGGCTGGGTGTATTGGTACTTGCCGGGATAGGCGGGAACCGCCAGCGCCATGAAGGAGACGCTGAGAACGAGAAGGAGGGTTGTCAGGATCTTTTTCATGGCACTAGAATCTGAGGACGAAATAGTTTTCGGATGCATCGGCCAGCGTCAGGATGCCGCCCGTGAGATCGAGCGCCTCCAGCGTATAGGCCTTGGTGCTGACCTCGGCGCCGGCCAGGGTCTCGGTCAGGGTCGCCGACACGGCGTCACCCTGGGCCACACCGGCCGGGATGGGGCCGAGCTCATACATCCGGAGGGTCGAAGGATTGATATAGCGGACCCAGACATTGCCTTCGGCTTCATAGATATTGACCTGGTCCGTGGCGGGGTCGTAGAGATAGGGCGTGCCGCCGGAGCGGTAATCCCGGTAGATTCCCTCGGCGGCGGGGGCGCCGGCCGGAACCGGAACGACCTCCAGGGCGGCCATGCGGTAGACGTAATTGCGGGAAAGCGTCAGGCTGCGGGTTACGGATTTCACGAAGGTATTACCGGAGGCATCGGTGACCGTGAGGGTGAATCCGCCCGTGAAGGTCAGCGGCGGCAGGGCCAGCCAGAACGTTGTCGGCGTATCGGGATCGAGCGCCACCGGCGAAGCGGCGGTCAGGGTGATGGACGTCGAACGGCCCGCGGGGGCGAATTCCATCGTCGGGGCATCCCCGGGCGTAATCTGGGCGGTGCCGGCCAGCACCTCGGAATCATTGCCGCTGAGCGTCAGGGAACTGACATTCACGCCAGACCCCTTCAGCTGGAAGCCCAGCACGCAGGCGGGATTCCTGAAGGAGAAGCTGCGGGTGTCGCTGACCGCGACCATCAACTGGGCGGCCGGATCGACGGTCCCGACATGGTAGGTCTGCGCGGCCGGAAGGCTTATGCTGATGACACCGCCATCGGAGATGCCGTTGCCGGCCCTGTAGGGCGACGCGGCATAGTAGCGGGAGAGTTCCGTTGCGCTGGCAGGATCCGTCACGGAGCTGAAATCGCCGGCATTGTCGCCGTCCGCGCCCAGGAACCGGAACTCGCGGTTCTGCGTCGTCTTGGCAAAGATGCTGATGCGGTCGTCCGCATTCCAGAAGACGTGATAATCGACATCCATGTAAGCCTTGGCCTGGGGGTCGGAGACCCCTTCCGTCTCGGCATGGAATATATCCGGAACAATTCCCTCGGGGCCTTTCAACTCTTTGGCCTGACACGCCACCAGCAGGAGCAGCAGCAGTCCGAGGCCGGCAAGGGAATGGTTGGAAGATTTCTTCATAAGTACATTATTGCTAAGTCTACAAATATAATAGAATTACTGCAATAATGCAAAAAAGAACGGACGCCCCGAACCGGGACGTCCGACAGTCAGGCGGGTTAATAAATGCCTAAATGTTTTCGTTGATCAGGCGCACCAGCAGGTCGTTGAGCTTTTCGACCGTGTACTGGCCCACCGTCGGGGTGAGGTGGCTGTCGCCGACGCCGCTGTCGTCCGTCAGGAAGACGTAGGTGCCGTCCGTGACGATGGCGAAGTAGCGGCACATGAATTCAGCGGTCTTATCGTACGTGCTGGCCAGGACGGGGATGATGCGGATGCCCTGCTCGGCGAAGGTCGCAATGCTCTGGTGGAGGCTTTCGACAACGCCCTGGTGGTTATAATGGGCCGGTGCGTCAAGGATAAGGAAAGCGAGGCGGCTGCGGGCATCCAGATTCCAGGAAAGCTTCTGGAGAGTCACTTCGAGGGCGGTATGGACGGCTTCCGGCAGGTCGCCGCCACCGCCGGCATCCTGCTTGCCGATGAACTGCATCGTGCTGGAGAAGTCCGTCGTGAAGTTGCTGTACCGGGTAAGGTATTCTTCGTACTGGCCCTCATCGCGGTAGAAGACCGTTCCGGTGCGGATTTCCACGCCGGACTGGCTCTGCTGGACGGAGGTCAGGATGGAGAGAAGGTCCTTCTTGAGGAAGTTGATTTCGTCGCCCATGGAGCCGGTGGCGTCCACGATGAAGGCGATGTCGGCCTTGGACTGGGGAGCCGTCGCGGAGACGACATATTCATTCCAGACAACGGGCTCCTCTTCCTTGCCGGTGGAGAAGACCGGCGCTCCGGCCTGCATCTGGTCACCGATCATGAGGGACAGGTTCTCGGCAGGTTCGATGTCCTTGGGGAAGAGGCCGAACCAGCAGTTCGCTTCGCCTTTGACGGACGTGCGGGCCGCCCAGAGACGGCTCTGGTTTTGGTAGAGGGCAACAGGAAGGTTGATGACCGGGTTGCCGGCGCTGTCCTTGACACGGACGGCGATGCGGGAAGAGGTATCCATCTTCCAGACCTCGAAGGAGTTGTTCCACTCCTGGTTGTTCATGACATTCGTCCAGAATTCCCAGTTGGCAAGATCGTTCCATTCGGCAGCCGTCAGGACGCCGGCCTCGCCGCTTCCGTTGTTGCCGCCCGGCTCCGTCATCCCTTCGCCGCCATAATCAGCAATGTCACCTTCCGGATAGGCTTCACCTTTCTCTCCGGGATAATCGTAACTGGAATCCTCTTCACCTTTCGAGCAGGAAACGGCCAGCGCCATCGCTGCAACCGTTATACAGAACAAAACTTTTTTCATAGTTCTTTTTCGTTTTTCGGATACCTAAATCCACCTTTCTGGAAATCTTGCATCACTATATCCCCAATTCATCTTTCATGGCCCGCAGCAGGTCGAAAGCCTGGAGCGGGGTCATGTTGTTGAGGTCGGCGGCCTTGAGGCGGTCGCGGAGGGACTCCAGCAGCGGATCGTCGAGCTGGAACATGGAGAGCTGGATGGAACCGTCGCCCTGGACGAGCCCCTCCTTGGTGGTGTGGGGTTTGACGGGGCGCTGCGACAGCTGCTGGACCCGTTCGAGGGTCTCGGCGTTCTCCAGGGCCTTCAGCGTCCGCTCGGCGCTGTCGAGCACTTCCTGCGGCATGCCGGCCATGCGGGCGACGTGGATACCGAAGCTGTGGGCCGTGCCGCCTTCCTTCATCGTGCGGAGGAAAATGACGCTCTTGCCGGACTCCTTGACGGCGATGTGGAAGTTCTTGACGCGGGGATACAGCCCCTCGAGGTCGTTGAGTTCGTGGTAGTGCGTCGCGAAGAGGGTCTTGGCGCCCTTGCCGTCCTCGTGGATGTATTCGACGATGGCCCGGGCGATGGACATGCCGTCGTAGGTGGAGGTGCCGCGGCCGATTTCGTCGAGGAGCACCAGCGAGCGGCCGGAGAGATTGTGGAGAATCATCGCGGTCTCGAGCATCTCGACCATGAAGGTGGATTCGCCGCGGGAGATGTTGTCCGTCGCGCCGACGCGGGTGAAGATCTTGTCGACATAGCCAATATGGGCCGCCGCCGCGGGGACAAAGCTGCCGACCTGGGCCAGGAGCACGATGAGGGCCGTCTGGCGGAGGAGGGCGGACTTACCGGCCATGTTCGGACCGGTCAGGATGATGATCTGCTGGCTGTCGGTATCGAGATGGACATCGTTCGGGACATACTGCTCGCCGGGGGCCATCAGCGTCTCGATGACGGGATGGCGGCCGGCTTTGATGTCGATGACCTTATCCTCGGCCATCTCGGGACGGCAGTAGTTGCGCTCGACGGCCGTCTCGGCGAAGGAGGACAGCACGTCGGTCTTGGCGAGGATGCGGCAGTCGGCCTCGATGGTCCGGATCTCCTTTTGGATGGACTCGATGAGGGCGCGGTAGATGCGGGATTCGATCTCGTAGATGGTCCCTTCGGCGGTGACGATCTTCTCCTCGAATTCCTTGAGCTCCTCGGTGATGTAACGCTCGGCGCTGACGAGAGTCTGCTTGCGGATCCACTCCGGCGGGACCTTGTCCCTGAATGTGTTGCGGACCTCTATATAATAGCCGAAGACGTTGTTGTAGGCGATTTTGAGGGAGGTGATGCCGGTTCGCTCCGCCTCGCGCTGCTGCATTTCCAGCAGGTACTGCTTGCTGTCGGTCGAGAGCGCCCGCAGCTCGTCGAGTTCCTTGTCCACCCCGGCGGCGATGACCGGGCCTTTGCCGAGCTGGACGGCGGCATCCTCCGCGAGGGTGCGGAAAATGAGCTCGGAGAGCTTCCGGCAGGAATGGATCTTTTTCACAAGGGCATCCAGCGGCGCGCAGCCCATGCCGGCGCAGGCCTCCACAATCGGGTCCATCTTCGCCAGGCCGCGGCCCAGCTGGAGGATTTCCCGGGGATTGACCTTCCCGTTGGCGACCCGCCCGAGGATGCGTTCCATGTCGCCGATCTCGCCAAGAGCCAGCTGCAGCTCCTGCAGCAGTTCCGGCTGCTCCGCCAGGAAACCGACGATCTCATGCCGCGCCGCGAGCTCCTTCAGGTCCAGCACCGGCATGGCCAGCCAGGACCGCAGCAGGCGCGCGCCCATGGGCGTCGACGTCCGGTCGATGGTCTCGACGAGGGACACGCCCTCGCGGCCGGCGGCACTCTGGAAAACCTCCAGATTCCGCAGCGTGAAGCGGTCCATCCAGACGAACTTGCCCTGGTCGATGCGCCCGAGCGAGCAGATGTTCCGTAGGCCCGTATGGCAGGTCTGCTCGAGATAAACCATCAGCGCCCCGGCCGAACAGATGCCCAACGGGAAACTGTCCACGGCGAAGCCCTTCAGCGAAGGCACATCGAACTGGCGGCAGAGTTTCTGCACCGCGGCGTCATAGACAAAGGCCCATTCGTCGATGGAGGTGACATAGAAATCGCCGAAATGCTCCTTGACGCCCCGCTCGCAGCCGCGCTGGACCACCAGCTCCCGCGGCGACATCGTCGACACGAGGGTAATGATGTAGTCGAGCGTGCCCTGGGCGAGCTGGAACTGGCCCGTCGAAACGTCTAGGAAGGCGGCGCCGCACTGGTCTTTCTCGAAGGTCAGGCCGCAGAGGAAGTTGTTCTCCTTCTGCTCCAGCATGCTGTCACCGAAGCTGATGCCGGGGGTCAGAATCTCCGTCACGCCGCGCTTGACCAGCTTCTTGGCGAATTTCGGGTCCTCGAGCTGGTCGCAGATGGCGACCTTATAACCGGCGCGGATGAGCTTGTGGAGATAGTTTTCGATGGCATGATGCGGGAAGCCGGCCATCGCGACCGGACCCTTTTCGCCGTTGGATTTCTTCGTCAGAACGAGCCCCAGCACCTTCGAGGCCGTCACGGCATCGTCGGAATAGGTCTCATAAAAGTCGCCCACCCGGTAAAGCAGGATTGCTTCCGGGTTCTGCGCCTTTACCTCAAAGAATTGCTTGAGGAGAGGGGTGTCTTCCAGTATCTTTGCCATCGGCGGGATTGCTAGCGGAGCACAAATTTAGTCATTTTTTTGAAAAAAATTTTGGAGACTATAAAAAAAGCATTACCTTTGCAATCCCGTTTTGAAAAACGCGGAGTTTTTTGCGGAAATAGCTCAGTTGGTAGAGCACGACCTTGCCAAGGTCGGGGTCGCGAGT
>CAMKRY010000041.1 GCA_946415345.1 uncultured Bacteroidales bacterium | reverse complement strand
GCGAGTTCAACATGGACGTCATCACGACCGTCCCGAACGTATCCTATAAGGTCTACACCACCAAGGGCGAAGTCGTCGACGTCCACAACCCGTCCGGCCTCCCGCCGCAGACCCTGATCGACCACATCGAGGAGCCGTACATCCGCGCCCAGATCATCTCCAAGTCCGATTTCTACGGGCCCATCATGAAGCTCTGCATGGACAAGCGCGGCACCCTCATCGGTCAGCACTACATCACCACCGACCGCGTCGAACTCAACTACGACATGCCGCTGTCCGAGGTCGTCTTCGACTTCTACGACAAGCTCAAGTCCATCTCCAAGGGCTACGCCTCGTTCGACTACCATGTCACCGACTTCCGCCCGGCCCGCCTGGTCAAGCTGGATATCCTCCTCAACGGCGACCCCGCCGACGCCCTGAGCACCCTCATCCATGAGGACCACGCCTACGACTTCGGCCGCAAGATCTGCCTCAAGCTCAAGGAACTCATCCCGCGCCAGCAGTTCGACATCGCCGTCCAGGCCGCCATCGGCGCCAAGATCATCGCCCGCGAAACGGTCCGCCAGGTCCGCAAGGACGTCACGGCCAAATGCTACGGCGGCGACGTGACCCGCAAGCGCAAGCTCCTCGAAAAGCAGAAGGAGGGCAAGAAGCGCATGCGCCAGATAGGAACCGTCCAGGTGCCCCAGAGCGCATTCATGGCGGTGCTAAAACTGGATTAATAAATGAAAATTAAAGCAGCCATACAATCCATGCGTCTGAGGACGCTGCCGCTGTCGCTCTCGGGGGTCGTGCTGGGTACGCTCCTGGCCATCGGCACCTTCCCGCAGATTACCCTGACCTCCCGCCTCTGGACCATCGTCTTCCTCTTGCTGACGACGCTCTCGCTGCAGATTCTCTCAAACCTGTCCAACGAGCTCGGCGACGTCCTGCGCGGGACGGACACCCCGGACCGCCAGGGCCCGCAATACGGCCTCAACAGCGGCGCCATGACCGTCAAGGATATGAAGATCCTGATCGGGGTCTTCATCGCCCTGTGCCTCATTTTCGGCACGCTGATGATCCGCTTCTCCTTCGGGACCCTGCTCAGCCTCAACGCCGTGCTGATGTTCCTGCTGGGCTGCTTCGCCGTCAAGGCTGCGATGAACTACACCCTCGGGCCGAACCCGTACGGCTACCGCGCCATGGGGGACGTCTATGTCTTCCTCTTCTTCGGCCTCGTGGCCGTCTACGGCGCCTATTTCATCGTCAGCGGGGATGCGACGAACTTCGCCGTCCTGCTGCCCGGTGCCGCCATCGGCTGCTTCTCCGTCGGCGTGCTGAACGTCAACAACATCCGCGACATGCAGACCGACGCCGAGAACCGCCTGACGGTCGCCATCAAGATGGGGCCGCGCAAGGCCCGCCTCTACCAGACCGCGCTCATTGTGGCCGGCTGGGTGCTGCTGGCGGCGTTTTTCGTCTGGGACTACGGCTATCTGACCCGCCATGGCGTGGAGACGGCCCTCGGCTGGAAACAGCTCCTCTGGGTCGTGACCCTGCCGCTGTATATCCTGCACCTTCGCGGCGTCTGGAAACGCGACGGCCGGGCGCTGGACCCGATGCTGCCGCTGCTGGTGATGTCCACCTTCCTGCTGGCCTGCCTCGCGGGCTGGAGCTACCTCCAGATGACTCCTTACTTCACCTTCCTCTAGCCCATGCCGAAAAAGGAGAACGTCCGGCAGATGTTCGACAGCATCGCCCCGGATTACGACCGGCTGAACCACCTCATGTCGCTGAACGTCGACAAGGGATGGCGGCGCAAAGCGCTGAAGCGAATCGTCGATACGGACGGGCCGCTGGCGGTGCTGGATCTCGCCTGCGGGACCGGGGACTTTTCGCTGGCCATCGCCCGGCGGATGATCAAGCGGGGCGTCGCCGGTCATGTCTCCGGCGTCGATCTTTCCGACGGCATGCTGGCGGTGATGAAGGAAAAAGTCGCCGCCGCGGGCCTCTCCGAGCGCATTTCGACCGCCCAGGGCGACGGGGAGAACCTCCCTTTCCCGGACGGGACCTTCGACCGCGTGACCATCGCCTTCGGCATCCGCAATTTCGAGCACCGGGAGGAGGGTCTGCGGGAGATGCTGCGGGTGCTGAAACCCGGCGGCCGGCTCGTCATCCTCGAGCTCTCCGTGCCGGAGAACCGCATCATCCGCTGGTTCTACAACCTCTATTTCCTCCACATCCTGCCCTGGATCGGCGGCAAGGTTTCCGGCGACAAGGCCGCCTACAACTATCTCCCCGCCTCGGTCGTGAAGTTCCCGTCGCGGAAAGAATTCATGCAGACGCTGGCCGGTTGCGGCTTCGTTGACGTCCGCCACCGCGCCTTCTCCCTCGGCATCTGCCGGATGTATACGGGCGAAAAATAATTACAGATCAATCTGCGGGACGGCGTCCCAGTCGATGGCGGCCGCGGCGGTGCGGATATCCGTGAAAGGGAAATCCGTCAGCCAGCTGCGGAGCTTGCCCTCGGAGGCTTTCAGACCATAATAGAACTTGAAGCGGCGCCAGGCGCTCATGTCCTGCAGGCGCGGCTGGTCCGGATCGAGGTCCCGGGGATGGAGGTAGGCGATCAGGTACTCCGGGCAGCGCCGGGTCCACTTGCGGATGAGCGAATAGGGATACATCCGGAAATAGCCGCCGCCGGAAAAGACTTTTTCCTTGCCGTTAATGGAAGTGGTCGTCATCGGAAATTCCTTGATGGAGACGCCGCCGGTGTGGATGACGGACGGGCCTTTTCCGGGATAGGACGGCATGCCGCCATGGGCATGGACCGCCGGGAAGACGGAGCAGTCGTAGCGGATACCCTCCTCCGCCAGGATCTCGAAGGCCCATTTCTCGCTCTCGCGGATGGAAAAGCCCGGGGCGCGGAAGCACTCGACCTTGCGGCCGATGATGTCCTCGAGGCGGGCGTTGGAGCTATGGACATCCTCCCGGAACTCTTCCGGGGTCTGCTGCCAGACCATGCGGTGGCAGGTGGTATGGTTGCCGATCTCGTATTTCTCCGCAATCTGCCGGACGAGGTCCGGATAGGTCCTGGCGATCCAGCCGATGATGAAGAAGGTAGCCGTGGAGTGGGTGTCCTCCAGGATGCGGAAAATGCGCTCTACGTTGTCGTAGATCCGCACCTCATACTTGTCCCAGCCCGCTTCGGCGCTCTTTTCGCCGTTGTCGAGATGGTGGAACCATTCCTCTATGTCGAAGGTCAGGATGTTCATTTTCCGAAGGCTTTGAGGAGCTTTTCCTTATAGATGCGGTAGGGAAACAGCGGATAGCGGATCAGGCGCGGCCACTGCTTGCGCGGCTGCTGGAGGATGCGGTAGAGCCACTCGAACCCATGTTTCTGCCAGGAAAGCGGCGCCCGCTTGAGCGTCCCGGCGTAGAAATCGAAAACGGCGCCGATGGTGCCGCAGTGGCAATGGATGTCGAGCTCCGGCCAGTGGGCCCAGGTCCATTTCTCCTGCTTCGGCGCGGTCATGCCGATCCAGAGAAGGTCCGGGTCGGACGCGTTGATGGCGCTGACGATGGCGGCATTGTCCTCGTCGGAGAATTCGGGCTTATAGGGCGGGGAGTAGGTGTCGACCGTGATGTTGGGATAGTCGCGTTCGCAGCGTTCGCGGATGAGACCAAGGGTCTTCTCGCTGCTGCCCATGAACATGACCTTGCCGCCCTTTTCATTGAGTTTCCCCATCTCGATGATGAAGAAATCCCATCCCGCGACGCGCTCCAGGGGACGGTCCGGCATCTTGAGGCGCTTGCCGCCCCAGACCATGCCGTAGCCGTCGGGGAGGAGGTAGTCGCCGCCGCGGAGGGCCGCCTCGAAGTCCGGGTCGTGCTGGACCATGTTGAAGGAATAGGCGTTCAGTGTGTTGATGAGCGTCTTCCCGTCCGGCACCGCCGCGAGTTCCTCTCCGTTACGGAGAAAGTGGAAGGAGCTGAGTTTGACCATGTTACTTGTCTGCGGGGATGAGGATGATATACGAACGGTTCTCCTTGTTGAGGAGCTTGGTGTCCCGCAGCCAGAGGTTCTCGTTCTTGAGGCGGGCGTAGGTCGTGCCGTGCTCCTTGGCGAAGGCGGCGAGATCTTCGATGGGATCGTTCACGAGGACGGTCTTTTTCGGCGGGACGTAAGGATAGCGCTCCTCCATGGGGACGTCGAAGCCAAAGGACTGGGGGTTCTCGAAAAAGAGCTTGGCCGTCAGCAGGCGGTACATATAGCGCATGGTCTCCTCCGGCAGCCAGAGGTCCAGGCCGCAGGTCTCGCCCTGCTCGGCGATACGGTCCACCAGGCGCTGCTGGCCGGCGTTGTAGCTCGCCGCGACGGTCATCCAGTCGTGGAATTTGGCATAGGACCGCTTGAGGTAGGTGCAGGCGGCGAGGGTCTCCTTGGTGATGTCGAAACGCTCGTCCACCTCGCTGTTGACCAGGAGCTTGTAGGTCTTGGCCGTCTCCTTGGTGAACTGCCACAGGCCGGCCGCCCCGGCGACGGACACCGCCTTGGGGTCGAGGTTGCTCTCGATGACCATCAGGTACTTGAGGTCCTCCGGGATGCCCTGCTCGCGAAGGAGCGGGGTCACCAGGGTGAAGTAGCGGAGGGAGCGCTTGAGCATGAGGATGCTCGTCGAGTGCATGTTCGTGAAGGTCAGCAGCTCGCGGTCCATCCGTTCCCGGCGCTCCAGGGTGTTGAGGCGGATCGTGTCGCCGGCGAAGACGACATAGGCCGGCACGGCGGGGGATTTGAGGTGGAGACGACGGCTGGGATAGCCCTGCGCGGACAGGGACAGGCAGCAGGACAGGACGGCCAGGACAAGAATCAGACGCCTCATGCCTTGCCCTCCGCATCGTGCAAGGCCGCTTCCGCTCCGCGCATGACCGCGCCTGCGAAATCCTTGCAGTATTCCAGGGTGATGTCGCCGAAATCGATTTCGAACAGGTCCAGCGACCGGGCGATCTGGCCGCCGAAAATAACCTTTCTGACGCCCAGCTTTTCCAGCAGCGGCAGGGCGCCGTAGGAGAGGTCCGAACCGGCATTGCGGAAAGCGGCTGCGGCGTCAATGTTGCCGCGGCGGGCCTTGGCGGCCAGTTCCTTGACGTCGACGGAGCCATCCCTGTAGCGCCTGCGGATGCCGCGGCGGGAGATGTAGTCCTCGAGGATGGAATCGCCGTAAGGCAGGTTCCAGAGGTTGTATTTGGGGGAGCCTTGCTCGTTCATGGCGATGCGGCCGTTCCCGGCGACGGAAAAGCCGAGGCCGGTCCCCAGGGTAATCATCGCGACGGTGCCTTCTTTCAGCGACGGGTCGGTCTCGAGGGCGCCGCGGAGGGCGGCATTGACATCGTGGATATAGCCGACCGGCACACCGGCGGGAATGCCGGCCACGTCCCGGAAGTTTTCGCCATAGATGGCGGCGAATTTGTGCTTCATCAGGAAAGTGCCCTTCGCATAGTCGAAGGGGCCGGGCATGGCGACGCCGACGCCGACGGCATCTTGGCCGACGGCTTCCCGGAAGGAGGCGGCGATGCTGTCGCGGCTGCCGTCCGAGTCGACGGGAACCTCCCGTCCGTCACTGCATTTGATAAAGGTCCCGCCCACGTCCAGAAGGACGATGCGTCCCAAAGTCTGCTGCTCGATTGGTGTCTCCATGATGAAAGCTTGTCTTAGCGTTTCAAATTTACGAATAATTCTGGAATTAAACAGTATATTTGCCTTCATGAAGGAGGCCGCCCATATCGCCCGCGCCGTAACCGACGTTTTTCTCGAACGACGCTGCCCCGTCTGTGGCCGTCCGCTGCGCAGCCGGGAGGAACGCCTATGCCTGTTCTGCACGGAGGATCTGCCGCAGACCTTCTACTGGAAGCAGCCGCACAACGCCATGGCGGACCGGTTCAATGCGCGGTTCAGCGGCGAGGAACTATCCTATTATATCTATGCGGCCGCCCTGTTTTTCTACCGTTCCGAGGCCGGATACGCATCCATCCCCAAGGCGCTGAAATACCATGCCGACTATCGCCTGGGCCGGCACTATGCCCGCCTCCTGGGCCGCCGGCTGGCCGAATCGGAGCCGTTTCGGGACGTCGATCTGGTCATTCCGGTGCCGCTCCATCCCCTGCGGCGCTGGCGGCGCGGCTACAACCAGGCGGAAGTGCTGGCGCGGGAAGTCGCCCGGGAGCTCGGTGCCCGTCTCGGCAAAGGTCTCCTGCGTCGCCGGCGTTACACCCGCACCCAGACTCACCTCCACGGCGAAGCCAAGGCCCGCAACGTCGCCGCCGCCTTCTCGCTGACCCGCCGCGCCCGCCGAAAGGGCATCTCGGCGCATCACGTGTTGCTTTTGGATGATGTTTTCACGACCGGCGCGACATTGAGCGCCTGCTTTCGCGCCCTTCTGCCGCTCTGCTCCTCCGCCAGGCTCTCCGTCGCCACGCTGGCCGTGGTAAAGGAATAAACTCCCGTGCAAAAACGCCCCATTTTTGCACATGAGTTGGGTGGTAGGGTGGCGAAAGGGTTTACGGAACCGGATCGTAGCCGGAGCCGCCCCAGGGGTTGCAGCGCAGGATGCGCTTGAACGCCAGCCAGAATCCTTTCAGCGGACCGTACTTGCGGAATGCCTCCAGGGCATACTGCGAGCAGGTCGGCGTGTAGCGGCAGGTCGGCGGCAGCAGGGGGGAGATGCAGATCTGGTAGAACCGGATCAGCACGACGAAGGGGAAGATGAGGATTTTCCGCAGCATGGCGTCAGCGCTTGACGGCCTTGTCGACGGCGGCGAGTGCCTCGGTCATGGCGGCGAAGATGGCGGCGGAAGGAAGGACCTCCCTGGGTGTATAGACGAACATGAGGTCGCAGGGGAGCGTCAGGAGCTCTTTCTGGAGGCGGTAGCTCTCGCGGATGCGGCGCTTGAGGAGGTTGCGCTTGACGGCGCGCTTGAAGCTTTTTTTTGGGACGGAGACCAGGATGCGGCTGTGCTCCAGGGCGTTATCGACGCAGTAGCAGACCCGCAGACAGCCCGCCGTGACATAGCGGCCCTTCTCGAGGAGGGCTGCAATGGCGGTCTTGCCGCTCAGTCTTTCCGCTTTGGGAAGGGTATGGCGAAGCGGAGCGTCCATGGGGGTTATTTACTTCTCCTGCAGGTAGACCTCGATGGCCTTGGCGACGGAAGGAATCTCGGGGGACGGGGCCTTGACGGCGATCTCGAACCCGGCTTCCTCCATCGCGGCGACGATGGACTTGCCGTAGGTGATGAATTTCAGCTTGCCCTGCTGGAAATCCGGGAAGTTTTCCTTGAGGGACTTGACGTCGGAGGCGTTGTAGAGCACCGCGAGGTCGTAGCCGGAGAGCTGGATGTCCTTGAGGTCCTGGGAGACGCTCTTGACGAAGACGGCGGTCTGGAAGGAGAGTTTCTGCTCATCGAACAGGCGGGACATGCTGTCGCTGCCGGAATCGGACTTGGTGATCAGGAAGTTCTCGCCCTTGTGCTTCGGGCCGATGAGTGCGATGACGCTGTCGGGGGTGCCGGTGCCGTAGAAGATCTTGCGCTTGCGGTAGACGATGTGCTTCTGGAGATACATGGCGACGGCCTCGGTCGTGCAGAAGTACTTCATCGTCTCGGGGATCTTGATGCGGAGCTCCTCGCTCAGGTTGAAGAATGCGTCGATGGTGTGACGGGAGGAGAAAACAATGGCCGTGAAATCCAGGATATTGATATGCTGGGCACGGAATTCCCGCGCGGAAAGGGGCTCAATCAGGAAAAAGGGTTTGAAATCTATCTTAACGCCAAACTTCTCACTCAGGGCTTCATACGGAGCGCTCACCCGCGGTGGCTGCTGCGAAATCAAAATATTCTTAATCGCCATATAATCAAATCTCTACGGTCGCCGAGGCAATCCAAACGGCCAGCGGCACAAATTCGAGGGCGCAAAGATACAAAAAACTTGTGAAAGGAGCGCAAGAGAGGTTGAAAATTTGCGACTTACGGAGACAATATACGCAGAAAACGACGATCATGACATCGATGAGAAGCCACTTGACGGACTCGTCCCCGGCGCCGCACAGCAGCAGGATGCCGGTCAGCGCCAGCAGCAGGAGCGTCAGCAGGATGAAGCCCGACCAGGCGAAGCGCCGGGCCATGGTGTAGACGTCGCCGTCCATCCGCCGCGGCCGCAGCCAGACGGCCAGGATCCAACGGAGGATCAGATAGCCGACAAAACAGAGGAAAGTCCAGAGCAGATGCATTTCCGGCGTGAAATCCTCCATCCACCAGGGGTCGTAGATGCGGAAGCGGCTGAGAAGCATCACGAAGGGTACGATGAGGATGAGGGTCGTCAGGTTGCGGTCCCGGCTGAGGCGAAGGCTGCCCTCGATGTCCTGGCTGCCGCGGACGCGACCCATGCTGAACACGACTTCCGGCAGGGCATGGAGGATGTTCTTCATCAGAAGGATGACCGCGATGACGCAGAGGACGACCAGCAGCGACAGCCAGGGCGAATCCACCCAGGCCCCCCAGTTCGCGTCGGCGATGGGGGCGGGCAGGACATTCTCGCTGCCGGGGAAGGCGTCTTCGACGGGTCTCATGGGCTAATTCCCCCTTTTGGCGCGGGTGTATCCCCATTCCTGCAGCAGCGCCGTGACCTTGTCGCGGAAATCGCCCTGGACGGTGATTTCTCCGTCCTTGGCGCTGCCGCCGACTCCGAGCCGCACCTTCAGCTCCTTGCCGAGGGCCTTGAGGTCCTCTTCGGTGCCGACAAAGCCGCTGACCAGCGTCACAGTCTTACCGCCGCGGTTGCGCCGGTCGATGCCGACGATGAGCCGTTGCTGCGCCTTCGGAAGCGTCTCCGCCTCAGCTGCGTCTTCCTCTGTATAGTTGAAATTGGGGTCCGTCGAGAAAACGACCCCAAGCCTTTTCTTCCAATCGTTCTCTTTCATGCCGCAAAGATAGCAATAACCGACAAAAAATCCTTATCTTTGTAAGCTATTACAAACATGAGTGTAAAGACTGTTTATGAATAAAAAACAATTCAATCTCTGGAACACTCTGGCGGCGTGGGGCGTCTTTCTCGTGGCGCTCGTTACCTACACGCTGACGCTGGAGCCGACGGCCTCCTTCTGGGATTGCGGCGAGTTCATCGCTTCGTCCTACAAGCTAGAGGTCGGCCACCCGCCGGGAAACCCCGTGTTCCAGCTGATCGCCCGTTTCTTCAGCATGTTCACCGGAGCGGAGAACGCCGCCGTCGCCATCAACTGGATGAGCGGCCTGTGCTCCGCCTTTACGATTTTCTTCCTCTACCTGACGATCGTCTTCCTCGCGAAACGGCTGTTCAAGGCCCGTGAGGACGGGACCTGGAGCTGCGGCAACGCCATAGCCATCATCGGCAGCGGCATCGTGGGTGCCCTGGCCTACACCTTCTCCGACACCTTCTGGTTCTCCGCCGTCGAGGCCGAGGTCTACGCCATGTCCTCCCTCCTGACCGCCCTCGTCTTCTGGGTTATGACCAAGTGGTACGAGGACGCGGACAAGCCCCATGCCGACCGCTGGATCGTGCTGGAGTTCTTCCTGATGGGCCTGTCCATCGGCGTCCACCTGCTGAACCTCCTCGCCCTGCCGGCCCTGGTCTTCCTCTATGCCTACCGCAAACGGGAGCAGCTGGAGTATTCTTTCTGGCAGTTGCTGGGCATCCTGGCCGCCTCCTTCGTCGTGCTGGGATTTTTGGTCTTCCTGTTCATCCCTTATTTCCCGAAGATTACCGCCCACGTCGACCGCATTTTCGTCAACAGCTTCGGTCTGCCGTTCAACAGCGGCGCGGCGACTTTCGTGCTCCTTCTCCTGGCCGCCTGCTTCTTCGTCCTGTTCCGGACGCAGAAGACCGGCAAGTACTGGCTGAACCTCGGTACGCTCTGCTTCACGACGCTCGTCATCGGTTTCTCCATCTTCTCGGTGGTGATCATCCGTTCCAGCGTCAAGACCCCGACCAACGAGTACCAGCCCGATAACCCCTACACCCTCGTGCGCTACCTCAGCCGCGAGCAGTACGGCAGCGCCCCGCTGGTCTACGGCCCTTATTTCGGCGCCGAACTCGACCCGAACCAGCGCTATACCGAAGGAAAGTATTGGGCACCGGTCGACGGCAAATACATCGAGGCCCCCTCCCCGTCCGAGCCCAATTATGCTTCCGTCGACAAGATGCTCTTCCCGCGCATGTGGAGCCCCTACAGCGAGCATCCGGCCTATTACGTCGACAACTACATGCCCGGCAGTTCCTACATGGGCGATGACGGGTATCAGCATTATACCAAGCCGACGATGCTGGAGAACCTGGCGTTTTTCGTGGACTTCCAGCTCAACTGGATGTACTGGCGCTACTTCTTCTGGAACTTCGCCGGCCGCCAGAACGACATCCACGGCCCGCAGCCGAACGAGCTCTACGGCAACTGGGAAAGCGGCATCGGCCCGCTGGACCGCGACATGCTGGGCGATCAGTCGAACTTCCCCGACGACCTGAAGAACAACCCCGGCAAGAACCACTACTACATGCTCCCGCTGCTGCTGGGTATCATCGGACTGGTGTTCCAGTTCGCCCGGGACCGCCGCGGCGCCTGGCTGGTCTTCCTGATGTTCTTCATGACCGGTATCGCCATCGTTCTTTACCTGAACCAGCCGCCGATGCAGGTGCGTGAGCGCGACTACGCCTACGCCGGATCCTTCTACTTCTTCGCCGCCTGGATCGGCCTCGGCGTCGCCGGCCTCTATGCCTGCCTGCAGGAGGCGCTGAAAGGCAAAGCCGCCGTCCCGACGGCTGCCGCCGTGGGTCTGCTGACCCTCGGCGTGCCGGTGCTGATGGCGGCCGAGAACTGGGACGACCACGATCGCAGCCACCGCTACACCGCCGTCGAGATGGCGTACAACTATCTCAATTCGGTAGGGCCGAACGGCTACCTCGTGACCCATGGCGACAACGACACCTTCCCGCTCTGGTATGCGCAGGAGGTGGAATCGGTCCGCACGGACGTCCGCATCCTCAACACCTCGCTGCTCGGCACCGACTGGCACATCGACCAGATGCTCTACGCCATGAACGAGTCCGCGCCGCTCAAGCTCAGCATCCCGCACAAGCAATATCTCTATGGCACCAACGAGGCGGTTTATGTCGGCCCGGCCTATGCCGACCGCATCTTCGTCAAGACCGCCAAGGGCTATGAAAAAGCGAAATTCCAGGAATCGGCCCTGATCGGTGACGCCATCGCCCAGTTTGTCAAGCAGAACAATTACTACATGCTGGTGGACTATGATGATTACGGCAGTCCTGTCTATCAGGAACTTCCCGTCTTCCCGTGCCGCAGCGTCGTGGTGCCCGTGAACCGGGAAAATGTGGTCAAGAGCAACATCCTGCCCGCCGCCCTGGTGGACGAATGGGTCGGCGACGGCGACGGTTCACTGACGGAAGAGGAGATGGAGAACATACCGGCTTCCATCACCCTGACCCTTCCTTCCGGCGCGCTCCACAAGCCCCAGCTCTTCCTGCTGGACCTGCTGGCGAACTATGAGTGGGACCGTCCGCTGCACATGCTGCCGTATGGCTCCGACTTCAATGTCGGCCAGGACAATTATATGATGTATGTCGGCTACTCCTCCGTGCTGACCCCGTTCAACAAGAAGGCAACCAAGTGGGTCCCGGACGAGGACGAGGTGGTGGAGGAGATCAGCTACGAGTCCACCAAATCCTATTCCGACCTGCTCTACGACCGCGTGAAGAAGGTCTTCAAGTGGGATGCCCTCAGCCGGGAGGACTACTATGTCGACTACCAGAACAGATACACCTTCCTCGCGTCTTCGAGCCAGCGCTATCTCTTCTACCGCACCGCTTACTGCCTCATTTCGGCCCGTCAGTGGGACAAGGCCCTGGAGGTGCTGGAGAAGTGCTTCGTCGCGGTTCCGGAGAGTCAGTATCCCTATGACACCATCGCCTCCGACTTCGGTTCCAACGACCAGGTGGTCTACAACCTGATTGGCCAGTGCTACGACATTGCCGAAAAAGCGGCGGATCCCGCCATCAGCGAGCGTGCAGCCGCCCTCGGCGACCGTATGGCCAGCCGGTATGGTCAGGCCCTCGCGACGAACGCCCCCGCGACCCGCGGCGGATCGCCTCTCTATCGGAAGCAGGGCGATTACGGCGAGGAACTCTTCTATCTCGACTATCTGCTGACCCAGCAGGCCGCCGTTCCGCGCGAGGATACGAAGGTTCTCGATGCGGCCATGAAACAGGTGGACGAGGCCCTGCGGGCACACCTCAGCCAATATACACCCTACCCGGGCGGTGGCGCCCAGATGGCCCGTGCCTTCGTCCGCCTGTGCGGGCAGGGGGATTTGGACCGGGTGGATACCCTCTTCGTCCAACACTTGGCTCCGTATTACAACCGGCTGATCATCGCCGATCCGACTCCGACCTACGAACTCCTCAAGACCCAGTATGCCTATGCCGGCTACCTGATGCCGGAAGAAATCTTCGATGATCCGGATTATGGAACCAACTGGATTGACGAGGCGCAGATCCAGGCCCTCAAAGCCTCCTTCCTGGACAAGATCCTCCAGTGCCGTGTAGCCGATTCCGAAGAACTGGACGGCTATCTGGCCATGGTCGAGGGCATGATTGGCCAGGGATGGTTCGAGCCTGCCGCCGCCCTTTCCGGCATCGATGCCCAGAAGGAACTCCTCAAGGTTAAGCGGGGCTCTTCCCTCGACGATCTCTATGAAGTCTATACCGTCTGCTCCATGCTCGACGGCCTCTGGGAGGCACGCGACTACCGCACCTACGGCGACATCGTGTTCAACCAGGCCAAAGCGACCTGGCAGGACATTCAGCGCATGGGCGACACCTACCGCGGCGAGTATGAGAAGTACTTCCAGTCCATTACCCAGCGCCTCAAGGAAATGGGCTTCCTGACGGAGCGTCAGATGACTTCCTTCAAATCAGCATCCTACCGATATTAAATTCAATAAACATAAACCTACACACTATGCAACAGTACATTGACAGTTACGACTTCGCAGGCAAGAAAGCCATCGTGCGCGTCGATTTCAACGTTCCGCTGAACGAAAACTTCGAGATCACGGACGACACCCGCATCCGCCGGGCCATGCCGACCCTCAAAAAGGTGCTCGAGAAGGGCGGTTCCGTCATCATCATGTCCCACCTCGGCCGTCCGAAGAAGGTCGATCCGAAGTTCTCCCTCAAGCACATCGTCGGCCGCGTGAGCGAATGCCTCGGCGTTCCTGTCCAGTTCGCGGACGACTGCCAGAAGGCCGACGCCCAGGCTGCGGCCCTGAAGCCGGGTGAGGTCCTCCTCCTCGAAAACCTCCGCTACTACGCCGAGGAAGAAGGCAAGCCTCGCGGCCTCGCCGAGGACGCCTCCGACGAAGAGAAGAAGGCCGCCAAGGCTGCCGTCAAGGCCTCCCAGAAGGAGTTTGTCAAGAAGCTCGCCTCCTACGCCGACTGCTACATCAACGACGCTTTCGGTACAGCCCACCGCGCCCACGGCAGCACCGCCCTCATCGCCGAGTACTTCTCGAACGACAAGATGTTCGGCTACCTGATGGAAGGCGAAATCAAGGCCATCGACGCTGTTCTCAAGAACGCCCAGCGCCCGCTGACCGCCATCATCGGCGGCTCCAAGGTCTCCTCCAAGCTCGCGGTCCTGAAGAACCTGGTCGGCAAGGTGGACAACCTCATCATCGGCGGCGGTATGGGTTATACCTTCATCAAGGCCCAGGGCGGCCACATCGGCAACTCCCTCCACGAGGATGACCTCATCCCCGACGCCCTCGAGATCATGAAGGAAGCCAAGGAGAAGGGTGTCAACCTCAGCCTCTCCGTCGCGACCGTCTGCGG
>CAMKRY010000040.1 GCA_946415345.1 uncultured Bacteroidales bacterium | reverse complement strand
GCCTGCCGCTAGCGTTCATCCTGAGCCAGGATCAAACTCTTCATTGTATATTTTTATATAATGCTTAGCTGTCCCGACGCTTTCGTTCCTTTTTAGGAATCAACGCTGCTCTGTATCTTGAATCACAACTTTCGTTACAATTCCGGTACTTGCTTGTACTTTCCTTTCAGTCTTTTCAATGAGCTTTTTTACACTTTTTCCGTTTCCCTCCGGGGCGTAAAAAAGTCCCGCTCTTTCAAACGGGACTGCAAAGGTAGAAACTTTTTCTTAACTAGCAAAAAATTTTTTCATTTTTTTCATCAATACAGCAAAAATCCCGCTATACCGGCCAGAATGATAACGGTGATGGGGCCGACTTTCCCCCAGTAGGAGGCGATGAAGGCGCCACCAAGCAGGAGCCAGCTCTTCCAGTCGGCGATATTGTCGCGGACAATGCTGGCCTCAACGCTCCAGCCGTCCCAGGTAAAGCGGAAGAGCAGAATCACCGCCGCGGCACCGATGAGGCCAACTACGGCCGGGCGGAGCCAGGACATCACCCCCTCGTAGAAGGGGTTGTGGTTGAACCTGGTATACATCCGCACAATGGCGAGCATGATGAGGAACGAGGGCAGCACGAGGGCGAGCGTCGTCACGAGGCTGCCGACGATGCCGAGCAGGTGGCTTCCGCTGAGGCCGGCGATGACGTCGTAGCCGACATAGGTCGCCGTATTGATGCCGATCGGGCCCGGGGTCATCTGGGAGATGGCGACGATGTCCGTGAAGGCGCTCTCGCTCATCCAGGCATGGTCCACGACGACCTGCCCCTGGATCAGGGACAGCATCGCGTAACCGCCTCCGATCGTGAACAGGCCGATGACGAAAAAGGTACCGAACAGTTGCAGCAGCGTCAGCAGAATCTCCATCACCTTCCCCTCCTTTCCTTATAATATGTATAGGAGGCCGCCAGCACCAGCGTCACCAGCAGGATATAGATCGGCGAAATGCCGAGAAAGGCCACGCCGGCGAGCGCCAGGAACGAAATCAGCCAGGCCCACCAGGTCTTGTTGCTGCGGCGGGCCATGTTGATCATGGGGACCAGAATCAGCGCGATGACGGCCGGACGGATGCCGAGGAAGACGCGCCGGACGACGGGGTTGTCCTGGAAGGCCGTGAAGACCATGGCGATGAGAAGGATCATCACGAACGACGGAAGGATGCTCCCGAGGGTCGCGGCGATGGAGCCTTTCACCCCGCGGAGGCGATAGCCGGCGAAGATGGAAATGTTCACCGCCAGCAGGCCCGGGGCCGACTGCGACAGGGCGACGATGTCCGGCAGTTCCTCCTCCGGAATCCAGCCGCGGCGCTTCATCTCCCGTTCGATGATCGGGATCATGGCGTAGCCACCGCCGATGGTGAACGCCCCGATCTTGGAAAAGACCAGGAACAGTTTCCAGAGTGAGACCTTCTCGTTCATATCGCCGGCAAAGTTACGCATTTTTCTTTGCGAAGACGGCTTTTTCATGCTATATTTGTAGACTTCGACGATTAAATCATCCAATATGAAACGAATCCTCACCGCCCTCGCCGCCCTGATTCTGCTGACCAGCGCTGCGACCGCCACCATCCCCGTCGTTCCCTACCCCACCTCCGCCCAGGAGCTGAAAGGCTCCGGCTTCAACGCCAAAGGAGCCGCCGTCCGCTGCGAAGGCGCGCTCGACGCCCTGAGCCGCCAGTGGATTGAATCCTTTGAAAAGGATCTCCGCCTGGCCTCCGGCACGGACAAGAAGAGCCCCTCGACCATCTTCTTCTGCTTCAACGCCGCCATCGCCGACGAAGCCTACACGATCGCCGTCTCCAAGAAGGCCGTCCAGGTCAACGCCAGCACCGCCAGCGGCTTCTTCTACGCCATCCAGACGCTGAAGCAGCTGCTGCCCGTCGAGATCTACACCGGCAAAGCCGCCCCGAAGGGCGCCGACTGGACCATCGCCCCGATGAAGATCCAGGACCGTCCCCGCTTCGCCTACCGCGGCATGCACCTCGACTGCGCCCGCCATTTCTTCAGCATCGACGAGGTCAAGAAATACATCGACGTGATGGCGATGTTCAAGATGAACCGCTTCCACTGGCACCTCACCGAGGATCAGGGCTGGCGCATCGAGATCAAGAAGTATCCCCGTCTGACCGAAGTCGGCGCCTGGCGAGACGGCACCTGCATAGGCAGGGACTTCAGCACCAGCGACGGCATCCGCTACGGCGGTTACTACACACAGGAGCAGATGAAGGAAATCGTCGCCTATGCGGCGGAGCGCGGCATTACCGTCATCCCCGAGCTCGACCTGCCGGGCCACATGCTCGCCGCCCTCGCCTCCTACCCGGAACTCGGCTGCACCGGCGGTCCTTACGCCGTCTGGCAGCGCTGGGGCATCACCAACGACATCCTCTGCGCCGGCAACGAAAAAGTCTATGAATTCCTCGAGAACGTCCTGACTGAAATCCTCGACATCTTCCCGTCCGAATACATCCATATCGGCGGCGACGAATGCTTCCTTTCCGAGCTGGACGACCCGTGGGACAAGTGCCCGAAGTGCATCGCCAAGATGGAAGAACTCGGCATCCCGCGCGGCCCGCAGGAGAAGCACTACCTCCAGAATTACGTCACCGCCCGCGTCCAGAGTTTCCTCCTCTCCAAGGGCCGCAAGATCATCGGCTGGGACGAGATCCTCGAAGGCGACCTCGCCCCCGGCGCCACGGTCATGTCATGGCGCGGCACCGTCGGCGGCATCAAGGCGGCGGCCATGGGCTTCGACGCCATCATGACCCCGTATGACTACCTTTATTTCGACTACTACCAAAGCCGTGAGCGCGACAAGGAACCCCTTTGCATCGGCGGCTATCTCCCTATCGAAACCGTTTACGGTTATGACCCGCTCGACGGCATCACCGCCGGCGCGGAAAAACACATACTCGGCGTCCAGGCCAATCTCTGGACCGAGTACGTCACCACCAACGAACATCTCGAATATATGCTCCTGCCGCGCGCCTGTGCTCTCAGCGAACTTCAGTGGACCCCGCGCGAAAACAAGGACTGGGACCGATTCAACGCCTCCCTGGACCACCTTTTCGACATCTTTGATTCCCTCGGATATACTTACTGCCGCACCGTCCGCGGCGAAACCGGCCTGAAATAATGAAAACACTCCGCATCCTCTTTGCCGCCGCCCTGGTGATCCTAGCCGCAGCCGCCTGCAAGAATAGCAAAAAGCAGAACAACGAACCCGAACCCGTCGCGGACGAGAGTCCCTGGGCCGGCGTCTATGATATCGAGACCAGCGCAGGCACGATCCGCATCGGCCTCTACAAAGATACGCCCTACCATGCGGAGAACTTCGCCAAGCTCGTCCGCGAGGAATACTACAACGACATCCTCTTCCACCGGGTCATTGCCGGCTTCATGATCCAAACCGGCGACCCGCTGACCCGCGATACCCTCGTGGAACTCTGGGGCTCCGGCGGACCGGACTATACCCTCCCCGCGGAGTTCGTTCCGGAGCACCGGCACATCAAAGGTGCCGTTGCAGCAGCCCGCCTCGGCGATTTCGCCAATCCGATGAAGGAATCCTCGGGCTCCCAGTTCTACATCGTCCTCGATGAACGCGGCTGCCGCCACCTGGACGGGGAGTACACCGTGTTCGGGGAAACGCTGGAAGGCCTGGATGTCGTGGAAAAAATCGGAGCTACCCCGACCGATCCATATGACCGTCCCCTTTCTCCGGTAAAAATCATCCGTGTAAAAAAGGTCGAATCCGATCCGGAAGAGCTAAACGATGCTAAATGCGACGAATCGTCCAACATCAAGGAAGAATAACCCATAATTAACCTTGTAACAAACAGTTTGGGGCATGAATTATTTGTATCTTTGTCTCGAATAGTTTTTTCATAGGTTAAGTTTTAGGTTAGACCTTGGATGGCTCCTGATGTGAATCATGAGCCGTCCGCTTTTTTTTGTCCCAAAAAGGGATTAACTTTGTGGCTTAACAACACAACCATGTACGAAGAACATCTCAAGTATTATCAGGGATTCCCTGTGGAGGGTGTCAATTTCGTAGACATCATTCCCCTGATGCAAGACAAAAAAACCTTCTGCCGTCTCATCCGCGACCTCGGCGCCCTCTGTGATGCCCCGAATGTCGCCGCCCCCGAAGCCCGCGGGTTTCTTTTCGCCGCCCCGATGCTGACGGAATGTTCCAACATTGAGAATCTCATCCCCGTCCGCAAGAAGGGCAAACTTCCCTATCGCGAAGGTGACCTCATCGGCGTGGACATCATGAAGGAATACGGTGCGGACCAGCTCTTCTTCCGCCCGTCCGACATCGCCGCCGGCAAGGAGGAGGAGGGTGTGTTCCGCGTAACCCTGTTCGACGACATTCTCGCCACGGGCGGCACGGCCGAAGGCGTGGCCCTCGCCATGAACAGGACGGAAGTGGAAGTAAACGGCAGGAAGTACCGCGTCAAGGTGGCCGATTTCGTCTTCCTTGGCGAAGTGCCGGGACTCGGCGGACGCGAACGCCTTGAAGCCATCGCCCCCGTCAAAACCCTGATTCCTATCGCTTAGGGATTATTTCCGCAGCCACGGCCGGGGATCTACCGGCGCATCAGAAGCATTGCGGATCTGGAAGAATACCTCGCTTGTGCCGCCGGTAACGACGGCATGACCCAGCAACTGGCCGGTCTTGACTTTGTCACCGGCCTTTACTTTTATATTATCGTCGAGGCAGCAGTAAATCGTTCTGAAATTGCCGCCGTGCTTGATGATGACGATATAGTTGAATTTCGACTTGCTCTTGACGGCCGAAGTGACGACGCCCTCATAGATAGCCCGGACTTCCGCGCCTGGCTGAACAGAAAGGGTGATGCCGTCGCTGTGGATCTTGGTATGGAAGACAGGATCCACATTGTCGCCGAACTGCTCAACGACATAGCCCTTGGCCGGCCAGGGCAGTTTACCCTTGTTTGCGTCGGCGTTGAATTTCCCGCCGAGAGAAGCATCGACCTCCGTACTGCCGGCGGCGGTTCCGCCTGCCTTCTTCTTGCTGCCTGAAGAAGCGGTGGATTTGGAAGAGGATTTTTTCTCCGCCTCTCTGGCAGCGGCGATGGCCGCATCGATTTCCTTTTTGAGGGCATCGCGCTCACGGATCTTTTTCTGGAGCGATGCTTCGTAGCCGGCCTTGTCTTTTTTGATGGAATCGACCAGTTTCTGGGCGGTATTGCGGGACTGCTGGATGTCCTTCACCTCCGCCATCCGCCGGGCCGTCAGGGATTCAGAATCGATGCGCAGGCTATCCAGAAGGGCCTTTTCCTCTTGCTGCACCTGCTTCACTTCCCGGATCCGGCCGGCTTCCTCCCGGACATTGTCGCCGAGCGAGCGCATGTAGCGTGCGCGGCGGATGCCCTGCATGAAGGAATCGCCCGAGAAAACATAGAGATACCAGTGACGGGTTCCGCGGGTCTTGTAAGCGGCGCGAAGCAGCGAAGAAAAACGGGTCTTGAGCGTATCGAGCCGCAGCGAAAGCGAATCGAGGCGATGCTCCCGGACTCGGATTTCCCGGGTAATGGAATCCAGTTGGGCCGTCGCTTCGTTCAACGCCGCCTTCCGGACATCCAGCTCCGCATTGATAAGTTGGAGCTGCTTGGTCGCCGTGCTGCTGTTGGACTCGAGGGCCTTGATCTGTGCCTTGATATCTTTGATGTCCTTGTCGTAGCGTGCCAGCTTTTCCTTGTCCTTCCTGGATTGGGCATTGGCAGCGCCGGCGAGGCAGAGCCCCGTCAGCAGCACCAACAACGCTTTTCTGATCGTTCTTCCCGTCATTTTCCGGCCAGTTTTTCGCGGATGGAATCTTTGAGCGCCGCATCGTCATCGCCGGCCTTGGTGAGGGCCTGGCGCCAGTAGACCTTGGCGAGTTCATTTTCTTTCAGCGCCTCCAGCACCCGGGCGTAATGGTCCAGGATAACGGCGCTGTCGCTGCCGCCATAGAGCAGGGCCTGCTTGAAGATCGGCTTGGCCTCGATATCCTTTCCCATCAGGTGGAGAATC
Organism: uncultured Bacteroidales bacterium; assembly: GCA_946415345.1. Classification (GTDB taxonomy): domain Bacteria; phylum Bacteroidota; class Bacteroidia; order Bacteroidales; family UBA932; genus Cryptobacteroides. The sequence goes on along the minus strand of CAMKRY010000040.1, from coordinate 8,074 downwards.
CAGCCGAAGGTGTCGAGATAGGTGCCGTTGTCGGGATCGACCTCGACGGACTTCTTGCTCATCTGGTAGGCCTTCTTGAGCTGTTTGCCTTGAATGGAGAGGTAATAGGCGTAGTTGTTCAGCGTCGGGGCATGGTCCGGTTTCAGTTTCAGCACCTTTTTATAGATCTTGAAGGCCTCCTTGTCATTCCCCATCTCATGGTAGATATCCCCCATGTTGGCATAGGCGGAAATATAGCTGTCCGATCCTTTCGCGGACAGGTCCATGATCTTTTCGCTGGTGCGCAGCAGCGACTCGTAATCCTTTCGCTGATAGTCCAGATAGTTCTTCAGTTCGAGATAACGGACATCGCCGGGGTTCTCGGCAAAGCCGGCATCAGCGGCATCGGAAGCGGCCTGGAGATCCTCCAGGAAGACGAGATACTGGATATAGAACAGTTGCTGGTCCCAGTCATGGGGATAGGCCTGCACGCCCTCGAGAAAGATTTCCCGGGCCTTGGCGGTATTGCCGGTGGAATTGAAATAGAGGCCCGCTGGACGGATCAGGGATGTATCGGCGGGATGCGCGGCGAGGGCCAGGTCCGCCAGGGTATCAATCCGCTCGGGATGCTTGAACACCCGGCGGCTGTAGGGATTGGACTGGTTCTGGAGATAGGATGCGGAAAAAGAGGCGGGCGTCGCCCGGTCGGCCATCACGCCGCGCATCAGCTCGTACCACTGGTCTTCCTCGCCGAGGGAAACGAGCGTCTCGGACAGGCCAAGGGTCGCCGTCAGGTCCGTAGGGTCCAACGCCCGCGCGGCCGAAAAGGCGTCCCGGGCCAGCGTATCCCGGTCATGGGCCTGGTAGAAAGTGCCGATCTCATTGAGAATCCGCGGTGACGGATATTCTTCATTGAAAGAAATCAAGGCGGCGACAGCCTCCTCGTCGCGTCCGGCGGAGGAAAGGATTTCATATCGGTACATCGTCATGACCTCATCCCGTCCCTGCAGCTCCTCTATCTTGTCCAGCAGGGCCAGGCCTTCGTCGGTCCGGCCGCTGCGCATGTAAATATCTGCCAACTGATAATTGAGATCCGCCCGGGCCGGATAGTCCCGCAGCAGTTCTTCATAGCCGGCGATACCCTCGGCGGGATCCTCCCGGTAATAGACCCTTGCGAGATTGTAGTAATAACGATACCAGTAATTGCGAGGATCGCATTCCACGGCTTTACCGAGGTCCCTGGTGCCGGCCTCATAGTCGCGGCGATAGAGCCGGGACATACCGAGATAGTACCAAAGGGCACCTTCACCGGGATACTGCTCGCACAGGGGGTCCAGCTGGCTGATGACGGCATTGTAATCCCCGTCGGCATAGGACTGGGAAGCTTTGAGCAGGGCGTCATTGAGCACGTCGGCTTCCGCATACTGCGCCGCAGCTTCGGAAACAGACAGGAAAAGGGCCGCCAGGCCGGTCAGCACGGGGAGGAAACGCCTCCGGAGAATCTCACTGAGCTTCATACTGCAAAAATACAAAAAACCGCATGGATTTGGCGAATATCCGAAAATAATTGACGAAATTTGCGGTACTGAACCCGTCCTTTATGCAACGTTCGTGCCCGGAAATGCATCTTAACGTGCAGGAGCTCATCTCCAGGAGCAAGGAAAATGACCGGAAGGCCCAACAAGGGCTTTTCGATTTTCTTGCGCCGAAGATGTTCGCCGTATGCCTCCGTTATGTCGGGGATCGCGATACGGCGCAGGATATCCTGCAGGACGGATTCATTACCCTTTTCGCCAAGCTGGAAAGCTTCAGCGGAGAAGGTTCCTTCGAGGGATGGGCCCGCAAGATCTTTGTCAACACAGCCCTGATGTATCTGCGGAAAACGGACGCGCTGAAGCTGTCGACGGATATCGAGGAGGCCCGCCGCCTCTCCTCCGACGACCCGTCCGCCCTCCAGAAAATCGGATACCAGGAGCTCTTGCGGCTCATCGCGGAACTGCCGCCCGGGTTCCGGACCGTCTTCAACATGTATGTCGTTGAAGGTTATTCCCACAAGGAAATCGGTGAGGCGCTCGGGATTTCGGAGGTCACTTCCCGCTCCCAGCTGCAAAGAGCCCGCAGGATGCTGCAAGACAAGATTAAAGAATTGGAAAGATGATGCAAGACACAGATAAGTTCGACCTTGAGATCCGGTCGATGCTCACTGACGCTGAGGAACCCGTTCCCGCCAGCGCATGGGAGGCCGTTTCCGGAGCCCTCGACAGGAAGGCCCGCCGCGCAGCGATCCTTCCTGTCTGGCGTTGGACCGCCCTCAGTCTTGCCGCCGCGGCCGCCATCGCCGTCGGCATCTTCCTCTTCACTCCGGCTCCTTCCCTCGAGACCGTTTCCGACGCCCCGATGCTTGCCGAGGCAGGCGTTTCTGATTCTGCACTTATTGATTCACCTGATTTGACGACCGTTTCCGAAAGCTCCGAGGAGCAGACGGTGTGGTCGCCTCAGGGCTCCGCGTCGCAGAGCGCCGCTCCGGCCCCTCCCACTCCAGCCTGCGTCATCGGCGATGCCGATAACTTGTCTGAAGCGGGCCCCTCCCCCTATACCCGTCCGGGGGTGGACAGGCCTTCAGCGACCACACCGTCGACTCCTAATTCGGAGCTTTCGGAAGAAACAGACAAAGAGATTGAGACAGAGATAGTCGATGACACAAAAGAGGCAGTGAAGCAGGATGCAGAGAAAGAGAACGAATCGTCGACGTTTGATATGCTGAATCCGGAGGCGGACCTGGTGAAGGTCGTTCCGCAGAAGGAGCGGGGTCGCCTTGCCTTTGTGGCCGGGGGCAATATGGAAAGCAATGCCTCGCCTTCCCGCAGCCGCTTTTCCGGACGCCGGGTTTCGGCCATGCCGAAAAAGGGCGTGACGGAACAGGGCGACAATTCCTCCTATGGCATTCCGCTGACCCTCGGTGTGGGTCTCAAATGGCATTTCACCCCGCACTGGGCCCTGGGTACCGGTCTCAACTATTCCTATCTGAGCCGTTCCTTTACGGGTACTTACTTTGACGGGACAACGGTTCCGGTGACCGCCGAAATCGACAACGGCATCCATTATGTCGGCCTGCCGCTCAATCTCTACTATCAGTTCTCGGATACCCGTCCGGTGCAGTTCTACGCTTTTACCGGTTTGACGCTGGAGAAAGGCCTCCAGAACCGTTTCCGCATCAAAGCCGCGAGCGGCGATATCCTCTACCATGAGAATATCGACGGCGTCCAGCTCTCCTTTGCCCTGGGTATCGGCGTGGGTTTCCGCCTGACGGACCATATCAGCCTCTATCTCGATCCGAGCCTCCGCTACTACCTTGAGAACGGCCAGCCGAAGAGCATCCGGACGGCCCAGCCGCTGATGATGTCCATCGAAGCCGGCCTTCGCTTTGACCTGTAATTCTTAAATTTTCGATAAGAAACAGACAAAACCCTTAAGAAAGATATAAAATCGTACGGACCCGGAGCCCCAATCGCTCCGGGTTCGTCTTTTTTGGCGTATCCTTGCAAAAACGATAATGATGACGGCAAGGAACTTCATAATGTTTTTACTGTTGGTACCGGGGCTGGCGGGCTGCAGCCTGACCGACCCCGGCTTCCTGCCGGGCACCAGCCGGAACGAAATCCTGAACGGTCCGCGCGGGGAGACATCCCCGAAGGACCAGGAAGACCGCCACCTTTGGGTCTCCGCCGTAGAGTATCCGGAAGGATACGACTGGAAACGGGATACAGCGCGGGGTGTGGTTGCGTGCCGGCTGGTTCTTTTCCGGGACGGGGACCGGACGATGGAGCTGCCGGTGCGCAGCGGCGTGTCGCCCGACGGGGACATGCACCGCATTGCCGGCGGACATATTTATACAGACGACTGCACGGACGAGGAAACCTTCCTCTGCTGCGACGGAAAGGAAATCCTCCGCTATCGCGGCAGGGAAACGCTGCGCGGCTTTTTTGTCGGTAGCGGCGGCGAGATCCATACCCTGGGACAGAACCGTGGCGGCCCCGGACTCACCTATCGGATAGACGGGAAAATCATCCATGAGGAACCGACGGGAACCCTTTTCGGCGAGCCCGGCAGCGGAGTGTTCCGCAGCGGCGCACTCTGTCTGGACGGGGGCATCAGCTTCGGCTTCAGCACGGCCGGCGGGCGTTTCTGCCTCTGGGAAGACGGCAGCGTGGAGGAACTCAGCCTCCGGGATCCGCAGAAGGTCTTTGACCTGCGTCTGGTCGACAGGAAGCCGGTGGCAGTCTACTCAACACAAGGGAACCAGCTGCGGCTTTGCATCGGTGACAACGATTTCAGTCCCTCCAACCTGCGGGCAGTGCATGCGCGCATCCTGCCGGACGAGGCAGGCGGATTCCGGATCCTGCTTCGCTACCGGGCCGGCAATGGGGAGGAATATGATGCGCTCATGGAAACGAACGGGCATGTGCGGGCCTATACAAACGTCGGCTTCCGGGTCGAAGCGGTGATGGAAGGGAACAGTTTTGTCGCGTCTGACCGCGAAGGGCGTGTTTCGGCCATCGGCTGGAAAGGAACGGTAGACCGGCCGGAAGCAGGACGGTGGACACTGATGGGACCGCCCTGCATCTGGATGAATGGAGAAGAGGCATGGGTGGGCTTGACGGCACAGCCGCCCGACTGCCCGGCAATCTGGAACAAAGGGGAAATGACGACGCTGTTGATGAACGGATACCTGACCGGCGTGGTCTACGAATAGTCCTCCCAGGAAAGGGTGCGGCTCCCGTCGCCGCCGACGGCGATATGGACGCGGAGCGTCTCCTCGGGGAGCAGGTCCTCTATGTTCTCCGGCCACTCGATCAGGCAGAGGCAGCCGCTGTCAAGGTAGTCGTAGAGACCGATATCGAGGGCCTCTTCCAGGCGCTCGATGCGATAGAAATCAAAATGGAAGAGGGGCTCGCCCGTCGCCGTCCGGTATTCATTGACGATGGCGAAAGTCGGGGAACTGACGGCATCTTCCCGGACGCCGAGTTCTTTGCAAAGGGCGGTCGTAAAGGTGGTCTTGCCGGCGCCCATCGGGGCATAGAAGGCCACGATGCGGTTCTCTCCGATTTCGGAGAGGAAGGCTTTCGCCGCGCGGGACAGATCGGCGAGGTCCCGGATGAGGATGGAATGCTGCTTCATGGCGGCACAAAGATACATTAAATAATTGAATTATGCTCGTGAACGTACATGCCGCCAAGTGCATCGGCATCGAGGCGGTCCCCATTTTGGTAGAGATTGAAGTCGGCGGCGGAGTGGGCATCCATCTCGTCGGGCTGGCCGATGCAGCCGTCAAGGAGAGCCTGCTCCGCTTCGTTACCGCCCTGCAGGCCAAGGGATTCCGCATCCCCGGCAAGAAAATCGTCATCAACCTGGCTCCCGCCGATCTCCACAAAAGCGGCAGTGGCTATGACCTCCCCATCGCCCTTGGCATCATCCAGGCCTCGGAGCAACGGCATCTCGTCGGACTGGAGGACTATATCATCCTCGGGGAAATGGGTTTGGACGGAAGCATCCGGGAGATTCCCGGCGCTCTGCCCATCACGGAACTCGCCATGGCGAGCGGACGGCGGGGCTGCATCCTGCCGCTGCAGTCCGCCCTGGAGGCCGCCGACTGCCGCGATACGGAGATTTACGGCGTCAAGACCCTCGACGACGTGCTGGAAATCCTGATGCAGGAAATCGGATTTGACCGGCATCTCATCTGGAATACGCCGGAATTCCGCCGTCTGGCGGAACAGGGACGGAAGCGACCCGCCCCGGCCGTGGATTTCGGGAATATCATCGGGCAGGAAGGCGCCAAGCGCGGCCTGGAAATCGCCGCCAGTGGGGGACACAATGTAATTATGATCGGCGCCCCCGGCAGCGGAAAAAGTTCGCTCGCCAAGGCCCTGCCGGGCATTCTTCCGGAGATGAACCTCGCCGAGGCGCTCGTTACGAGCAAGGTCTATTCCGTCGCCGGGAAACGGGGGTCGCGCTACGGACTGATGCGCACGCGCCCCTACCGGGCACCCCATGGCACCGCCTCCCTCCCCGCCATCATCGGCGGCGGGACGGGCGAGAACATCATGCCCGGGGAGGTCTCCCTGGCGCAGAATGGCATCCTCTTTCTCGACGAGATGTGTGAAATGCCCAAGAAGGTGCTGGAGTCGCTGCGCGGCCCCATCGAGGACCGCAAAGTCGTCATCTCCCGTCTCAAGGCCAAGATTGAATACCCGGCCGACTTCATGCTCGTCGCCGCGTCGAACCCCTGCCCCTGCGGCTATTATGGTGAAGGCGAGCGCTGCAGCTGCACCGTCGGCCAGCGCGAAGCCTATCTCTCGCGCCTGTCGGGTCCCATTATGGACCGTATCGACATCCATTTATGGCTCCATCCGGTCGACACGGCCAAACTGGTGCGACGCGTCAAAAGCGAGCCGTCCGAGGCTGTCGCCGCCCGGGTGCTGGCCGCCCGGGAAATCCAGGCCCGCCGCCTCGCCGGGACCGGCCTGTTCACCAACGCCCAGATGAACGGTCCCCTGCTGGAGAAACTCTGTCCCCTCAGCGCCGCCTGTAACGACCTCATGGAAAAACTCATTGACAAGATGGGGCTTTCCGCCCGCGCCTACACCCGCATCATCAAGATAGCCCGCACCATCGCCGACCTCGCCGCCGAGGCGGACATCCTCCCCGCCCACATCGCCGAGGCCGCCTCCTACCGCTTCCTCGACCGGCAAAGCATCACCGTCCCGCAGTAATATTTGGATTATGATATCATTTATAGTATCTTTGCAATGAGTACGAAAAAGAAACTAATCAAACGATTCAAATCGCTGCCGAATGACTTTACGTTTGAGGAAATCGTACGGTTATTAGCTTCTCTCGGATTTGAATTGAACAATAAAGGAGCGACTTCGGGTTCGAGAGTGGAGTTTAGTGATGGGAATAATAAGATAACCATCCACAAGCCTCACCCTGGCAATATCCTCAAAAGAATTGTGGTTAAAAGAATATATATTGCATTGAAACAAGCAAAGTTATTATAGTTATGAAATTCAAAGGAGTACTGTACTACAAAGGGTATACGGGAGAGGCGGAATACGATGAGGATGAGCACTATTATGCGGGCCATGTTATCGGTTTGCGCCATAATGGGATTATCTTCGAAGGAGCTACGATTGAAGCATTAAAGAAAGATTTCGAAGAAGGGATTGATTTCTATTTGAATAGTTGCAAAGAAGATGGAATAAAGCCAGAAACTCCTAAAAGCGGGAAACTCATTGTCAGAATGACCCCGGAAATGCACAGTAAAGCTGCTGAAACAGCGGCCAGACAGGGCATCAGCTTGAATGAATTTATTTCTCGCGCAATCGCGGCGGCATTATAAACGAAACGGTCCGGGGCAGAAGCTCCGGACCGTTCGGTTGATAACTGAGGGGAATCCCTACAGATTGGGATTCTCGTGCTTCCAGTTGCCGACGGCAGGGATGATGCCGAGGTTGATGATCTCCTCGCGCATCTTGCAGAGGTGGTTGTAGGAAGCGTTGAGGGCGGCCATTTCCTCGGCCGTGCCCTCGGGCATGGTGTAGTGGCAGCCGGTGGCGTCGATGACGGTCGGCATGGCCATGAAGACGTTCTCATACTTGCCCTCGTTGACATAGGTGCCGGCCGGCCAGGTGAATTTCTCGCCGCCCATCGCCGCCTCGATCATCTTGACGGCCTGGTAGGCAGGGCTCTGGAAGGAGCTGCGTCCGCGAAGTTTGATGATGTTGCTGCCGCCCTGGACGGTCTCGTGCTTGATTTCGGAGAAGCGCTCGGTCGTCAGGCCCATTTCATAGAGAGGCTTGCCGTCGATCTTGACCTGGGAGGCGAAGACTGCCATGGCCTCGCCGTGGCCGCCGTAGGTGTGGGCGCCGGTGACCTTCCACTGGGGAACGTTGAATTCCTGCGCGAGAGCTTCCTGGAGGCGGGTGCTGTCAAGCGCCGCAAGGGAAGTCAGCTGCTCGGGCTTCAGGCCGGAGTGGATGAGGGCGGTGAGGGCCGTGACGTCGGCGGGGTTGAAGATGACGACGACGTGCTT
>CAMKRY010000039.1 GCA_946415345.1 uncultured Bacteroidales bacterium | reverse complement strand
GTTGAGGCGGGGGAGGGTGCCGGGCTCCCGCAGCAGGTCGGCCGCGGTCAGCGTGCCGTCTTCCCGGACAGCGGCGCGGATATCGGCGCGGAGCCGTCCCATCCCGCAGCCGGCCAGGATGGCTGAAACCGCGTCATCGTCAGGAAGTTCGTTCCCTTCCCGGAAACCGAATCCCCAGGCGTCGAACAGCGGTCCGGCAGCGAAATCGAGCACGCCTCCTGACTGCTCCCAAAAGGCGTAGGCCCGTTCATACATGCTGAGGAAAAGATCATTGGGGCGGATGGTCTCGCCGGCGTTGAAACGGGAGATCTGGGAGACGGGATTATAGCCTGACAGTGTGGTGTCAATGAGCGTCAGCACAGAATCGATGCCCGTTTTGAGGGCCTCCGGGGAGAGGTCGCAGCCGTCGGTGCGGAGCTTGACAGAGTACACGCCGCCCTGGGCGTAGCCGGTGATTTCGTAGTATTCTCCATGACCCGGCCGGGACTGACAGGATGGCAGAATCGACAGGGCTAGAAGGAAAAGACCGGCTATCAGGGCGGAAATGCGTCTCATTGGCAAATTATTTGCTTACAAAGATAGGGTATTTCCTATGGAAATCCGTCAATTTTTTCGATATTTGCAGATTGAACACACGATAATAGAGAATGAAAGTTTGGATTCCCGCCGTTGCAGCGCTGACTGCCGCTCTCATGATGAGCGCTTCCTGTTCGAAGGACAGCAGCACGACAACGGCCAATTACCTGGACGGCAGCGTCCGTTTCAGCATCCCGTCTTATGTGAAGGCCGGTGATGTCCTGTCGGTGACCCCGACGGGTATCTCCCATCCGGATGACCTGCCGTTCGGCTATTATTGGACGGTCTCCGAGATCAAGACCCAACGCGACACCTCCAAGTATGAGAGGCTGGATGGCGGAGACGGTCATTTTACCTATACCATTCCCGACACGATCGGCCGTTTCACCCTGACGGTGACGACCTTCGCCCAGGAGTATTATCCCTCTTTCGGCAGTCTTTCCTTTGAGATTCTCCATCCCGAAAGGTCCCTGACTGAGATGGGCATCGATGCGACGGATCCCCATCTGACGGATGCCCGGGACGGTGCCCGCTACGCCTATGGCCATATGGGTGGTCTCGACTGGATGCGCGAGAATCTGCGCTATGCCGGAGCCGGCGCCAGCTATGACGGCTGCGATGCCGCGGATCCGGTCTTCGGCCGTTACTACACCCAGAAGGACGCCTTGACGGCCTGTCCGGACGGATGGCGTCTGCCGACCGACGCCGAATGGGCTGCCCTGGTGAGCGAAGCCGCCGGAACGACGGTCGCTGCGGGCGATACTTTCCCGACAGGATCCGGTTCCCTGATGAGCAAAGGCCGGCTCAATACCGTGACGCTTTGGGAATACTGGCCCGAGGTGAGCATCACCGACGCCGTGGGTTTCTGCGCCCTCCCCGCCGGATACGCCAGCCTGTATGAGACATCGGGCGGCTCCTTCCGGCCCTTCGGCCAGTCCGCCGCCTTCTGGACGGCCGACGCCGCCGGAACGGACCGTGCCTATTACCGCTACTTTAACGTCCATCGTCCGGAGGTCTATCTCGGGAGCGGGGACACCGGAAGCCTTGCGCTTTCCGTCCGTTGTGTGAAATAATTTAAACAGAAAGCTATATGAAAAAATCTACTTGGATTATCCTCGGCATTGTCGCCGTTATCGCCATTTGGGCCATTGCCGGTTACAACGGCCTCGTCAGCAAGGACGAAAAGGTCTCCGAGACTATCAGTGAAGTTGACAATGCTTATAAACGCCGTGCAGACCTCATCCCCAACCTTGTTGAGTCTGTCAAGAAGTATACGAATTACGAGGAGGATCTCTTCAAAGGCATAACTGAGGCGCGTGCCGCTGTGACAAAAGCGTCCCTTGATCTCAATAATGCTACGCCTGAGCAAATGAAGGCTTATTTTGAGGCTCAGGACAAGATGGGCGCATCGATGCGTCAAATTATCGCTGTGGCGGAGAACTATCCCAACCCGAAGGCGGTTGAAGTGTTTAAGGACCTCCAGGCCCAACTGGAAGGCTCGGAGAACCGCATCACAACAGCACGACGGGACTGGATCAAGGCTACAAAAGAGTACAACCAGTCTACCCGCCGCTTCCCAAACAGCATCCTCGCCTCCCTCTTCGGCTTCGAGAAGAAAGCCTATTTTGAGGCCTCGGAGGCAGAGAAAGCCACCCCGAATGTAGGCGACCTCCTCAGTGAATAGCAAAGGCGGAAATATCTTCTGGCTGATCCTGTCAGTCATTTTCATGGGAGCTGTCTTCAGCGGGCTGGTCCGCTGCGGCAGTTCATCCGGATCCTCGTCCTCGGAGCCGGCCAAGGCCGTGCAGCGGGGCATTCCCGCTGTGCCCAATCCGCCGCGCCTGGTCAATGACTTCGCGGGTGTGCTCGGAAGCCGAGCCGACGAACTGGAACAGATCCTCGTCGCCTTTGATGACTCGACGTCCAACCAGATTACCGTCGTGACGGTGAGTTCCCTGGACGGCTATGCCGTGGAGGAATTCGCGCTCGAGCTGGGCCGCAAATGGGGTGTCGGAAAGTCCATCAACAACGGTGTCGTGGTGCTGATTAAGCCCAAGAACAGCGACGGCGGGGGAGAAGTGACTATCCAGGTCGGCTATGGTCTCGAAGGGGCCATTACGGACGCCTATTGTCGCCGCATCATTGATAATGAGATGATCCCCGCTTTCAAGGAGGAGGATTATTATAAAGGTATCTCCAACGCCTGCGACCAGCTCATGAAACTCGCCAGCGGCGAGATTTCCGAGCCGCGCAGCAAGGAGGATCCCTCCGGCTGGGCCGTTCTGCTCGGTTTCTTCCTTCCCCTGGTCATCTTCGTTGTCGTCGTATCCATCATGTACAAGAAGGGGGGAGGCGGCAGCAATATGTCCGACTGTGATGGCACAGGCGGCAGCCGCAGACCGTTCATCTGGTTCGGCCCCGGCTACGGCGGCGGCTCCTCTTCCGGCTCCGGCTGGGGAGGCGGCCACAGCGGCGGCTTCGGCGGTGGATTCGGCGGTTTCGGCGGCGGCTCCTTCGGCGGTGGCGGCGCATCCGGCCGCTGGTAGTTTACATCCCGCTGATCACCGTCAGCACCCATACAAGGCCATGGACGAGCGCGTCCGTGGCCTTGATGATTATTGAGGGGTACCAGCCCAGTGCGGCAGCAAACAGTGTCAGGGCGGCGACGCCCATCACCAGGCTCGTCAGGGGCAGGGCGAGGAGATTGGTCAGGAGGAAGTAGCGAGGGAAAGTGTGGAATCGCCACCAGGCCAGCGGGGCGGTCGTCGCCTGGCAGGAGATGGTCAAAGCCGCCGCATTCCAGATGTATCGGGCGGGACTTTTCCAGCGTCCCTCCTCGCCGGGATAGAGTCGCTTGAGGGGCGGATAGAGCAGGGCGATGCCCGTCATGGCGAGATAGGAAAGCTGGAAGCCGACGGAGGTGACAGCCCCGGGATGAAAGGCCAGCTGGAGGGTTAATGCACCGAAGAGAGATCCCAGGAGGCTGGTTTTGCGGCGGGTCAGGCGGGCGGTCTCGGATAGGAAGATGAAGAGGAAAGCCCGCACCAGCGACGGCGATGCGCCGGTAATGAAAACATAGATCCCGGAAAGGCCGACGATAAGGCCATAGCGGATCCGGCGCCCGGCGCGGCTGCCCCCGGCTGCGGAGGAGAAGAAGGCCAGGATCGCGTAGAGGATGCCCAGATGGAGCCCCGAAAGGGCCAGGATGTGCGAGGCGCCGCTGCTGCGGAAGACGGCGACGGTCTCCCGGGACAGATCGCTGCGGTCGCCGGTGGTCAGGGCCTTGACGACGGGGCCCGTCTCCGGATCTTCGAACGGAATGCTGTCCGCAAGAGCGATAAAACCGGCCTTGCAGCGCTGTCCAAGCCTCTCAATGGGGCCGGGTCCCGGCGAAAGAGCATTGTAGCGGCTCTCCGTCAGGAAGAGCCAGAGCCCCAGCATGACCAGCAAAGCAGCAAGGAGGCTGCGGCGGCGGAATCGCCACAGCAGCCAGCCGGTCAAGGCCAAAAGTACAGGCAGCGAAAAGCAGAGCCCCAGGGCCCATCCAGAGGACATGCCGGCCCCCTGCAGCAGGGCTCCTGCCGCAACTCCTGTCGTTAGTAAGAGGGAAACTCCCACGATATCCCGCGCCGCATCCATATCAGACTTTTTTCTATCGCTAATGTAACAAATATTTTGTATATTTGTGAGTTCGACAGACAATAAATCTAACAAACCTCATAATTATGATCATTCTGGTAATCAACTGTGGAAGTTCCTCCATCAAGTATCAGCTCCTTGACATGAAAAGCGACGATGTCTATGATCTCATCGCCAAGGGCATCGTAGAGAAGATCGGCCTCCCGACGGCCCTCATCCAGTATGCCCCGAAGGGCGGCGAGAAGGAAGTCACCGAGTGCCCGATTCCGGACCACAAGGTGGGTATGCGCCTGGTCCTGGAGGCACTGACGAACCCGAAGACGGGTGTCCTCAAATCTCTCGAGGATCTCGAGGCGGTCGGCCACCGCATCGTTCAGGGAGGCGAATTCTTCTCCTCCAGTGCCATCGTCAATGAGGACGTCATCGAGAAAATCCGCTTTTGCTGCGACTTCGCCCCGCTCCACAACCCGGCCCACCTCCTCGGCATCGAGGCCATCACCGCCGTGCTCCCGACTGTCCCGCAGGTCGTGACCTTCGACACCGCCTTCCACCAGACGATTCCCGCCTACTCCTATATGTACGCCCTGCCGTACGAATACTATGAGAAATACCGCGTCCGCCGCTACGGCGCCCACGGCACCTCCCACCAGTTCGTCGCCAACAAGGGCGCCAAGATGGCCGGCCTCGACATCAACAACTCCAAGATCATCACCTGCCACATCGGCGCCGGCAGTTCCATCTGCGCGGTCCTGAACGGCCAGTCCTTCGAGACCTCCATGGGCTTCACCCCGCTCGAGGGCATGATCATGGGCACCCGCGTCGGCAATATCGACGCCAACGCCGTCCTCTATCTCATGAAGAAGCTCGGCGCCACGCCCGACGAGATGACGACCATCCTCAACCGCAAGTCCGGCTTCCTCGGCATGAGCGGCGGCAAGACCTCCGACTGCCGGGAAATGGACGATCTCGCCGAAGCCGGCGACGCCAAGGCCAAGCTCGTTTTCAAGAAGCTCAGCCACGACATGATCAAGATCATCGGCTCCTACATCGCCGAGATGAACGGCGTGGACCTCATCGTCTTCACGGGCGGTATCGGCGAACACAACGAGCGCCTGCGCCGCCGCGTGCTCCAGAATTTCAGCTATCTCGGTCTCAAGATCGACGCCGAAGCCAACACCGCCTGGGGCGAGGACGCCATCATCACCACCCCGGACTCCGCCGTCAAGGCCGCCCTCGTGACGACCAACGAGGAGCTCGTCATCGCCCGCGACACGATGCATCTCGTGCAGGACGCCCAGGAATAGATTAACCGCATAATTGACTTATACACTATGATCCGCAATTTCAACGACCTTTTCGTCGAACTCGAGGCCAAGAAGATCTGCAAGCGCATGGTCGTCGCCTGGGGTGTCGATTCCCATTCCATCGAAGCCGCCGCCATCGCCAGCGACAAGGGTTTCGTAACCGTGACCCTCGTCGGTGACAGCGACCTCATCGCCAAAGTCTGCGACGAGCACCATATCGACAGTAAGAAATTCACCGTCGTCGACATCAAGAACGAGCTCAAGGCTGTCGCCGAGGCCGTCCGCATGGTCCATGACGGCGAGGGCGACGTCCTCATGAAGGGCCTCTGCTCGACCGACAAGTTCCTCCGCGCCATCCTCAACAAGGAGCAGGGTCTCCTGCCTCCGAAGGGCGTCCTGAGCCACGTCGGCGTTATTTCCAACCCCAACTACCACAAACTCATGTTCCTCTCCGACATGGCTGTCATCCCCGCTCCGGACTTCCGCCAGAAGGTCAAACTCGCCGGCTACCTGATCAGCACCGCCAAGTCCTTCGGTGTCGAGAAGCCGAAGATCGCCTTCATCGCCGCGTCCGAGCAGATGCTCGACTCCATGCCCGCCTGCATCGAAGGCGCCATGCTCGCCAAGATGTGCGACCGCGGCCAGATCCCCGGCTGCATCGGAGATGGTCCGCTGGCCCTGGATGTCGCCATCGACAAGGAATCCGTCGAGATCAAGAAGCTGCAGAGCCCCGTCGCCGGCGACGCCGACTGCATGCTCTTCCCGAACATCGAGTCCGCGAACGTCTTCTGGAAGACCAACTCCAAGCTCTGCAACGGTGTCGGCCAGGCCGGCTTTGTCGTGGGCACCAAGGTCCCCTGCATCCTTGCTTCCCGCGCCGATTCCGTCGAGGTAAAGCTCAACTCCATCGCTTCCGCGGTGATGTCCGTGAAGTAAGTGGGCCTGACGTCCCAAAAACAGGGACGTTGGTCGAAATATCCGCCTAGAACGAAACTAACGTCCCATTTTTTGGGACGTTAGTCGTATTATTCAACTTCAAAAAGATCCTGTTTCGGGAGTTTGGCGGAGTAGCGCTGGCGCCATTCGGAGAATTTGGCGGCGGTCTTCTTGGAGAAGCCGGGCCCTTTCCAGGTGGCCGTGTTGGTCAGGAGGATCCAGCATTCGCCGTCAGGGAAGTATTTGACGAGGGCGTTGGTGCCGGAGAGGGTGCCGGTGCGGACCCAGCCGATCTTGGGGTCGGTCTCGTTCCAGCCGAGGGAGTAGCGCTTCTCATAGCTGCGGGTCATCGCGCGAACGCTTTCCTGGGAAAGGATGTCGGGAACGCGGGGATCTCCGTCGACGGAGGCGACCAGACGCGCCAATTCAGCTGCCGAAGCGACCCAGGCGCCGGCGCCCATCAGGCCCTTGACGTCGTTGGAGTAGCAGCGCTCCACTTTCCGGCCCGAGCCGTTGTACTCAAAGTAGAGCGTGTCCTTGTCGGTCGCGTAATAGCGGACTTCGTTGAGCTGGCGGTCCTCCAGGGCGTTTTCGGCGATGCGGAAGCCCCAGCAGCCGGCCGGGTGGAGGACATGCTCCTGCATATAGTCTTCATAGCTCTGTCCGGCTGCCTTTTCGATGACGAGCGAGAGGACGAAATAGCCGAAATTGGAGTAGTCCTTCGTCGTGCCGGGATCGTAGCGGAGCCGGTTTTCCATCTGGGTGTCCATCAGCGTCTCCGGATCGGGCGCCTCGGTGAGGCCGTTGCGTTTCATCAGCTGGAGGGTCGTGAACATCGGGTCGCCGAGACGCTGGGAGAACCCGCCTTCATGGCGCAGCAGGTGCTCGACCGTGATGTCGTAGTAGCGCTTGTCGCGGATCTTTTCGCAGTAGGCGGCCTTGCCGAGGATGCCGGTTTCGGGGTCGAAGACCTTGTCGGAGAGTTTGAGGCGGCCTTCTTCCTGGAGTTTCATGACGCCGATGGCGGTGACGAGTTTCGACACGGAGGCGATGCGCATGATGTGGCGCGGCTCCATGGGCTCGAGGGCCAGGGAATCGGCATAGCCGTAGCCGCGTACAAAGAGCAGCGAGTCGTGGCGCATGACGGCGAGGGTCACGCCGCGAAGGTGCCAGTAGGACATGAAGGTATTCATTTCGCGGTCGAGGCGCTGCATGCCTTCGAATTCGGACAGGTCGTTGGTCAGGTGCTCGTTGAAGGGTATCCGCCGGGGCGCGGAGGAGGCTTCTTCTTTGCTGCTGAACCCGCCCGTGGCCGTGAAGATGATGAGAATGACGGCTACAATCCCCGCTGCAGCGGCATACGGGGCCCATTTCGGCAGTTCGATTCCGGCTATTTTCATCCCCGGATCCTCCCTGCCGCCCTGCCGAAGGCGATAATCTGATCGGCCGTTCCCTCAATGCCGAGGATGGAGCTGTCGATGCAGAGGTCATAGCCGGCGGCCTCGCCCCAGGTCTCGAGCGTATAGTAATTGTAGTAGGTCGAACGGGTCTTGTCCTTGCGGAGAATCAAGGCTTCGGCCTCTTTTTCATTCAGGCCTTCCCGCTCGCAGATACGACGGATGCGGTACTCCATCGGGGCACTGACGAAGACGTCGAGCGTTTCCATGTCCCTGAGGATGTAGTCGGAACAGCGGCCAATCAGCACGGCCGGTCCCTTCTCCGCGATTTCGCGGATGACGTCGCTCTGGATCTTGAACATGGCGTCGTCGCCGATGAAACTCTCGCCGCCGTGAATGTTGCGCCAGGGGGCGAAGAAGCCGGAAAGCGAGAAGAGACTGCGCTTCTCGTCGCTGCGGGTGAAGAGTTCCTTCGAGAAGCCGCTTTCCTCGGCGGCGCGGGAAATCAGTTCGTTGTCGTAGACGGGGATGCCGAGGCGTTTGCCGACCTCGATGGCGACCATGCCGCCGCCGCTGCCGAACTGCCGTCCTATGGTAATGACCGTGTGACCCATAATCTATTGGATTTTGCTGCCGAGCGAAGCGGGGGAGTCCCCGTCCTGCAGGGCGCTGAGTTTGCGGAGAAGACCGATGGCGAGAATGCCGGTGACGACGGCAGCCACCGCGTCGGCGATGGGGAAACTGTACCAGACGCCGTCCACCGATCCGCCGAGGAGTTCCGGAAGGAAGTAGATGCACGGCAGAAGGAACAGGAGCTGGCGCGACAGGGACAGGAAGATGGACTTCCCGACCATGCCAAGGCACTGGAAGAGGTTCGTCGTGACCATCTGGAAACCGATGATGGGGAAGGCGCAGTTCATGATCCGAAGGCCGTGGGCTGCCATATTCTGGAGGTCCGGATTGGAGGTGAAGATGCCGGCGACCAGGTGGGGAATGAACATGGCGACGCAGAAACCGACGCACATGACGACGGTAGCCCACATGGCTGCGCGCAGGTAGACCTGGCGGACGCGGGAATAGAGCCGGGCGCCGTAGTTATAGCCGGCGATCGGCTGCATGCCCTGGTTGAAGCCCATGGTCACCATGATGAAAAGGAAGCTGATCCGGTTCACGATGCCATAGGCGGCGATGGCCTGGTCGGAACCGTACTTGCCGAGCTGCTTGTTGATGAGGATGACGACGATGCAGCTGGCGAGGTTCATCAGGAAGGGGCCCATGCCGACGGCGAGGGAGTCCTTGGCGATGCGCCAGTCCAGCTGGAGGGGCCTGCTCTTGGGGAAATGCAGCAGTTTCTCCTGGTTGAAGAAGTATTTCATCACGTAGCACAGGGCCATCAGCTGGCAGAGAACCGTCGCGAGGGCGGCGCCCTGGATGCCCATGCCGAGGGGGTAGATGAACAGGTAGTCCAGCACGGCGTTGGAACTGACAGTGAAGAGGGTCAGCTTCATCGCCAGGGTCGGATTTCCCTCGGCGCGGATGACGCTGTTGAGGCCGAAATAGAGATGCGTGACGATGTTGCCCAGGGCGATGATCAGCATGTAGTCCCGGGCGTAGGGGAGGACGGTCTCGCTGGCGCCGAACAGGCGCAGGACCGGATCCATGAACAGGAGGCAGAACAGGGTGAAAACCGCACCGACGATGACGTTGAGGGTCAGTTCATTGGCGAGCACGCGATTCGCCGACTGGTAATTCTTCTGCCCGAGGAGGACGGAAATCATCGTCGATGCGCCGACGCCGACCAGGGTGCCGAGGGCCGTCGAGATGTTCATCAGCGGGAAACAGATCGTGACGCCGGCTATGGCCAGGCCGCCCGTCCCGGGAATGTGCCCGAGGAAGGCGCTGTCGATCATGTTGTAGAGGGAAGAGGCCGTCATCGCGATGATGGCGGGGATGGCGAAGCGCCTGAGCAGCGTCGTGACGCTCAGGGTGCCCAGTTCTGTCGGTGCGCCGCCGTGAGCCATCCTACGGCTCCTCCACCATATCGATGGTGAAACTCAGGGGTGCGTAGGCGGGGATGGATGAACCGCTGCCGGAGGATCCGTAACCGAGGACCGAGTAGAAGGCGGTGATGGCCTTTTCACCGGGGTGCATGTGCCAGAGGGCCATCTGGAAGCCGTCCACGGCATCGCTCTTGGACGAGGTGATTTTGATGTCGTCGTAGGTCTCGCCCCAGTAGACGGGAATCGGGGCGTAGGTCTTCGAGCTGTCGTAGATGCCATAGAACTTGGCGGTGTCGGCGATGGTCGTGTCGAAGACGACGCCGTCGAGCCGGCGGCCGATGTAATTGACGTATACGGTCGTGTCGGAGGGCATTTCCTCCAGGATCTCGGCCTCGCGAAGACGGTGGAAATAGAAACCGAAACGGTCGCCGTCCACGGCGTTGTAGAAGGTGGAGTCCTCATTGGCCATGTAGCGGGCGGAGAATTCCTTGAGCCGTTCGACCTGGTAATCTACGATGTTGTCCGACTGGAAGTCGAAACGAAGGTCCATGATGGTATGGCTGCTGCCCTTGGAGAGGGTCCACGAGGGGAGGAGGGCCTTGCGGGTCCCGCCGATGCGCATGCCGTCGAGGATGTAGCCGTAAGCATCCGGAAGGGCGCCGCTGCTGACGTACCAGATGGAGGGGCCGTAGCTGCCGTTTCTCGACCAGGAACCGATTTGCCGGGCGATGTCTTCGTCGGTGGTGGAGGAAATGTTGCCGTCGAGGTCGCTGGTCGTCACGGAGACGTAAGCGATGCCTTTTCCTTCGAGGTCCCAGGTGTCGCCGGTGCCGGGCGTTTCTTCCAGGATCCAGATGCCGTTATCCGTCTGCGTCGCGTCGGGGCAATGGACGCTGATCCAGGAGTTGACGCGGCGCTCGGCCGCGGCGGTGGAGTCTTCGGTCGCCTCCTTGGCGCAGGAGGCGCTCAGGAGGATACCGAGAAGAAGGAGGCTATATGTCGTACTTTTCTTCATAATCATTCGTTCGAAATGCTGGATACCCAGATGTGGTAGACCAGGCCCGAATTTGCAGGAATCGTGCCATGGATGCGGTCCCCGAAACCATATTTCCCGGAAAAGAGGATGTAGCATTCCTGGCCGTCACGTACGCCTGCCAAACCGTTGCGGAGACCTTCCACGTAGTCGGCTTCGTCCAGTTTAGCGGTGATAATCTCAAAGGCGTTTTCGTCGCTGAGCGTCCAGGATGAGCCGGCGATTTCGGCGTTGTTCGTGGAGATGAGATTCGAGCTGCTGATCGGGGAGGAGGTGAGGCGGTAGAGGGCGTAATAATAGGATACGACGCCGTCGGTCGCCAGGGAATCCGTGCCCTCGCCCTTGACCGTGACGAGGCGGACCGAGCCCTTGTTGTAGACGGCGTAAGTGCCTTCGTTCTTGAGCTGCGCCGTAACGAAATTGTCGATCATGGTCTCCTGCTTGTCATAACTGGCCTGCACCTGCTGTTTCGTGCAGGAGAGGCAGGCCGTGATGGCGAGAAGCGATATGAGGAGGCGGGGAATCATGCTTGGAGGAACCGGTCGAGGCAGGACAGGACATAGGCTTCGGCGTCTTCCGGCGCGGCGATGTCCTGGGGATAATAGAGCCGGCCGCCGGCGGCGAGTTCGTGGCCGCCACCATGGAAGTATTCACGGGCGAAGCTGGCGGCACTGGTCCCGCGCTTGGAGCGGATGGAGATGTGGAAATTGCCGTCTTGGGCGTATTCCTTCAGGAAGATGCAAAGGCGGACGCGGCGGATCGCCAGGGGCATGTTGACGATGCCCTCGCTTTCTCCTTCGCGCAGCTGGAAGCGGCGGTATTCCTCCGCGTTGAGGATCATGACGGCGGCGCCATGTTCCGTGATGCGGAGCTTTTCTCCGAGGAGGTAGCCGATCAGGCGGATGCGGTTTTCCCGGTAGCTGTTGTAGAGTTTGGAGAGAACGGCTTCGCGGTCGGTTCCCGCGGCGAGCAGGGCCGAGGCCATTTCGAAGGTCGACGGGAAGACGGAATTGGCGAAATTGTTGGTGTCTGTCGTCATGCCGGCCAGAAGGGCGGTCCGGGCCTTTTCGGGCAGCCTGGCGGCATCCCCGGCCATGTCATGCATCCGAAGCAGGATCCAGAACAGATGCTCGCAGGTCGAGGAAATGTCGGGCGTCGAGAAGACGAGACCGAATGCGTCGCGGTCGGGGCCGAGATGGTGGTCGATGAGGACCTTGCGGACCTTCGCGGCGGAGAGGATATCCTGCAGGCCTTCCGTGCGGTTGAAGGCGTTGCAGTCCATGCAGATGATCAGATCCGAGCGCCCGATGTGGCGGTCCGCTTCCTCGCGGGACTGGCTGTAGGAAAGGACGGGAGCGTCTTCGGCGATGAACGCGATGTCGTCGGAATAGGGGTTGGGGAGGATGACGGCGGCGTTCTTGCCGCGGCAGTCCCGCAGGTAGCTGCACAGCGCGACCGTGCTTCCGAGGGCGTCGCCGTCGGGGAAAGTATGCGCGGTCAGGGTGATGGTGCCGGCGTCGTCGATCCACCGGTCAAACTCGGCGCAGGTATGCAGGTCCAGACTATCCATTCCCAATTTTTTCCGGTGCAAATTTACAAAAAATATTGCATTTCATAAATGATTTTCCTAACTTTGTCCACTGTATTTTCCCGTAATGGGCGATAGCGATAATAACAAAACAACCACTATATGAACAAACCTGTCAAAATTACCCTCGAGGTCCTTCTTCTGGCGGCCGCCTGCTATCTCGGCTACCGCGCCGTCGGCAATGTCAAGGGCACGATCGATTTCGGTACCGAGCGCGAGGCCCGCGAGGCCGTCGCCATCCAGCGCCTGAGCGACATCCGTGAGCTCGAAAAGGCCTATTACAACCGCTATGGCGTCTATCAGGACACCTTCGCCGTCCTGAAGGATTTCTATCTCAACCAGAGCATCGCCACGATGTACGAGAACGGTTCCCTGACCGACACGATCGCTATGGAGAAGACCGAAAAGATCAAACAGGAAATCCTCAAGAAGTACGAACGTCAGAAAATCAAATTCGGCAAGACCGAGCTTGAGCGCAAGAACGACTCCCTCAACATGAGCCTCTACCGCGATTACTATCTGACGGATACCGTCCTGTACAAGGACCTCCAGTTCAAGGTTCCGATCCTCCAGCCCGTTCACACGCAGCTCTTTGCGGATCGCACGGACTTCGTCATCGACTCCCTCGAGTTTGTTCCGTTCTCCGGCGGCAAGAAGATCAGCTACTGGGCCCATGTCGAGGACGACGAGACAGGTAGCAGCGTTCCGGTCTATGAGGTGAAGATCCCGTATGAGGACCTCCTCACCGGTCTGGATGAGAACGAAATCCGCGCCTGGTGCAAGGACCGCCTCAAATTCGACCACGACCGTCCGAAGAGCGGCATCGTGGATCCGAATGACACCCTCCACGCCCGCGACCAGCGCACCGGTCTGCAGATCGGCGGCGACTTCGAGTTCAACAACGGCAACGGTAACTGGAAGTAATCTCCGCGGCCCATGGATCCGGACATCCAGAGCAACAATAGGATATCCATTCAAGTCTCCTTGAGTGGATATTCTTTTAAGGTGCAGGCCCCTGACGGCGCCGTCGTCTCCGCGTCGGCGGACTGGCTCGGTCCCGGCACGGTCTTCACGACCCCGGAGCTGCAGCGGCGTTATGCCGGAGCGGAAATCGCTCTCGTGACGCCGAAATTCGCTCTCGTACCGGCGGCTTTCCTGCTGCCCGGCGAGGAAAGGGAAGCCCTGGCGGAGGTCTGCGACCTGGCGACCGGCGATGAGGTCCGTACCTGCGACGTGCCGCAGTTCGGGGCGAAGCTGGTCTATTCCCTGTCGGTAGGGGAGACTCTCTCCAAGGTCATCGCCCAGAGCCTGTCGGCGGAGGTCCTCCCGGAGATCTGGTTCCTCCTGCGGGCGCTTGGAGATGTTCCGGAGTACAACCGCATCGTGGCTTCCCATGCCGACGGGCGGCTCTACCTGGCCATTGCCCAGGGGAAGACCCTCTTGCTGGCCAATTCCTATCCGGCCCCGGATTTCACGACGGCCGAGTATTATCTCTTCCTCGCCGTCAAGCGACTGCAGATCAATCCCGAAGCTTCGGCGGTCTGGTTCCGTACGCCCCTTGGGCCGGCCGAGGAAATGTCCCTCTACCGTTATTTCAAGGCTGTCGGGACGCTATGAGAATTATCGGCGGCACCCTCCGCGGCAGGACCATTCTCCCGCCGCCCGGCTATAAGGCGCGTCCGACCACGGACTTCGCCCGGGAGGGGCTGTTCAACGTCCTGGACAACGAATACGAATTCGAGGACCTCAAGGTGCTGGACC
>CAMKRY010000038.1 GCA_946415345.1 uncultured Bacteroidales bacterium | reverse complement strand
ATCCTCATCAACCTCGACTCCGAGGACGAGGGCGAGCTCTGCGTGGGCTGCGCCGGCGGTCTCGACGCCGAGGCCGACTGGAAGGTGCGAAAAGTCGCCGTTCCCGCCGGCTATAAGGGCCTGACCGTCAAGGTCTCCGGCCTCCAGGGCGGCCACTCCGGCATGGACATCTCCCTCTACCGCGCCAACGCCAACAAGGTCGTCTGCCGCATCCTTCTCCCGCTGATGGAGAACTTCGGCGCCAAGGTCGTCAGCTTCACCGGCGGCTCGCTCCGCAACGCCATCCCGTTCGAGGCCATGGCCGAAATCGTACTCCCGAAAGAGAACATCGAAGTAGCCAAGCGCCTGATCGACAACGTCTTCGCCGAGGTCAAGGCCGAGTACGCCGAGTCCGACCCGTCCGCCGCCCTCGCCGTCGAGGACGTCGCCGCAGCGAAATACTACCTCCAGAACGGCGTCATGCTGAACGCGGTCAAGGCCATGATCGCCTGCCCGTCCAACGTGATCCGCATGAGCCGCTCCATGGAAGGCCTCACCGAGACCTCCATCAACATGGCCATCGTCCGCACCGAGCGCGGCCATGTCAAGGTCCACTCCCTGATGCGCAGCGCCGTCGACAGCGCTAAGATGGACCTCGCCGAGCGCGTCCGCTGCATCTTCGAGCTCGCAGGCGCCAAGGTCTCCTTCGCCGGCGGCTACAGCGGCTGGCGTCCGAAACTGGACACCCCGATGAACAAGGTCATGATGGAGCAGTTCGAGAAGGTCTATGGCCACCCGATGAAGATCATGGCGACCCACGGCGGCCTCGAGTGCGCCATCATGGGTGCCAAGTACCCCAACTGGGAAATGGTCTCCGTCGGCCCGACCATCCGCTACCCCCACTCCCCCGACGAGCGCGTCAACATCGCCTCCGTCGAGCGCACCTGGGACTACCTCAAGGCCGTGCTTGCCAACATCCCGACCAAGTAGCTGTCATTTCGAGCGAAGTCGAGAAATCCGTAACAACTAATTAATAATCATATGTTTAAAGGACAACCCAAGGGACTCTTCCCTCTCGCGCTGGCCAACACCGGTGAACGGTTTGGCTACTACACGATGATCGCGGTCTTCGCCCTCTTCCTGAAGGCAAACTTCGGCCTCAGCCCGGGCACCGCCGGCATCATCTACAGTACCTTCCTCGGCATGGTGTACTTCCTCCCCCTCGTGGGCGGTATCCTCGCCGACAAATTCGGTTTCGGCAAGATGGTCGTCATCGGCATCTCCGTCATGTTCTTCGGCTACCTCTTCCTGTCGATTCCGATGGGTGGAGACACGGTCGCCTTGCTCTTTATGATGCTGGCCCTGCTGCTGATCAGTTTCGGTACCGGCCTTTTCAAGGGCAACCTACAGGTTATGGTCGGTAACCTCTACGACGATCCCAAGTACGCCGACAAGCGTGATTCCGGCTTCTCCCTCTTCTACATGGCGATCAACATCGGCGCCCTCTTCGCTCCGACCGCCGCCATCAAGATGAAGGAATGGGGCATGAGCATGGGCTGGAGCGAGAATACCTCCTACCACCTCTCCTTCGCCGTCGCCTGCGCTTCCCTCATCGTTTCCATCATCATCTACTACGCTTTCCGCAAGCTCTACCGCGACGTGGAAGGCGAAAAGAAGGGTGCCAAAGCCGCCGAAAAGGTCCAGGAACTCTCTCCGGAAGACACCAAGAAGCGCATCGTGGCCCTCTGCCTCGTGTTCCTCGTCGTGATCTTCTTCTGGATGGCTTTCCACCAGAACGGCCTGTCCCTGACCTACTTCGCCGATGAATTCACCCAGCGCAGCATCAGCGGTATCCCGAGCATGGCTTTCGACGTAATCAACCTAGTGATGGTCATCGTTATTGTGTACGCCATGTTCAGTCTCTTCGACAAGGAAACGCAGAAGAAGGGCAAGATCATCTCCGGCCTCGCCATTGCCGCCGCCCTCGGCGTCCTCTATTACAAATCGACGATCGTCACCGGCACCGTCAACGTCAGCGCCCCGATTTTCCAGCAGTTCAACCCGTTCTATGTCGTCGCCCTGACCCCTGTGTCGCTCGCCATCTTCGGCGGTCTCGCCAAGAAGGGCAAGGAGCCGTCCGCCCCGCGTAAGATCGCATACGGCATGCTCGTCGCGGCCTGTGCCTTCGGCATCATGGCCTTCGCTTCCCTCGGCCTACATACACCGAATGAACAGAAGCCCTATGTCAAAGCCATTCAGGCTCGGGAACTTGTACAGAAGGTAGAAGATAAGACCCACGAAGAGGTTCTCACCATTTTCGTGGATAAAGAAGATTTGACTCCCATGCTGAAAGCAGAAGCCGAGAAGTACGACAAGCCCCAGAACCTGATCGAGAAAAGCCGGGATACCGTACTCTCTGAAGCAGCTGTTGGTGATGAGAATGCGACCTTCGCCTCCCCGTTCGTGCTGGTGCTGATCTACCTCATCCTCACCTTCGGCGAGCTGCTGCTCAGCCCGATGGGTATTTCCTTCGTCTCGAAGGTCGCCCCGCCGAAGTACAAGGGCATGATGATGGGCGGCTGGTTCGTGGCTACCGCTATCGGCAACCTCCTCGTCAGCGTCGGCGGCTTCCTCTGGGGCGGCCTGCCGCTGTGGAGCGTCTGGTGCGTGTTCCTGACACTGTGCCTCCTCTCCGCCGCCTTCATGTTCATCATGATGAAGAAACTCGAAGACGCAACAAAGTAAGTTTTATTTATGCCGAGAATGTACATCATATCGGGCTGCAACGGCAGTGGAAAGACGACGGCGTCGTATTCGATGCTGCCGGAGATCTTCGACTGCAGCCAGTACGTCAACTCGGATGAATTCGCCAAAAGCATCGCCCCCTTCAATCCGGAGGGGGCGTATGTGGCGGCGAGCCGCCTGATGCTGCTCAAGACCCAGTTCCTGTTCAAGCGCCAGGCGGATTTCTGCATCGAGACGACGCTTGCGACGCGTTCCCTCCTCAAGATGGTGCGGGAGGCGCAGGAGCAGGGCTACTTCGTCACGGTGCTCTATTTCTGGCTGCGCTCGGCCGACCTCGCGATCGAGCGCGTTCGCTCCAGGGTCGCCGCGGGCGGCCACAACGTGCCCGAGGAAACGATCCGGCGCCGCTACAAGAGCGGGCAGAAGTACTTCTTCGAAGACTATGCACCGCTATGCGACCGCTGGATCCTGGCGGACAACTCCGTGCCCCCGTTCCGCGAAATCGCGCAGGGGACCAAGGGCGGGACCGCGACCATCGTCAAGGATCCCGAGCTTTACGAAAGCATCCGCCGCTTTGCATTGGAATAAAGGATGATACACGATAAGGCACACTATTTCAACCTCTTCTGCGTGGAGAAACCGATGCTGGAAAAGCTCGTCGCGACGGGCCTCGGCAGCGGCGGGGACTGGTGTGACCTCTTTTTTGAGAATACGACCTATGGCCAGTTCTCCCTCCGCGACGGAGCGGTAACCTCCGGCGGGCTCCACGCCGACTACGGCGTCGGTATCCGCGTGCTCAGCGGAGAGAAGACCGGCTATGCCTACTCCGAGACGACCCGTCCCGAGGATATGCTCGCCGCCGCTAAGGCCGCTGCCGCCATCACCCGCGGTGTCGTCCCTGTTGCCACGGTCACCGAAAAGACCGTCGCCAGCCGCCGGCTCTACAGCGGCGAACCCAATCCCGCCGCAGACCGCTATCCCGTGCGGATTCCCTGGCGCAGCAGCGATCCTTCGGTCATGGTCTCGTTCCTGGAGCGGCTGGAGGCTGCGATCCGGGCCCGGGACACGCGCATCGTCAAGGTCATGGCCTCGCTGGCCTGGCAGGTGACGGACGTACTGCTATTCAACAGTCTCGGGGAGTTGAAATACGACACCCGACCGCTCGCCAGCGTAACCGCCACGGTCATTTTCGAGCAGAACGGCCGCCGCGAGCGCCAGACGGTATCCAAGAGCTGGCGGATGGGCGTGGAGATGCTCTCCGACCGCCTCATTGCGGAGATGGCCGACGAGGCCGTCCATGGCGTTGACGCCCTCTTCGAGGCAGGCCGTCCGAAGGGCGGAAAGATGCCGGTTGTCATGGCCGCCGGCGCCTCGGGCATCCTGCTCCATGAGGCCATGGGCCATGCCTTCGAGGCCGATTTCAACCGAAAGGGCCAGTCGGTTTTCAGCGACAAAATGGGCAAACAGATCTGCGGGAAAGGCATTTCCATCCTCGACGACGCCACGATTCCCGCCTGCCGCGGCTCCCTCAACTACGACGACGAGGGCGTGCCCGGGCAGAAGACCTATATGGTGGAGGACGGCGTGCTGACCTCCTACCTCCACGACAGGATCAGCGCGCGCAGCTACGGCGTCGCTCCGACCGGAAACGGCCGCCGCGAGTCGTTCCGCTACGCCCCGATCCCGCGCATGCGGGCGACCTACATGGACGGGGGCGCCTATGCCCCGGAGGAGATTCTCGCCTCGGTCCGGGAAGGCATTTACGTAGAGCAGTTCGCCAACGGGCAGGTCAAAATCGGAGAGGGCGATTTCACCTTCTTCGTCAAGAGCGGTTTCCTCATCGAAAACGGCCGTCTGACACGCCCGGTAAAGGATATCAACATCATCGGCAACGGTCCCGAGGCCCTCGCGGACATCACCATGGTCGGGAACGACCCCAGGGTGGATGACGGAGCCTGGACCTGCGGCAAGGAGCAGTCCGCCCCGGTCTCCTGCGGCATCCCGACCGTGCTGGTCGCCTCCCTAACGGTCGGTGGCGAATGAGGTCGCCGTTGAATGGAAATGATTGATTATTAGGAAATTAGTTAAAGTAGTACCCCATGTTTAGATGGGGAGACAATTAGATAAATTAGTGACTGACAGTAGGTTACATTCAACGCCGCCGGAAGTGCTCAGCGAAGCGGAAGTGGCAATAGCGGAAAAGGCGCTGGTGATGGCCCGGGAAGCGGGAGCATCGGCCTGCCGCGTGACGCTCAGCAAGAGCGTGCTGGATCTGGCGGGGACCCTGGACGGGGCCCTCGACAAGGTTACGCACTGTCTCGACCGCTCGCTCTCGATCGTGCTGTTTGTCGACGGACGATACGGCTCCTTCTCGACCAACAAGTTGGACGAGCAGGACCTGCGCCCATTC
Organism: uncultured Bacteroidales bacterium; assembly: GCA_946415345.1. Lineage (GTDB taxonomy): Bacteria > Bacteroidota > Bacteroidia > Bacteroidales > UBA932 > Cryptobacteroides. Next base: position 9,324 of record CAMKRY010000038.1, on the reverse strand, counting down.
ATCGGCAAGGCGGTGCAGACCGTCCGCTTGCTGACCGAGGACCCGCACCGGAGCCTTCCCGCGCCGGAGCGGATCGCCAAGGACAGCGTCCGCGGCGACGAGACGCGTTGTTATGATCCGGAAGGTTATGCGGCCATCTCGGCCGAATGGCTCGTGGAAACGGCCCTCAGCGATGCCGTGACGGGACATTTCGATGCCCCGGGATTCACGCTGGTGTCGGAGGAAGGCGAACTTTCTGTCACGCTGTCTGAGAGTCTGCTGCTGGACTCGAACGGCGCCCGCTGCCGCTGCATCGACACGCTCTTTGAGTATGGCGTCGAAGTGACGCTGCAGGATGAAGAAACCGGCGAGAAGATCAGCGGCTACTGGTGGGATTCCACGCCCTGGCTGGCGAAGCTGGACCACGCTTCCTGCGGGTCTATCGCCGTGAAACGGGCCCTCGCCGCAGCCGGAGGCTCCCCCGCCCCGAGCGGACGGTATACGATGGCGGTGAGTACGGAGTGCATGGGCAAACTCGTGACGCCGCTCACCTCCGCCCTCGGCGGTTTTGCGCTGCAGCAGCGCAATTCCTTCCTGGAGGACAGCCTCGGGAAAAAGCTTTTTTCGGAGAAACTGACGCTGCTCGACGAGCCGCGGGTGCCGGGAGTCAACGGCGCGCGTCTCTACGACAGCGAGGGGGTCGCGACGGTGAATGGTCCCGTTATCGGGAATGGAACCGTCCGTACCTATTTTATCAATACATATATGGCCTCGAAGATGGGCGTCGCTCCGACGGTGGAGGACGCGATGCGGCCTGTGCTGGTCCCGACCCGTCCCGGCATGACGCTGGAGCAGTGGGCGGAAACCGCGCCGGAGGGTAGCATCATCGTCGAGGGCTTCAACGGCGGCAACCACAACGGCGCGACGGGCGACTTCTCCTATGGGATCGAAGGACGCATGCTTCGCGGCGGGAAGTGGCTGCCCGTCAAGGAAATGCTCATCACCGGCAACTTCCTGCGCCTGTGGGCGGAGGTAGCGGATGTCCTCGACGACGCACGCCCCTGCAGTCCCAAGTCGCTGCCGTCGGTAGTGTTTGAAAACGTAGACTTCAGCGGATGAAAGTGTCGGTCGTCATACTGAACTGGAACACGAAAGACTATCTGCGGCAGTTCCTCCCGGGGGTCATCGCTTCGACGATGGGCCTGGACGGGGAGGTAGTGGTCGCGGACAGCGCCTCGACGGACGGTTCGCAAGAGATGATGACCTCGCTCTTCCCCGGGGTCCGGCTGATTGCGCTGGAGCAGAATTTCGGCTTCACGGGCGGGTACAATCGCGCGCTGGAGCAAATCGACGCCGAGTATGCCGTCCTGCTGAACTCCGACGTGGAAGTGCCGAAGGGGTGGCTGGAGCCGCTGGTGGCATGGATGGACGCCCATCCGGACTGCGCCGCCTGCGGACCGAAGCTCCACAGCTACGCCGACCGCGACCGCTTCGAATATGCAGGGGCCGCCGGCGGACGGATCGACCGCTACGGGTATCCCTTCTGCCGCGGGCGGGTGCTCTCCTATCTGGAAACGGACCGGGGACAGTACGACGCTCCGGCGGACGTGCTCTGGATTACGGGTGCCTGTCTGATGGTCCGGATGAGCGTCTGGCGGGCCCTCGACGGCCTGGACGACCGTTTCTTCGCCCATATGGAGGAAATCGACCTCTGCTGGCGGATGCAGCTCGCGGGCTGGAAAGTGACGGTGGTGCCGGCTTCGACCGTCTGGCATGTCGGCGGCGGGACTCTCCCGAAAGAATCCCCCTTCAAACTCTTCCTGAACTACCGCAACAACCTCCTTCTGCTCGAGAACAACCTGGCCCGGACGCTGTCGCTGCACATGCACCCGGAAAAGGCGCTCCGGCAGGCGCGGCGGCGGATCTTCTGGCGAAAGGTATGGGACGGCGGCAGCGCGACGGTATACTTTTTCACCCTTCGCTGGCGCTCGGTCGGGGCGGTCTGCAAGGCCCACCGCGAATACCGGCGGCTGCGGCGGAAAGAGACGCCGGCGGACATTCTCGCCTGGCGGTCGACGCTGCCGGAGAAAGTGACGATACAAGGAATGTACAACGGCTGGCTGATTCCCCGTGCCCTTCTCAAGGGCCGGAAGGTGTTCGCCGCCTTAGAACGATAGATTATGAGAATTATCATCGAAGGGGCCGGCGAGGTCGGTTCCCACCTGGCCAAACTGCTGAGTGCAGAGTCCAACGAGATTACGGTCATCGACCCGTATGAGGAGCGCCTCGACGCCATCAAGTCGATGGCGGACGTCGTCACAATCCAGGGCAGTCTGTCCTCGATCACCGACCTCAGGAAGGCAAACGTCCAGGACGCAGACCTCTTCATTTCGGTCAATCCGAAGGTCCCGCAGGATGTCAATATCGTCAGCGCCCTGCTGGCGAAGAAGCTCGGCTGCCGCAAGGTGACGGCCCGCATCGACGACGAGGAGTTCCTCTCTTCGGAGAACAAGCTGATGTTCAAGCAGATGGGCCTCGACCTCATGTTTTACCCCGAGAAGAGCGCCGCCGACGAAATCGTCTCGCTGCTGCGGCACAATTCCTCGGCGGATACGACCGAGTTCGGCCGCGGGAAGCTCCAGCTGACCGTCGTCCGCGTCGACGACGAGAGTCCGCTGCTGGACAAGCGCGTCGTCGAGGTGGCCCATGAGATGGCGGAAGCGCTGCCGGATCACAAATTCCGCATGGTCGCCATCTCGCGCGACGCCCAGACGCTCATCCCCCGCTTCGACACGAAATTCCGCTTCCACGACCAGGTCTACCTGATGGGCCGCCGGGACGACATTCCCGCCCTGAACGACTACCTGGGCCGCGTCGGTTCACGGATTTCCAGCGTCATGATCATGGGCGGCTCGGACATCGGCGAGATGCTGGCGCGCCAGCTGACCGGCGCCGTCGAGGAGATCAAGATTATTGAGAAGAGCAAGGACCGCTGCCTGCGCCTGTCCGAGATCCTCGACGAGAGCATCACCATCGTCAACGGTGACGGCCGCGACGCCGAACTGCTTCAGGAAGAGGGTATTCGCGGTTTCGACGCCTTCGTGGCCGTAACGGACAACGACGAGGCCAACATCCTGGCCTGCATCGGCGCCAAACGCTACGGCGTATCGCGCGTCATCGCCGAAGTCGAGAATCTCGAGTATCTCCACCTGGCCGAGGACATGGGCGTGAATGCCGTCATCAACAAGAAACTCATCACGGCCGGCCGCATCTTCAAGTTCACCCTCTCCGACAAGGTCCGTTCGGTCCGCTACATGAGCGGCACCAACGCCGAGGTGCTCGAATACACCGTCGCCCCGGGCAGTCCCGTCACGAAAAAGCCCCTGCGGGATCTGGGCTTCGCGGAAGATGCCGTCATCGGCGGCCTGATTCGCGGCACCGAAGCCTTCATCGCCGTCGGCGACACGCTGATCGAGCCCTATGACCGCGTCGTGGTCTTCGCCCTCCCCGACGCCGTCAAGGAGGTCGACAGGTTTTTCAAGTAAATGGCCGGCATTCGCTGGCAATGACGAAAAAACCGCCTGAGTCAGGCGGTTATTTTATGCTTCAGAGAGAATCGTGTAGCGCTTTCTGATCTTCAGCGCATAAGGGATGAGTTCCTTCAGATCCTCGGGCTTCCAGGAGATATTGTCGGCGATGACAGCCGTGAGGCCGATCCGGTCGTAGAATTCCTGGAGCTTGGCGGCAAAGACTTCGTCCTTGCGGAGCTGTTTCTCGATCTCGAGGAAGGCCCAGGCTACCTGGACACCGTGAATGGTCGCTTTTTCGGGGAAGAACTCGTCTATGGCATGGGAAATCATGTGCTCGGAGCCGCTGGCGGCACGGGTCTGTCCCGCAACGGTCATGGAGAGACCGGAAGTGATGAGGCCGTTGGCGAGGTCGCGGAGGAAGCCGTCGGTGTAGAGGTCGGCGGCGCTGTAATCCCAGATGGAAAGGGCGCTCTGGCGGCCGAGCATGCAAGCCAGTTCATTGATGGGCTCGCCGTTCTTTTCATGGGCCAGTTCCCAGTCCTTGACGGCGGAGAGGTTGGTCACCAGGTCGCCGGCTCCGGAAACGAGGAGCTCGCGGGGGCACATCTTGACGATATTCAGATCGACGATGACGCCCATCGGGGGCTGGACCGTCGAGCTTTTCTTCTTGTGGTTGTAGGTCAGGCGCGCGACACAACTGTAGATGGCGTCGTTACTGAGCGCCGAGGGCATGGTGATGTAGGGCTTGTCCAGCTGCGTGCCGACATATTTGACGAGGTCAAGGACGCTGCCGCCGCCGAAACCGATCAGTACGGCGGAGGTGCTGGGGATCTTCGTGAGCATGTCGCGGGCCTCGGCCAAATCGCCGCCCTTGCAGAAAATGACCTCGTCATACTGCTCGTGGACAAGTTTTTCGCGATAAATCTCGAAGAGGTTCTCCTGGGTGATGAGAATCTTCTTGGGGAAGTAGAGATGGGCGGATTCGAGGATTTCGTCCAGCTTCCCTAAGATATTCTTTCCCGTCCGGATGACGGTCGGAGTCAGGATGGTATTGTAGTACATCGTAAGGTAGGTTCGTACAAGATGCAAAATTATCTAAAAAATTCCTATCTTGCAACGATTTTTGGACCTTTTGGTTATGGAATTCAACCGTTTTTATGCTCCGGAAGGAGAGGAAGCCATCCTGCGACGCAGCGCGCGGATCCGCCACATCGCCCTTGACATGGACGGCACTATCTATATGGGTAACAGCCTGTTCCCCTATACGAAACCGTTTCTGGCGGAGCTGAAGAAACTCGGTATCGGCTATACTTTCCTGACGAACAACCCGACCCGAAGCGCCGCGGACTACATCGACAAACTCGCCCGCCTCGGCATCGAAGCGGAGCCGTCGCAGATGTATACATCCTCGATGGCGACCCTCGACTATCTGCGGACCCATTATCCGTCGGCGCGCCGCCTGTTCCTCCTCGGCACCCCGTCGATGCAGGAGGAATTCGTGAGGGCCGGCTACGAGTTGACAGCCGATGACGCCGCGGACCGGCCGGATGTGCTCGTCGTGGCATTCGATACGACCCTGGCATACAGGCGCCTCTGCCGCGCCGCCTGGTGGGCGTCGAAACCGGACATTCCCTACATCGCGACGAACCCGGACTGGGTCTGCCCGACCGACGAGGACACCATCCTCGTGGATTGCGGGTCCATCCAGAAGGCCATCGAGGGCGCCAGCGGCCGGAAGGCGGATGTCGTCATCGGCAAGCCGAACCCGGGAATGCTCTGGTGCATCCGCGACAAATATGGACTCGAGAGCGACGAGGTGGCGATGATCGGCGACCGCATCTACACGGACGTGGCGGCGGGACGCAACGCCGGCGGGCTCGGCATCCTGGTGCTCTCAGGCGAGACCTCGCTGGAGACGGCGATGGCCTCCGACCCGGTGCCGGAGCTGACCGCGACCGACATTTCCGTCGTCGGCGAGCTACTGCGGAAGGCCCGGGGCTGACAAAGTGGCAGAGAAGTGGCATTGGCACTGCCTTTGCGGACAACCCGCGCGGCAAATTACATTGCATTATGGAAGAGAAAAAGAATACGAAGGCTGCGAAGGCAGCCCCGAAAAAAGACAATAAGAAATACGAGGAGAAGATAGCGGCTCTCGAGGAAGAGCTCGAAGGGCTGAAGGCCGGCGTCCAGAAAGAAAAGGACGACTACATGCGCCTGATGGCCGAATTCGAGACCTTCCGCCGGCGGAGCGCCGAGGACCGGCTGACGCTGGTCTCAACTGCCGCCGAGAAGACGGTGGAGGGCCTGCTCCCCATCCTCGACGATTTCGAGCGCGCGCTCCAGGCCTTGGAAGATCGTCCGGACGACGACCCCGCCAAGGAGGGCACCCAGCTGATTTACAACAAGTTATTTGCATATCTCAAGGCGCAGGGCCTTGCCGTCATCGAGGCGAAAGGCGCCGATTTCGACACCGACTTCCACGAGGCCGTGGCGCAGTTCCCGGTCTCCGACGAGGCGCTGAAGGGCAAGGTCTACGACGTCGTCCAGACGGGCTACACCTTCGGCGGCAAGGTGCTGCGGTATGCAAAAGTAGTCGTGGGGGCATAAGCTATGGCGAACAAGAGAGACTACTACGAGGTTCTGGGCGTCGGCAAGAGCGCCTCGGCCGACGAGCTCAAGGCGGCCTACCGCAAACTCGCCATGAAGTGGCACCCGGACCGATGGGTCAATGGTACCGACGCGGAGAAAAAGACCGCGGAGGCCAACTTCAAGGAGGCATCCGAGGCTTATGCCGTGTTGAGCGACCCGCAGAAGCGCGCTCAGTATGACCGCTTCGGCTTTGCCGGAGAGCAGGGCGCCGGCGGTTTCGGCGGCTTTGGCGGCTTCGACTTCGGCGGTTTCGGAAGCGGCGGCGGCTTCGGCATCAACCTCGACGACATCCTCAACGAATTCTTCGGCGGCGGCAGTTCCCGCGGTTCCGCCCGGGCACGTCGCGGCGAGGACATCCAGGTCACGGTGACCCTGACCCTCGAGGAAATCGCCCTGGGCGTCGAAAAGGAAATCACCGTCCAGCGCAAGCGCCCCTGCAGCGACTGCGGCGGCAAGGGCACCCAGAACGCTTCCGACATCAAGACCTGCCCGACCTGCAACGGCCAGGGCCGCGTCTACCGCCAGCAGGGCGGTCTCTTCGGCATGCGCATCGCCACGGACTGCCCCGAATGCCACGGCACCGGCAAGAAGGTGACGAACCCCTGCCGCAAGTGCAATGGAACCGGCATCGAGACCCGCCGGGAGACCCTCCGTATCAAGATTCCCGCCGGCATCGAGGCCGGTCAGCCCCTCCAGATGAGCGGCGAGGGCAACTATGGCGGCCCCGGCAGCGTCAACGGTGACCTCTACATCGTCGTGCAGGAGGCCCCGAACAGCAACATCATCCGCCAGGGACAGGACCTGTTCACTTCGGTGACCATTTCCGTCATGGATGCCATGCTCGGCACCGAGATCGAAGTGCCCGGCGTCGGAGCCCACTATAAGATCAAGATCGAGCCCGGCACGCAGTCCGGCACGACGGTCCGCCTCCGTGGCAAAGGTCTTCCCTCCCCCCGCGGGGGCTTCGGTTCCAGCGCCGGCGACCTCTACGTCAAGATTCTCGTCTGGATTCCCCGCAACCTCAGCCGCAGCGAGAAGGAGATGTTCCAGGCGCTGCGCGGCAACGCCACGTTCACCCCGGATCCGAACCGCGACGACCGCGAGGTGTTTGAGAAATTGAAAAAAGTGTACTAATTTTTGTAAAAAAGTTTGGTGACTTGAAAAAAGTTTGTATCTTTGCAGTCCCAAATTTGAAGCAACCTCTGACATCAGCACAAGGAATCGGTCATGTTGCCACTTAAAAGAGTACAGATATGGATTTGATGAAAGTAGCTGAGCAGGCTTTTTTGAATGAAAAGGTTGCTGAATTCCCCTCCTTCCGCGCAGGTGACACGGTGACCGTGACCTACCGGATCAAGGAAGGTGACAAGGACCGTCTCCAGAAGTTTCGCGGAGTCGTGATCCAGATCAAGGGCCAGGACGCTCTGACGAAGACGTTCACGGTTCGCAAGGTTTCGAACGGTATCGGTGTTGAGAGGATTTTCCCTTATCAGTCCCCGTTCATCGACAGCGTCGAGATCAACAAGTACGGTAAAGTCCGCCGCGCGCGCATCTTCTACCTCCGTAATCTCTCTGGTAAGAAGGCCCGCATCAAGGAGCGCACCGTCAACCTCAAAGCTGCAGAGGAAGAATAGCAGCCAGATGCCGCCCTGCGGCATTTACATAATGGCTCCATAGCTCAATTGAATAGAGCATTTGACTACGGATCAAAAGGTTACAGGTTTGAGTCCTGTTGGAGTCACTTCAAAACCCCGTCTGACACACGTCAGATGGGGTTTTTAGTAAAAGTTGCCCCACCGTTGCCCCACCGAAATTTTTGAGCGATGTTTTTAAAGGATTGCACGGAGTTGTATAGAAGGCGACTTTTTGCAATTTTGATGAGCTGTCGCGTGGTACGCAAAATAGGTGTGTTTTCGTTCTTACCGTCAATTATTCGTACCTTTGCAATAGCGAACATTTCGATGCTATGCCGAGGTACAGACCGTCCATACTGATATCTGATTGTTGGGGCTCCGTCGGAATTCCGGCGGGGTTTTCGTATGTGGTTATAAGAATATTTTATTAAATTCGCCACATCAATAAAGACAAGATGAAACTGAAGAAAAGAAAACTCAAATTCGCAGCGATATTTGGAGTTTGCTGGTTTGCCCTCCTAGTCCTGCTGGTTGACGGAATCCTGAAATTCCAAACCTTGGTCGACTATTTCGGATCATACGCTTTGGTGGAAATCTCGCTGCTTCTATTGGTCATTCTGCCGACAGTGGCCGTTTACATCTTTACAAAAGAATAGCAAAGGAAGTCTTGGGCTGTAAAAAGGTAATATACAGTAATACCGAATACCCTTGGAATAGGCAAATCATCATAAAAAGGATTAGGTTATGTTACAATTTGAGAAATTAAAAAAGGAGGATATCAAGGAGGCTTCAGAACTGGCCGCCAGAGCATATTTTGACTATATCTACATAACCATCTTTTTTGATCTTAAGGAGCGGCAAAGGGGGTTGGCCCGATTTCTGGCCATAAACAGGAAAGGAAACTTTAAGGGCTCACATATGTTGACCGCACGTTTGGATGGCCGAATGGTGGCTGAGGCGGCACTTGAGCCACCAGGTTACAAGCAGCCATCGGTACTCAAGTTCATTCTTTGCGGTTATCTAAAGATGTATTTCCTTACAAACTGGAACCACCTGCATGCTTTCTTAGCAAAGGACCAGGAGGCCGGCACCCCTTGTCATGATTATCAGAAGAACAATCCTGATGTATGGTACCTGAGTATGATTGAGGTAGATCCGCCGTTTCACAATCAAGGCATAGGCACTCAGTTCCTGTCTTATCTGGAGGATTATGTACGCCAGCACGGAGGCAAGACTATGGTGCTGTTCACCAACAACCGGGAGAACCTAAGTTTCTACACAAAACGCGGCTACGAGGTGTTCCATGAGTATGAAATAACCCATAACGGTCAAACCATGGGAAACTGGAGTCTTAAGAAATTACTGTAATGTGCCACTGGGAAATCAATATTGCCGACTGGCAGCAGGTTGACGAAGGCGGCAACGGGAAGACTAAACAATAATAACAAAAGCAATGAAAAAGATGAAAAATTGGGTAATGTTCGAGCAAAAATAGAGCATTTCTCCGAAGAAAACAAACACAAAACGGGCGA
>CAMKRY010000037.1 GCA_946415345.1 uncultured Bacteroidales bacterium | reverse complement strand
AGAGCTCGACCTGGTCGAGGCCAAGTACAAGGCCGGCCAGATCAAGAACGCCCTGATTGTCTGCTGCGAGGAACCGACCCGCATGTGCGACTGGACGGACCGCTCGACCTGCGTCCTCTTCGGCGACGGCGCCGGTGCCGTCGTGCTCGGCGAGGGCGATAACGTCAAGGGTGTCAAACTCAACGCCAAGCCGTCCCCGGGACAGCTCTGGCAGAAGCGTAAGCTCCATCCGACTCCCTACATCACCAAAGAAGAAATCGATTATCCGCTCCAGATGAAAGGCCGCGAGGTCTTCCGTTTTGCCGTCGGTGCTTCCACGACCGAAGTGGAAGCGCTGCTCAAGAGCCTCGGCATGACCAAGGAGCAGGTTTCCTATTATATGATTCACCAGGCCAACCTCCGCATCATCGATGCGATCAAGGAGTATCTCGACGAGCCCGAGGAGAAGTTCCCCACGAACATTGCCGACCACGGCAATTCCTCCTCCGCCTCCTGCCTGATCCTCCTGGACGAGTGCAACCGCAAGGGTCTGTTCAAGGAGGGCGACGTCCTCGTGTTCAGCGCCTTCGGAGCGGGCCTCCTTTCCGCCGCCGCGGTGGTTGAGTGGTAATCCGATAAATTTTCCTATATTTGTAAACCTATAAGTACTATATATACTATGGAAGAAAGAAAACGTGTTGTCATCACCGGTCTGGGTGTCGTCTCCGCTATCGGTCAGGACGTAACCACTTACTGGAACAACCTGTTGAACGGTGTTTGCGGTATCGATTTCATTTCCGGCTATCCGCCGGAGGAACTCCCCGTGAAAATCGCCGCCCAGATCAAGGAATTCGACGGCGAGCAGTTCGGCATGGACAAGGCCTTTGTCCGCAAGCAGGACCGCTTCACCCTCTTCGGTGTCGCCGCCGCCTGGCAGGCCATGAATGACTCCGGTCTCCACTCCGAAGGCGAGGAGCAGAATATCGATCCTTTCCGTCTCGGCGTCTATGTCGGTTCCGGCATCGGCGGCTTTGAGACCCAGTACAAGGAAACGCTTAAGCTCCTCGACGATCCCTCCGGCCAGTGGATTTCCCCGCTGTTCATCCCCACGATGATTTCCAACATCGCTGCCGGCCAGATCGCCATCAAGCACCACGCCCAGGGCCCCTGCCTTGACATCGTGACCGCTTGCGCGACCTCTTCGCACTGCCTCGGCGAGGCCTTCCGCGCCATCCGCCACGGCTATGCCGACGCCATCATCGCCGGCGGCTGCGAGAACGCCACCATTCCGCTCGGCATCGCCGGCTTCGCCAACGCCAAGGCCCTTTCCCGCGCCGAGGATCCGAAGTACGCCTGCCTGCCGTTCAACCTCAACCGCAAGGGCTTCGTCATGGGTGACGGTGCCGCCATCCTCGTCCTCGAGGAACTCGAGCACGCCAAGGCCCGCGGCGCTCACATCTACGCCGAAATGGTCGGCTACGGCAACACCTGCGACGCCTACCACGCCACGGCCCCGCGCCCGGATGGCAGCACGCAGTCACAGGCCATCATCGATGCCCTGAAGGAAGCGAAGTTCGACGAGAAGAAGGACAACCTCTACATCAACGCCCACGGTACCGGTACGCATCTCAATGACATCGCGGAGACCGTCGCCTACAAGATCGCCCTCGGTGATTTTGCCTACAAGGCCCACATCTCCTCGACCAAGTCGATGACCGGTCACATGTTCGGCGCCGCCGGCGCTGCCGAGGCCATCGCCTCCGTGCTCGCCCTGAAAAACGGCATCATCCCTCCGACCATCAATCTCGACACCCCGGACCCGGAATGCGACCTCGACTACACCCCGAACGTCGCCGTCGAGTCCCCGGTCAACATCGCCATCTCCGACTCTCTCGGCTTCGGCGGCCACAACGCCTGCGTCGCCTTCCGCCGCTGGGACGACTAAATCCCGATACCATGGACAGAGAAGAAATCAAAAACTACCTGCCGCACCGCGAGCCCATGCTCCTTGTCGACGAAATGCATCTCGACGAGAACGGCGTCGGTCATGCCCAGTACCGCATCCGCGAGGATGAATTCTTTACCCGCGGCCATTTCCCGGGCAATCCCGTCGTTCCGGGCGTGATCCTCTGCGAGATCATGGCCCAGAGCTGCACGGTCCTCGTCCTCGAAGACGTAATCGGCAAGAATACGCTCTACCGCGGTATCGACCAGGTAAAGTTCAAGAACATGGTCAAGCCTGGCGATCTCTGCGAGATCACCTGCACGCTCGATGACAAGAAAGCGGGCCTGTATTTCTGCAGCGCCAAGCTCTGCGTCGAAGGCAGGCTCTGCGTCAGCGGCAAGCTCACCATCGCCCTCCTGCCCAAGCAATAAGACAATGCAGTTACAAGTCTCAGGAGAACTCAATAATATTATCAATTACGCCCGTGAGGAGGCGATGCGCACCGGCAGCTACGGCATCGGGACGGACCACCTCTACCTAGGCGTCATCCGCGATGCGGAGAACAGGGCCTTTACCTGCCTCCGCGGCCTCGGCATCGACACCGAGGACATGAAGCAGTTCATCGATCAGCGCATCTTCACGAACGAAACGATCCCCTACTCCGAACTGGACAAGATATCCTTCTCCCGCCAGGCCCAGAACGTGCTGAGTCTCACGGTGATGGAGGCTTCCCGCATGAAATCCCCCAAGGCCGGCTCCGAGCACCTGTTGCTGGCGCTGACCCGCATGACCGAAAGCTACGGACAGGTTTATCTGCGCCAGCGGGGCATCGACTACGGGCGCCTTCTCTCCTATATGAAGGAAGAGGAGATGCTCCAGGTAGGCAAGCCGGAGCCGGAGGGAGAGGAAGGTGAGGATGAGCCCCGTGCCGGCAAGGCGGAGGAGGCGAAAAAGGGCCTTGACATCGAGGAATTCGGCTTCGACCTGACCAAGGCCGCCCGCGAAGGCAAACTTGACCCGGTCGTCGGCCGCGAGAGCGAAATCGCCCGCGTCATCGAGATTCTCGGCCGCCGCAAGAAGAACAACCCCATGCTCATCGGCGAGCCCGGCGTCGGCAAGTCTGCCATCGTCGAAGGCATCGCCCTGAAGATCGCATCCGGCGACATTTCCGCCGCCCTGGCGAAGAAACGGCTCATTTCCCTCGATATTGCCTCCGTCGTCGCCGGCACGAAATTCCGCGGCGACTTCGAGAAGCGCCTCAAGGCCATCATCAAGGAAGTCAGCGACAATCCCGACCTCATCCTCTTCATCGACGAGTTCCACACCATCGTCGGCGCCGGCGGCGCACAAGGCTCCCTCGATGCCGCCAACATGCTCAAACCAGCCCTCGCCCGCGGCGAGATCCAGTGCATCGGCGCGACCACGATGGACGAATTCACCAAAATCGTCGAGAAGGACGGTGCCCTCGACCGCCGCTTCCAGAAAATCGTCGTCGACGCGACCTCCGTCAAGGAAAGCGTCGACATCCTGCGGCACCTCCAGCCCCATTACGAGGAGTTCCACCACGTCACCTATGCGGATGAGGCCGTCGAAGCGGCTGTCCGCCTGACGGACCGCTACATCACCGACCGTTCCCTGCCCGACAAGGCCCTGGACGCCCTCGACGAGGCCGGTTCCATGGTCCGCCTCAACCTGGCCAAGCAGCGCAGCCGCTCGAACGAAGTGAGTGCCGAGGACATCGCCGCCGTGGTGTCGAAAATGACCGGCATTCCAGTAACGAAAATCGCTGAGTCTGAGGGAAATCGCCTCGTCAAGATGAAGCAGCGCCTCAAGGAAAGGATCATCGGCCAGGATGAGGCCGTGGACACCGTCGTCCGCGCCATCCAGCGCAACCGCGCCGGCCTCAAGGATCCGAACCGTCCGATCGGCACCTTCCTCTTCTTCGGCCCGACCGGCGTCGGCAAGACGCAGTTGGCCCGTTCCCTCGCGGAATATCTCTTCGATTCGGAGGAAAACCTCGTCCGCATCGACATGAGTGAATATATGGAGAAGTTCAGCGTCAGCCGCCTCATCGGCGCGCCTCCGGGTTACGTCGGATATGAAGAGGGCGGCCAACTGAGCGAACGTGTGCGCCGCAAACCCTACTGCGTCGTGCTCCTGGACGAGATCGAAAAGGCCCATCCTGACATCTTCAACCTGCTCCTGCAGGTGATGGACGAAGGGCGCCTGACAGACAGCAACGGCCGCACGGTCAACTTCAAGAACACCATCGTCATCATGACCTCCAACATCGGCAGCCGCGAGGTGGAGGAATATGGCAAGGGCGTCGGTTTCGCCACGGCCGCCAAGAATGTGGAGACGGACCGCAAGAGCATCGTCGCCAAGGCCGTCAAGAAGGCCTTCCCGCCGGAATTCACCGGCCGTGTCGACGAGCAGATCTTCTTCAATTCCCTCTCCAAGGAGAACATCGAGGACATCATCGACATCCAGCTGCGCGACCTCAAGTTCCGCGCCGCCGAGGCGGGCTACAAGCTCCGCGTCACGCCGTCCGCCAAGCGTTTTGTCGCCGATGCCGGTTACGATCCGGCTTATGGTGCACGTCCGCTGAAACGGGCCGTCACCAAGTTCATCGAAGATCCCGTTTCCGAATTCATCATCTCCGACCGCATCCTGCAGGACAAACAGAAGGAGACCGGCGCCGAAAGGATCCTGAAGATTGCCCTCAGCGCCGATAAGGAGCATATAGAGGTATCGCTCGCTTAGATTCCACGGACAAGCCGTGGAATGACGGAATACGAAAAAGCCCGGCCGAAACGGTCGGGCTTTTGTTTACAGCGTCGACATGCGGTCGACGGCCAGTTCGACGAGCTTGCGGATCGCGGGTTTGTAGTCCGGGTTGGAGCTCTGGAGGTAGCGGTTGGCGATGATGCAGCAGACCGTGGAGGCATTGTGGCCCAGGTGAGCGGCGAGGCCGGCCAGCGGAGAGCTCTCCATTTCGAAGTTCGTGATCTTGTAGTCCTCGCCGGCTTCGCTGAAACGGAAGCTCTCGATGTCCTCCAGCATGTCGGGCATGGCCAGCGGCACGCGGACGACGCGGCCCTGAGGACCGTAGAAGCCCGGGGCGGAAATGGTGACGCCCTTGATGGTGACGTCCTTCAGCAGGTCGATGATCTTCGGGGATGCCTTGACGAAGTACGGGGAGGGGAGCACGTCCAGCCACTTCATATGCTTCTTGAAAGCTTCTTCCACGGCGGGGATGGTCACCTTCTCGCGGTTGGCGTACCAGTTCATGACGCCGTCGAAACCGACGCTGATGTGGGCCAGGACGTAGCTGCCCAGGGGAATGTCGGCATGGAGGGCGCCGGAAGTGCCGATGCGGAGGATGTTCAGGGCCTTGTGGACGGGCTTGACCTCGCGGGTCTTGAAGTCCACGTTCGCCAGGGCGTCCAGTTCCGTCATCACGATGTCGATGTTGTCCGGTCCGATGCCATGGGAAATGGCGGTGATGCGCTTGCCGTTGCGCCGGCCGGTGATGGAGACGAATTCACGGGACTCGTGGCGGAACTCGATGTCCGTCAGGTATTCGCCGATCATATCCACGCGGGAAGGGTCGCCGACCATGATGACGTTGTCCGCCAGCTCTTCGGGCTTCAGGTGGATGTGGAACACGGAGCCGTCTCCGTTGATGATGAGTTCGGATTCTGGAATACGCATAAGGCTAGGGGTCTTGTCTGTGTCAAACGGTGATTCAAAAAACAAATATAGGTTTTGTTTGCGGAAATTCCTATTTTTGCAGTCGAATTTTAAACAATCAGGCTTATGTGGCAGCGCATCCAGACTCTCTATCTCCTCATCTCCACCGTCCTTCTCGGCATCCTCTGTTTCAGCTCGGCAGCGACCTTCGTCGAGGCTGACGGCACGGTAACGGCCATTTCCTACTGGGACAAGGTCGTCTACTGGGTGCTCCTGTCGGTCTGCCTGCTCGGCAATCTCGTGGCCCTGAACACCTACAAACTGATGGTGCTCCAGATGCGGGTGACGACGCTGACGGCGCTCATCACCTTCGGCTTTGCCGTCGTGCTTGGCATCGACTGGCTGCGCCTCAGCAGCGAGCAGCTGTCCTTTAGCTACAACATCGTTTTCCCGGCTGTCTGTACCGTTCTCGACGCCCTGGCCCTCCGCGGCATCCTCCACGACCAGCTGATGGTCGAGGCGGCCGGTCGCTTGCGGAACCACTATCGCTCGAAAGGACGGAAAAAGTAGGCGCCCATAAAGGCGCTAAAACCGCTAAAATCGAAATACGGGCTTAAAAAGGGCCTTTATGAGGAAATTTGCTTGGAAATCCCGAGCAAATTTTTTATATTTGTATGTTTATAAGCGGCGGTGATCCCGCCATGACAGAGCAAAGAAAAATGGATAAGAACGAAAACGAAATCAAGCAGAATCCCGAGCTTCCCGAGGAGCCGAAAGGCACGATCGAGCAGGTGGAAATCGACCGCGAGATGCGGACGGCCTACATCGACTATTCGATGTCCGTCATCGTCTCCCGTGCCCTTCCGGATGTGCGCGACGGCCTCAAGCCGGTGCAGCGCCGCGTCCTCTTCGGCATGGACGGCCTGGGCCTGAGCTACAGCGGCCAGACGAAAAAGTCCGCCCGTATCGTCGGTGAGGTGCTCGGTAAGTTCCACCCGCACGGCGACTCCAGCGTTTACGACGCTATGGCCCGTCTGGCGCAGAGCTGGAACCAGCGCTACCCGCTCGTGTGGGGACAGGGCAACTTCGGTTCTATGGACGGCGACCCCGTCGCGGCCATGCGATACACCGAGGCGAAACTCGATAAACTGACGGAAGAGGTCCTCGCGGACATCGACAAGGACACCGTAGACTTTACGCTGAACTTCGACGACACAATCGAGGAACCGACCGTGCTCCCGACCAAGCTCCCGCTCCTGCTGCTGAACGGCAGCGCCGGTATCGCCGTCGGTATGGCCACGAACATGGCCCCGCACAACCTCGGTGAGACCTGCGACGCCATCTGCGCCTATATCGACAATCCCGAAATCACGACCGATGAGCTTATGCAGCACATCAAGGGTCCCGACTTCCCGACCGGCGGCATCATCATGGGCCGACAGGGCATCAAGGACGCCTATGAGACCGGCCGTGGCCGCGTCGTGATCCGTTCCCGGACGGAGATCGAGGTGGACGACAAGGGCCGCGAGACCATCGTCGTCACGGAGATCCCTTATATGGTCAACAAGAAGGAGATGATCGAAAAGATCGCCCAGATGGTCGAAGACAAGCGCATCGACGGCATCTCCTACATCAACGACGAGACCTCCCGTGAGGGCGTGCGGATCATCATCCGCCTCAAGATGGGCGTGAACTCCAACGTCGTTCTCAACACCCTCTTCAAGTACACCCCGCTCCAGAGCAGCTTCTCCATCAACAATGTCGCCCTGGTCAAGGGCCGTCCCCGCACGCTGAGCCTCAAGGAGATGCTCGCGAACTTCGTCGACTTCCGCCACGAGGTGGTGGTCCGCCGCACGAAATTCGAGCTCGACAAGGCCCAGAAACGCGCCCATATCCTCGAAGGCCTCCTCAAGGCCATCGATGTGATCGACGAGATTGTCCACATCATCCGCCACAGCGCCAGCGTCGACGACGCCAAGGCCGAGCTCATGGCCCGCTTCGACTTCACCGACCTGCAGGCCCAGGCCATCGTCGACATGCGCCTGCGCCAGCTCACCGGTCTCGAGCGCGACAAGCTCCAGGCCGAGTACGACGAGCTGGAGCGTTTCATCGCCCGCTGCAACGAGATTCTCGGCAGCGTCGAGGAGCAGCTCAAGATCGTCAAGGAAGAGACCATGCAGGTCAAGGCCAAGTTCGGCGATGCCCGCCGCAGCGAAATTACCCTCGCCGCCGACGAGTTCAACCCCGAGGACTTCTACGCCGACGAGGACGTGGTCATCACGATCTCCCACCTCGGCTACATCAAGCGCACCGCGCTGACCGAGTTCCGCACGCAGAACCGCGGCGGTGTCGGGATCAAGGGCGGTTCGACCAGGGACGAGGACTTCATTGAGCACATCTACATCGCCAATATGCACTCGACCCTCCTCCTGTTCACGCAGAAGGGCCGCTGCTTCTGGCTCAAGGTCTACGAGATCCCCGAGGGTTCCCGCGCCTCCAAGGGCCGTGCGATCCAGAATATCCTCTCTATCGACGCCGACGACAAGGTCAAGGCCTACATCAACGTCCGCAACCTGAAGGACGAGCAGTTCATCAACAACAATTATATCATGCTCGCCACCAAACGCGGCGTGATCAAGAAGACCAGCCTCGAGGCCTACTCCCGTCCGAGGACCAACGGCGTCAACGCGGTGACGGTCAAGGACGGTGACGAACTCCTCGAAGCGGTGATGACCAACGGCCATTGCAACATCATGATTGCAGCCCGTAACGGCCGCTGTGTCCGCTTCGACGAAAGGGAGGCCAGGCCGCTCGGCCGCACGGCCGCCGGTGTCCGTGGCATTAATATTGAAGAAGATGACGAGGTGGTCGGTATCGTCTGCCAGGATCCGCTCGCTGAGGACGCCGCGTCCCGCCAGGTTCTCGCGGTCAGTGAAAACGGTTACGGCAAACGCTCCGATCCGCTCGAATACCGCCAGACGGCTCGTGGCGCCAAGGGTGTGAGGACGCTCAACATTACCGAGAAGACAGGCCCGCTCGTAGCGCTGAAAAACGTCACCGACGAAGATGACCTGATGATCATCAACCGCTCCGGCCTTACGATCCGGATGCCCGTCTCGACGATTCGCGTGGCCGGCCGTGCGACCCAGGGCGTCCGCCTGATCAACATCAAGGAAGGCGACGCGATTGCGGCCGTTTCGGTGGTGGCAAAGAGCGAGGACGAGGAAAACCTGACCCCGGCAGAGAACGGTGAGGCGCCTGAGACCGCACCGAACACAGAAGAATAACAAAAACACTAATAAATTAGTACCATGAAACGAATTCTCCTTGTTGCAAGCGCACTGCTCATGCTTGTGCCGTTTGCCAACGCGCAGCTCAAGTCTTCCGCCGACGTGAAGAAGTATGTCGAGTCTGCCAAGGCCAAAGCTGACAACCCGAAGAACGCCACCAAGCCGGCGGTCTGGATGAAGCTTGGCGAAGCCTACTACAAAGCCTACACCGACGCTACGGGCGACGTCCAGATCGGTCACGACGAGACGAACGCCTCTCTCTTCCTCCAGGCCAAGCCGACGAGCCAGGAAATGGTCGTTCTCGACGGCGTACAGACCGTGAAGAACGTATACAAGACGGTTAATATCTACTACCAGAACGGTATCGTCTGCGCCGTCGAGCCCACGGATCTCGCTTATCCGGATGCGCTGGATCTCGCCGCCGAGGCCTATGCCAAGGCTCTCACGCTCGACCCCAAGAAGGAAGAGGATATCCGCGCCGCCCTGACCCGCATCGCCGACCGCCTCAACTATTCCGGCTCCTCCTGGTACACGCTCGGCAATCTCTATCGTTCCTCGGTGGATTTTGAGAAGAGCTACAAGGTGTCAAAGATGATTCCCGGTGGAAAGGGTGACGCCAACGCGCTCTACAACGCCGGTCTGACCGCCTCCATGGTCGGTGACTACAACCGCGGCGCCGGTCTGTTCCAGATGGTCATTGACGAGAAGTTCGACAATACTGCGGACGCCTATGCCCGTCTGGCCGACTGCTACGACCACCTCGGCAAGGCTGAGGAGCAGAAAGCGACCCTCGAGGCCGGTTTCGCCCAGTTCCCTGAGAATGAGAACATCCTCCTCGGTCTGATCAACCTCTCCATGAAGGAAGGTGATCCGGACTACGTCCTCAAGCTCCTCGCCCAGGCGAAGGAAATGGACCCGGCCAATGCTTCCCTCTGGTATGTCGAAGGCAACATGTACGCCAAGATCAAGGAATACGACAAGGCTGTCGAGTCCTATCGCAAGTCCGTCGAGATCGACCCTGAATACATCTTCGGTTACTATGCCGAGGGTCTCATGTGGGCGACACGCTACGACGAGCTCAACGATGAGGTGACCAACCTCCCTGTCACGACCCCGTACGCTACCTATAAGAAGTACGACGCCATGATGGAGGAAGCCCTGATCAAGGCCGTCGATCCGCTCGAGGCTGCTTTCGAGAAGGGTGACAAGGCTTTCAAGGACGCCATCGCTCCGATGCTCCGCACGATCTACTACAAGCTTTCGGACTCCGGTGAGAACTACAAGGCCCGTTACGAATTCTTCGAGGCCTACGCGGCTGAATAGAATATCCGCCAGCAAAGAAAAAGTCCGGCTCGCAGCCGGACTTTTTTTGTGTCTTATTCGTTGTCGTCGAACGCCCGGACGATCCGGGTGACGAGCGGATGCCGGACGATATCCTCCTTCGTAAAGAATACCGTGGCGATGCCCTTGATGCCCTCCAGCAGGTGGATTCCCCGGATGAGGCCGGAATCTTCCTTGCGCGGCAGGTCCACCTGCGTCGCGTCGCCGGTGACGATGAACTTGGCGCTGGTGCCCATACGGGTCAGGAACATCTTGAGCTGGCCCAGATTGGTGTTCTGCGCCTCGTCGAGAATGACACAGGCGCGGTCCAGCGTCCGGCCGCGCATGTAGGCGAGAGGAGCAATCTGTATGGTCCCTTCGGCGAGGAACTCCTGGAGCTTTTTGGACGGAATCATGTCCTCCAGGGCGTCGTAGAGGGGCTGGAGATAGGGATCGAGTTTGTCCTTCAGGTCGCCGGGCAGGAAGCCGAGGCGCTCGCCGGCTTCCACGGCCGGACGGGTCAGGATGATGCGGCGCACCTCGCGGTTCTTGAGGGCACGGACGGCCAGGGCGATGGCGATGTAGGTCTTGCCAGTGCCGGCGGGGCCGACGGCGAAGACGAGGTCGTTCTCGAAATAGGCCTTCACCATCGTTTCCTGCGTCTTGTTGCGGGCCTGGATGGGCTTGCCTTCGGTGTTGTAGACGATGACGGCGCCGCCGTCGTTGTGGAAACGGTCCGCAGGGGTCTCGTCTTCGAAGAGATCCTCGATGTCGTAGGGGGTGAGGTTGCGCTTGTGCTGCCGCTTTTCGATGAGGGCGGCGAGCTTGAGGGAGAAGGTGTCTATATCCCTCTGGGTACCTTCCAGGATGATGTCAAAGCCCCGTGCGGTGGCTTTCAGCTCCGGGAAATGCTTGAGGAAGGCGTTGAGGTTGCGGTTGTTGGGGCCATAGAGATCGAGGGGATCAATGGCTTCCAGCGTCAGGGTTTTCTTCATCGGGAACGGGTTTGGTCCAATCGTCCAGGCGGGAGGTCCGCTTGACTTTTTCGTGGGTCTTGACCATCAGGTCGTAATCTTCGGGGACGCTTTTCCATGCGTCCGGCTGGTCGAGATATTCGAGCACTGGGATGACGGCGTAGCTATCGAGGATCATACCGGCCTTGGTGCACCAGAGGTACTCCCAGCGGGGCTCCAGCATGCGGACGCTGCCGTCGGGGCTGCGCTCGATCAGGAGCGTTACGGCGAGCTCGAGCCGGCCTTCGGGGTCGTTCTGGTTAGAGACGGCATTGCCGAGCGAATAGAAGACAGGGACCTGGCGAAGGGTGCTGTCGGCGTTCATGGCCTGGCGGATCTCCATGTCCTGGACACGGTGGGGATGCGATCCGACGACGGCATCGGCTCCGGCCTCGATCATCAGCTCGGCCAGCATCTCCTGGTCCTTGTCGTGGCGGGTGTCGTATTCAATGCCCCAGTGGGGGAGAGCGATGACGATGTCGGCGGTGTCTCTCTCCCGGGCGGTCTGGATGGCCCGGCGGATTTCATCGCGATTGATCCGGTTGACCTTGGGCCACTTGCCGGGGATGGACTGGTTCGTGCCGTAGGTGAAATTGATGAAAGAGAAGCGTACGCCGCCCGCTTCAAGGGTCAGGGGATAATGGGCCGCATCCTCCTCCTCGTTCGCGGAAATGCCCGTAAAACGGGCCTTCCCGGCCGCTTCCATCTCGCGGTAGTCCGCCAGCGTGCGCTCCACGCCGGGCTTTCCTTTGTCGAAGATGTGGTTGTTGGCCGCGAGCATGACGTCGAAACCGACGTCGATTAAATAATCCAGATAGGACTCCGGCGCCGAGAACGAAGGATAGCCGTTGTAGGGCGGGCCGGCGAAGGGGAATTCGACGTTGCCGACGGCGATGTCCGCTCCGCTGATGCGGTCGGCGATCGGGGCGAAGAAGCAGGACCAGTCGTAGGCGTACGGGTCATCCCGCCGGGCGTCCGGATGGGCTTTGAGGTACTCTGCATGGGCGCTGTTCATCTGCTTGCCATGGCTCATGATGTCACCGACGATATAGACGGAGAGGGTGTCGGGACGAGGTTCGGCGGCGCTTTGGCCGGAGCCGCCGGCGCAACTGACGGCCAGCAGGAGGAGGAGCGGATACAGCGTTCTTTTCATAGCATACAAATATAAATCTTTTCTTTGGATTCCGGAAGGGGGATAAAAATTTTGTGTTGCGCAAAGAAATTCGCTAAATTTGCATCTTAAGCTTTTTAGCGATAGCTAAACCCGTATGAAAAAGACCGCTCTTCTCCTTCTTTTTGCCGCCGCGACGCTCGTGACGGGATGTGACTTTTTCCGTTCGCTGGCCGGACGGCCGACTTCCGAGGTGATTGCCGCGAAACGCGATTCCCTGACAGAGGTGGCCCGGCTTGAAGCGGAGGAGCAGGCCCGTCTGGCCGCCGCAGAACAGCAGCGCCTCGCCGCCATCGCCGCGGCGGAGCAGTTCAGCCGGGATTCCCTGGCCGCAGAGGAGGAGATCCGCGCTGCGAAGATCATGGTCCTGACGCCGGAGAAGCTCAAGGGCCTTTACCGGACAGAGCTGGACAAGAAGTATTATGTCGTCGCCGGTTCCTTCCGCGAGCGTCCGAACGCTGAAAAGAAGCTCCGGGGCGTGCAGGAAGCCGGTTATGAAGCCGTCTTGATCAGTTTCCGCAACGGCTTCCATGCCATAGGCGCCGCGCCGACGGACAGCGTTACGGTCGTCCTGTCTGCCCTGAAGGCCATGAAGGCCGGGAAGATTTGCCCCAACGACGCCTGGATCCTCCTGAACGATGAATAATCGATGGCTGTCATATCTGTTTTCCGCCGTTCTCCTGCTGGGGTTCGGCTTCGGTGCATCCGCCCAGTACCGCGACGGAGCGCTCCAGAGTCTCTATGACAGCGAGACGGTCGCTGCCATGAAGGAGCATGTCGGCTATCTGGCCTCCTATGCCCTCGAGGGCCGCAAGGCAGGCTCGGAAGGGGAGAGGCTCGCCGCGGAATATGTCACGCAGGTGCTTGAGAGCTATGATGTCGATGTGCTTTCCGGCAAGGACGGGGACGTCTTCGGCATGGCACAGGCAGAGGGCGATACGCTCACGTCCCGCAATGTCGTCGCTTTCGTCCAGGGTTGGGACAGGAGCCTGCAGGACCGCTATATCGTGGTCGGGGCCCGGCTGGACAATCTCGGCATGGCCCGCCTCGTGCAGGATGGCGAATCCCGGGATATGGTCTATGTCGGCGCGAACGGCAATGCCTCCGGCCTGGCGATGCTGCTGGAACTGGCGCGTATGGTTTCGACGAACCGGATCCAGTGCCGCCGCAGCGTGCTTTTCGTGGCATTCGGGGCTTCTTCCCTCGCGAATGCCGGATCCTGGTATTTCATCAACCGGAGCTTTGCCAAGGATGCTGGCGCCATCGACGCGATGGTCAATCTGGACATGCTCGGGACGGGTTATGCCGGATTCTACGGCTTCAGCGGCTCCAATGCCGACATGAACAGCTACGCCGCCCGGCTCAAAGGTACGCTCCAGCCGGTCTTTCCGGAAATTGTCGCCGAGGAGCCCTATCCCTCGGATCACCGCAGTTTCTATGCGGCGGAGATCCCGTCGATGTTCTTCACGACCGGGCGCTATCCGCAGCACAACTCATGGAACGATACCCCGGATATCCTCGATTACGAATGGATGGAACGGGAACTGGAATACATCTTCAGCTATACCGTCGCCCTGGCTAATGGCGAGAAGCCGCTCTTCCGTCCGGAGAAGGCCGGTGACGGCCGCCGGAAGGATCCCTCGACGGTTTCCTATTTCGAATGTGACGCCCGGCCGACCTTCCTCGGCAGCGCCCAGCCTGAGACCTTCCTCAAGAAGTGGGTCTACCAATATCTCCGCTATCCGGCCGATGCCGTTTCCGAGGGCGTGCAGGGTAATGTCGTCGTGGACTTTGTCATCGACGAGAAGGGCAAGGTGACGGAAGTGGAGGTGACCCGCGGCGTGGATGAACGGCTCGATGCCGAGGCGCTCCGCGTGGTCAAGGCCTCTCCGGCCTGGAAGCCCGGCCGCAAGGGCGGTAAGAAAGTTCGCGCCCGGCTTTCGATCACGGTCGAGTTCCGGCTCGAGAAAAAGGGGAGTGGTAAACTGAAACTGAAAAAATAAACATCACAGATAGCATGGATTACAATTTTATTGAGATTGAGCGGAAATGGCAGTCCTGGTGGGCTGAGCACAAGACTTTCAAGGCGGAGAACGAGTCCGCCAAGCCGAAGTATTATGTCCTCGACATGTTCCCGTATCCATCCGGTGCGGGCCTGCATGTGGGACACCCGCTCGGTTACATCGCCAGCGACATCTTCTCCCGCTACAAGCGCCTGAAGGGCTTCAATGTCCTCCATCCGATGGGCTACGACGCCTTCGGCCTGCCCGCCGAGCAGTACGCCATCCAGACCGGCCAGCATCCGGAGAAGACCACCCACGACA
>CAMKRY010000036.1 GCA_946415345.1 uncultured Bacteroidales bacterium | reverse complement strand
AGACGCGCTCCTTCTTCATGACCTGGATGTCGTCCGGGTCGATGTAGAGCATCACCTCGCTGCCGACCGGATAGGCGTCGTAGTCCTGGATCATGAGCTCGTAGCCCGAGTCGGTGTCGACCCACATTTCGTAGTGGACACCCTTGAAGATGCAGGAATTGACCTTGGCCTTGAACTGGCACTTGGCGGGATCGGTGGTGAAGTAAATATCCTCCGGACGCACGACGACGTCGACCTTGACATCCTCGCCGAAGCCCTCGTCCACACAGTCGAACTCATGCTTGATGAAGGCCACGCGGCGGTCACGGATCATGCGGCCCTTGAGGATGTTGCTCTCGCCGATAAAGTCGGCGACAAAGCAGTTGACCGGCTCGTTGTAGATGTCGGTCGGGGTGCCGATCTGCTGGATCTTGCCCTCGTTCATGACGATGATCGTATCGGACAGAGTCAGCGCCTCTTCCTGGTCGTGGGTGACATAGATAAAGGTAATGCCGAGCTTCTTGTGCATTTCCTTGAGCTCGATCTGCATGTCCTTGCGCATCTTGAGGTCCAGCGCGGCGAGCGGCTCGTCGAGCAGCAGGATCTTCGGCTGGTTGACGATGGCGCGGGCGATGGCGATTCGCTGCTGCTGACCGCCGGAGAGGGTGTCGATGTCGCGGTCCTCGTAGTCGGACATGGCGACGAGCTTGAGCACGCGGCGAACGCGCTGGTCGATCTCCTTCTCCGGGACGCCCTTGAGCTTCAGGCCGAAGGCGATGTTCTCATAGACATCGAGGTGCGGGAACAGGGCATAGCGCTGGAACACGGTATTCAGCTCGCGCTTGTGCGGCGGGAGGGCCGCAATGTCCTTGCCGTCCATGAGGATGGTGCCCTCGTCGGGCTGGAGGAAACCGGCGATCATGCGGAGGAGGGTCGTCTTGCCGCAGCCGGAGGGGCCGAGGAAGGTGATAAACTCTCCCTTGTTGATATAGAAGGAAATGTCATCGAGCACCTTCTTGTTGCCGAAAGACTTCGAGAGGTGCTGCACTTCAATGATGTGATCGTTCATTGCGCTAGAAGAGCTTAATGTTGTACAGGACGCCGACGGTGAGGGCGCAGAGATCCGGGAAGGAGTTGTAGGCGAAGGTGGCATGGACGCGGAGGTCCTGGCTGTCCTTGAGCGGGAACCAATGGAAGGCGACGCCGAGATTCCAGTTGTCAACGTCCAGCTGCGAGAAATTCTCGTAGCCGACCTTGCCCATCACGCTGAAGCTGTCCTCCGGGCTCCAGGTTGCACGGAGATGGGTGGCAACGCCTTTCGTCAAAACGAAGATTTCGTCACCGACCCGGTTGGACATATCCAGATCTACCGAGAAGGGCTCGAGGTCGAAGCGGTTGCCGAAATAGAGCAGCGGTTCGATCTCCTTGTCGTCACGCTGGATGGCGCTGAAGCTCCACAGAGGCTGCCAGAAGCCGATTTGGCCCCTCCAGGAGACAGAAGTAGCGAAAAGGCCGCTGGAGAAGGGATGCTCGCCGTAAGGGGAAGACGTCACTTCCCAGCTGAGGGTCTGGTCTTCCAGGAAGGTATAGCCGACACGGCCACCCCACTGGTAGCACTGGAAATTGTTCCATATAGACGATGCCAGAACGGGATGGACATTCCAGTCATACTCGTCATACTCGTAACCGCCCGTCAGCATCGTGTTCTTGCCGAGCGTGAAGGTCCAGGGGCCGGTCGTGTACTCGAGATAAGCCCAGTCCAGCCAGTTGTTGGTGTCGCTGTGCCAGAAAGTATGGTCATACAAGGCCTTCGTGTCGTCGAAGAAAGGTTTCGTATCATAGAACGACATCCAGTGGTTCGCGACACTGAAAGAAAGGTTTTCCGTGATGTTGCCCTCGAAGAGGGTGTAAAGAGAAGAATTACCGAGTGTAAAGTCCCAATCTCGGTTATGAGGGACTGTGGAAAGGTCCAGTCTCGGAATGATGGAGAACTCGACACCGGTGGATCCGGTGTCCTCAGCCTCTTGTGCGAGAAGAGGCCAGCTGTGCAGCGTCAAGATTGCTGCGCAAACAACCAGGATTTTCTTCATTATAGAACCGCATAAAAAGGGTTTTGGTAAAACATATCACCGGACCTTGTTTCCAAAGTCCGGTGCAAAGGTATAAAATAATCAGTATTAATCAAACTTCCACGCTCACTTTCCGGAAATGGCACTGCAGCAGGGCGGGCGGATTGCCATGCCAGTTGTGCATCCCGCCCCCAAGGCAGTTTTTCCACTGAGGGCAGTCAGCGCAGGTCCCACTCCGGGCCCAGCGGCGGTCGCGAAAGCGTTGGAACCGGTGTTCCCAAACCTCGGACAGACTGTCCGTATAGATATTTCCTTCCGTAAAGGCGTCGCGGTCGATGTTGGGACAGGCCGAGATGCGGCCGTCGATCAGCACCGAAGCGATATTGACCCCCGCCCGGCAGAAATGGCGGACATCCCGGACTTTTTCTTCATAAGGGCCGAGATAGCCTTCGCAGCTGAATGTCACCTTCATCCTCCCCCGTTCGAGACGCTTCCGGGCGATAAAATCCATCAGGGCGCGGGTTTCATCCGCACCAAGAAGCATCTGGGGTTCCCGGGCAGCCCGTCCAATAGGGATCACCGTAAAGAGGCGCCACTGCTTTACTCCCCTATCCGAAAGGAGGTCGTGAATCTGCGGCAGTTCGGACAGGGTGCGCCGGTTGACGCAAGTCACCACATCGGCGTTGATGCGGGGTTCAGCGGCCATGATGCCGATGGCCCGTAGTGCCCGCTCGTAACTGCCCGGACGTCCCCGCATCCAGTCGTGCGAGGCTTCCAGGCCGTCGAGGCTGATGGTCAGGGCCCGCATCCCGGCACGAAGCAGCCGCTCGTGCATTGCTTCGTCGTAGAACCAGCCGTTCGTGACCATGCCCCATGGGATGCCCCGCTGCTGAAGGGCCCGCCCTACCGCATCTATATCAGGGCGAAGCAGGGGTTCGCCGCCGGTCAGCACGACGGTAAAACCGTCCGGACGGTCTTCTCGGGGAAGGGTATCCAGGGCCCGGAGGAAATCTTCCAGCGGCATATCCTTTTCCCGGGAAAAGCCGCCGCAGTCGCTTCCGCAGTGCCGGCATGAAAGCTGGCAGCGCGTCGTGCACTCCCAGAAGAGGTAACTCAACTCATGAACGCGGATCTCATTGTCGCGGAAGAGGCGGAATAAGAATGGATGCATGACCGTTCATCAGAATCTCCAGCCGAATCCTCCGTGGAACAGGGTGGCTAACGGCCCGTATGTATTCTCGGCGAAAAGATAGAAATGTCCCCAGCCTCCCCGGACACCGACAATCGTAAGTTCCGGAATCACAAGCACTTCACTCCCGACGACCAGGCCAATTCCGGCCCCGGAATATACCGTGGTATTCTCTCCGGGATTCCAGGGAAGACGGCCGCTGAAGGTAAGCGTTCCGAACCGCTGTCCGGCTCTCGTTCCGAGGTGGGATGGCGACTTATTCAGGTCATAGCGGGGATTGCCCTTGGGGTCAGTTCCGAAAGACCCATATTGAACGACTTCGTATCGAGAAGCCGAATAACCCATGGAAAAAACCAATTCCAGATACTTCCCGGTCCGGTAAGCAAGGGAAAGGCTCATGGCCGGCGTCCAGGAAACATCCTCGCACTCTTGCCCGGAAGAGGCCAGTTGCTCGTTCACTTCATGCGCGTTGGACAGGGCCAGCGTATGAATCGGCGTGAGGCCAATCCCGGCTTCGACGGAAAGATGATGCGGCGGAAGAGACTCCTGTGCTTTAGCCCGGAAGACGGAACCGGGAAAAAGGAGACACGCCAGAAACAGGACCGGGAACAGCTTTCTCATTGCGGCAGCTCGTCCATTTTGATTTCAACGAGCCTGTCACGAAGATCCGCCAGGGTAGTATCTTTGGCGACATAACGGCCGCTGGGATCTACAAACTGCAGGAAAGGGCCTTCCATATTGCGGTTATAGGGAAGTGACACCCGGCAGGTGCCGTTAGGGTCCGTGATCCCGACAGATTGATACCGCTCATAGCCTGATCCGGTGGCGCGGGCATAAATCTGAATCCCTTCGAGGGGAGCCCCATCACGGCGGGAACGAAGGGAAAAAGACATGGGCGTCTCGCCATACTCATTCATCAGCGGAGGTTCCGGGACCCCATAACAGGCCTGGAACACGAAAAGGGCGCTCGTAAGCGATACCCCTTTGAGAAGATGGCGAAAAAGCTTCATACTGATTATTTATACAGGAATCGCTTGATGGACATCTTCGGGGTCTTCTCGAAGGGTTCCTGCTGCAGCTCGACCTTGGAAATGAGGCTGTAAGGCGGCAGGTGCTTGTTGGACTCGATGCGGATCTGCTCGGCCAGTTCCTCGGGGTCGGCGACGTAACTGGCGTCGATGTAGACCAGAGCGACGAGCTTGCCTTCGCGCTCGACGACGACGGACTCAACCACATAGGGCTGGTTGTTGACCACGGCCTCGACCTCCTCGGGATAGATATTCTGGCCGGAGGCGCTGAGGATCATGTTCTTGGAACGGCCGCGGATGAAGATGTTGCCCTCCTTGTCGACGACGCCCAGATCGCCGGTGCGGAGCCAGCCGTCAGCCGTGAAAGCGGCGGCGGTGGCCTCCGGATTCTTGTAATAGCCGACCATGATGCTGTCGCCCTTGGCCTGGATCTCGCCGACGGTGTGGATCGGGTCGTCGGAATCGATGCGGACCTGGACGCAGTCGAGGCCCTTGCCGCAGGAGCCGGGAGCGAACTTGCGCCAGCCTTCATAGGCCAGCAGCGGGCAGGCTTCGGTCATGCCGTAGCCGACGACGTAGGGGAAGTGGATCTTGACGAGGACCTTCTCAACCTCGGGGTTGAGGGCGGCACCGCCCATAATGAATTCGCGGACATTGCCGCCGAAGGCCTGCTCAAGACCGGTTCGGATCTTCTTGAAGATCAGTTTGTTGACACCGGGAACATGCATCAGGAACTTCACGGAAGGCTTGTCGATGGCGGGCTTGATCTTGGACTTGTAGATCTTCTCCATGACCAGCGGCACCGTCACCAGCAGGTAGGGCTTGACGTCGGCGAAGGCCTTCAGCAGGGTCGCCGGGGTCGGGGCCTTGCCGAGCCAGTAGATGGACGTGCCGTTGCAGAGAGGGTAGATGAACTCGATGACGAGGCCGTACATATGGGCCATCGGGAGCATCGAGACGATCTTGTCGCCGGCGGGCATGTGGCGCTGGCTGTAATCGACGACGGTGTTGAAGTTGCGGTGGGTCAGCATGACGCCCTTCGGGTCGCCGGTGGAGCCGGAGGTATAATTAATCGTCGACAGTTCGTCGAGATTGTCGGTCGGATAATTGACGTCGTCGGGGCCGAAGCCGTTCGGGAACTTCTTCGCGAAGAGATCCTCCATGGTGCCGTAGACAGCCTCGGTTTTCTTGTCGGCGGAGAAGAGCACGCTCCAGGTATCGACGTCGATGACCAGACGCACCTTCGGCATCCCCTTCGGGTCCATTTTCTCGAACTTATCCTTGTTGGTAAAGAGGAGGACGGCGTCGGAATGGTCCGTCAGGTGGACGACGTTCTCGGGCAGGAAGTCCGCGAGGATCGGGACGATGACCGTGCCAAAGGTAACGACGGACATGTAGACCATGCCGAAACGGGCGCCGTTACGGGCGCAGAGAGCGATCTTGTCGCCTTTCTGCAGGCCGAGCGCCTCGAAGGCGAGATGGAATTTCTCCACCTGCGTGGCCATCTGTCCATAGGTAAAGGACTCACCGCCGAGAGAGTTGAGAGCGGCCTTGTCCCAGTACTTGCGCGTCGCATTCTGAAGCCGTAAGAGATAGTGTTCCATGGGTTCGATTTCTTGTTCCAAAAGACAAATATATAAATAATTCCCGGTTTTTCGTAACTTTGTGCCGTTAAAGAGACTGTGTTATGAAAAGAAAACCGATTGTCGCGCTCATCTACGACTTCGACGGAACCCTCTCCCCCGGCAACATGCAGGAATTCGGATTCATCCAGGCCATCGGCCGCACGCCCGAGGAATTCTGGAAAATGTCCGACGGCATCGCCATCGGCCAGGACGCTTCCAACATCCTCGCCTACATGAAGTTAATGAAGGACGAGGCCGAAAAGCTCGGCATCCGCCTGACCCGGGAGAACTTCCACCGCTTCGGCGCCGACATCAAGCTCTACGAAGGCGTCCGCGAATGGTTCCACAACGTCCGCAAGTACGGCCGCGACCACGGCGTCATCATCGAGCACTACATCAACTCTTCCGGCCTCAAGGAAATCATCGAGGGTTCCCCTATCGCCGGTGAATTCAAGCACATCTTCGCCGGCAGCTATATCTACAATGAAAAAGGCGAAGCCGAATGGCCCGGCATCGCGGTGGACTACACCGCCAAGACGCAGTATCTCTTCAAGATCCAGAAGGGCATCTTCTCCTCCCGCGACGCCAAGCGCGTCAACGAGTCCATGGCCGAGGAAGCCAAGCGCATCCCCTTCTCGCACATGATCTATTTCGGCGACGGCGAGACGGACGTCCCGTCCATGAAGGTCGTTTCTATGTTCGGCGGCTACACGGTGGCCGTTTTCGACCCCGCCAAGCCCGAAAAGCGCGCCAGTGCCCGGAAGCTCCAGCGCCAGGGCCGCGCCTCCTTCATCACCCCCGCCAACTACGGCAAGGACTCCCGCACTTTCCGCGTCGTCTGCTCCATCATCGACAAGATCAAAGCCGAGGACGAGCTGAAGCATCTCGCCAAGTATAAATGAGTTGGATCGAGGTAATAGACTGGGTCTGCCTGGTCACGGGCATCGCCTATGTCCTGCTCGAAATCGGGCAGAAGAACGCGATGTGGGTGATCGGCCTGCTGACCGGAGCTGCCTGCGCGGTCTCCTTCGGCTGGCAGCATGCCTGGGCCTCGATGGGACTGAATGTCTATTATGTCGGCATCTCCGTCTGGGGGCTGCTGCAATGGCGGCGCGACGATGCCGAGGCCGGCGCGGGAGAGATCCATCTCCGGCAGCCTTCGACGGCCGTATGGGTCGTTTCGGCTATCCTGCTGCTGGCGGGAACGCCGCTGCTCGCTTGGGGCCTTGGCGCTGCGGGCGATCCGGCTCCCTGGCTGGACGGTTTCGCCTTCACCCTCAGCGCCATAGCCACCTGGTGGCTGGGCCGGTCCTATCCCCAGCAGTGGCTGCTCTGGATCGTCGCCGACACGGTGACGACGGGGCTGTGCATCGCGCTCGGGAACTGGCTCCTCGTCGTCCTCTATGCCGTCTATACGGTCGCGGCCGTCTACGGCTATTTCCATTGGATTAAAAAAGGTAAAAAGATATGATTTCGTTCCTTATCGCCCTGGCAGCCCTGCTGATCGGGTATTTCCTCTATGGCAGTTTCGTCGAAAAGGTCTTCGGTGCGGATTCCAAACGCCCGACCCCGGCCATTTCGAAGGCGGACGGCGTCGATTTCATCCCGATGCCGACCTGGAAAGTGTTCATGATCCAGTTCCTCAACATCGCCGGCACGGGCCCGATTTTCGGCGCCATCATGGGTGCGATGTTCGGTCCGGCATCCTACCTCTGGATCGTCTTCGGCTGCATTTTCGGCGGTGCGGTGCATGATTACATGACCGGCATGCTGTCGGTGCGCCACGGTGGCGTCGGCTATCCCGAAATCGTCGGCAAATACCTCGGCGAAGGCACGAAGAAAGTGATGCTGGCCTTCTCCGTTCTCCTGCTGCTGATGGTCGGTGCGGTCTTCGTCTACAGCCCCGCCGTCATCCTCGGCGGCATGACGGATGGCTGGTTCGGTTCGGCATTTACCGCCAGCATGTTCTGGGTCGGCATCATCATCGTCTATTATATCATTGCGACGCTGCTGCCGGTGGATAAGATCATCGGTCGCATCTACCCGATTTTCGCCATTTCTCTGCTCTTCATGGCCCTTGCCCTCGGCATCTGCCTGCTGGTCAAGTGGCCCGGCATTCCGGAGGTCTGGCAGCAGGGCTCCTTCAGCATGAACGGTCCCGCCGCCCCCTTCTTCCCCTGTCTGTTCATCACCATCGCCTGCGGCGCCGTGAGCGGTTTCCATGCTACCCAGAGCCCGCTGATGGCCCGTTGCATCAAGGATGAGAAACTCGGCCGCCCGGTCTTTTACGGCGCCATGATCTGCGAAGGCATCGTCGCGCTCATCTGGGCGACGGTCGCCTCCTGGTTCTTCTATGACGGCGGCGCGGCCACCCTTGGAGCGGAAGGGGTCACCGATGCCCCCACCATCGTCAAGACGGTAGCCCCCGCCTGGCTCGGCATCGTCGGCGGCATCCTGGCCCTGCTCGGTGTCGTGGCGGCGCCCATCACCAGCGGCGACACGGCCTTCCGCAGCGCCCGCCTGATCATCGCCGACTTCCTCCATTTCGACCAGAAGCCGATGCGCAACCGCCTGCTGGTCAGCATCCCGCTCTTCGCCCTGGCCGGCCTGCTGCTGTGGTACAACATCGCCGACGCCAACGGCTTCAACAAGATATGGGGCTACTTTGGCTGGGCCAACCAGACCCTCGCCGTTTTCGCGCTCTGGACCATCACCGTCTTCCTGACGGTCTCCAAGCCCCGCGGCAGCTGGTATTTCCTCATCGGATTGATCCCGGCCGTCTTCATGACCTCGGTCTGCGCGACCTATATCGCCATCGCCAAGATCGGCTTCAACCTTCCCGCCGACTGGCACTATGCCATCGGCCTCATCGCCGCCGTGGTCTCCCTCGGCCTGTTCATCTGGTGGCACCGCTACCGCGGCCGGAAAGACGCGTAATCCATCACTCCTTTCACTGTCCATCCTCAAAAACCGCCTGATTTGAGGATGGATTATTGTTTTTGCCCGGTATATCCTCAGAAATGGGCTTTTTTGAGGACAGATGCCCGTTTTTTCCCTACTTATCCTCAGAAATGGCCGTTTTTGAGGATAAGGGTCCTCAGTCTTTCAGCCAGACGACCTTTTGATAAATGAGCCAAAATATGTATCTTTGCAAGTTAAGTATATCATAGCATATGGCAGAGGAGAAGAAGCCACAGAACACCTACACCGACGATTCGATCATCACCCTGGAGGACAACGAACACATCCGCCGCAGGGTGGGTATGTATATAGGCCGCCTCGGCAACGGCGACGACCAGGCCGACGGCATCTATGTCCTGCTGAAGGAGATCATCGACAACTCCATCGACGAGTTCTCGATGGGCCACGGCACCCGTGTGAACATCAACATCGCCGAGGACGGCGAAGTGACCGTTCGCGACTTCGGCCGCGGCATTCCGCTGACCAAGGTCGTGGACGCCACGTCCAAGCTCAACACCGGCGGCAAGTTCGACGACCGCAACTTCAAAAAATCCGTCGGTATGAACGGCGTCGGCACCAAGGCCGTCAACGCCCTCTCCTCCGTCTTCGAGGTCCGCTCCTACCGCGAAGGCCAGTGCTCCTACGCCCTCTTCTCCCGCGGCGAGCTCCAGGAACAGTCCATCACCCCGTCGGGTGAAAAGGACGGTACCATGATCCGCTTCAAGCCCGACTACCAGATGTTCGGCGACTTCCATTTCCGGATGGAATACGTCGAGACCATGGTCAAGAACTACTCCTACCTCAAGAAGGGCCTGACGCTGGTGCTCAACGGCACGCCCTATAAGAGCGAGAACGGCCTGCTGGACCTCGTCAGCGAGAACATGTCCGAGACGCCCCTCTACCCCCTGATCCACATCGAGGGCGAGGACATCGAGATGGTCCTGACCCACGGCAACGCCTACGGTGAGAACATCGCCTCCTTCGTCAACGGCCAGAACACCCGCGACGGCGGCACCCATCTCGCCGCTTACCGCGAAGCCATCGCCAAGACCCTCAAGGACTTCTTCAAGAAGGACTACAAGCCCGAGGACTGCCGCCAGGGCATCGTCGGCGCCATAGCCGTCCAGATCCAGGAGCCCATCTTCGAGAGCCAGGCCAAGATCAAGCTCGGCTCGACCTACATGTGGGAGAAGCAGGTCAAGAACCCCGACGGCTCCCCCAAGCGCGCCGAAGACGGCTCCGCCATCATCGAAAGGGGCCCGACTGTCCGCAGCTTCATCAACGATTTCGTCGCGAAGAACCTCGACAACTACCTCCACAAGCACATGGACATCGTCCCGGCCATCGAGGAGAAGATCAAGGCCTCCCAGGCCGAGCGCGAGGAGATCGCCGGCGTCCAGAAAAAGACCCGCGAACGCAACAAAAAGGCCAGCGTCTACAACCGCAAGCTGCGCGACTGCCGCTACCACTACGCCGACAAGTTCCCCAAGGACCGCGATGAGGACAAGTTCCTCACCAGCATCTTCATCACCGAGGGCGACTCCGCCTCCGGTACCATCACCAAGGTGCGCAACGCCAACACCCAGGCCGTCTTCTCCCTCCGCGGCAAACCCATCAACTGCTTCAAGGAAAGCCGCAAGAAGGTCGCCGAGAACGAGGAGCTGAGCCTGCTGGTTTCCGCCCTCGGCCTCGAGGATGACATTGACGGACTCCGCTACAACAACATCATCGTCGCGACCGATGCCGATGATGACGGCATGCACATCCGCATGCTCGTGCTGACCTTCTTCATGAAGTATTATCCGGACCTCATCCGCCGCGGCCATGTCCATATCCTGCAGACTCCCCTCTTCCGCGTCCGCACGAAGGCGGAAACGCACTACTGCTACTCCGTCGACGAGAAGGAAGCCACGCTGGCCAAGATCAAGGGTAAGCCCGAAATCACCCGGTTCAAAGGTCTCGGCGAGATTTCCTCCAACGAATTCGTCGACTTCATCGGCAAAAACATGCGGTTGGACCCCGTCACCCTCTCCGACGAGGAATCCATCTCCCAGATCATGGAATTCTATATGGGCGACAACACGATAGAGCGCCAGAACTTCATCCGCGAAAACCTCCGCAGCGAGGCCGAGCTGGAAGATGTCGATTTTTAAACGATAACCTATGGCAGACAAGAAGAAACTCTCCTGCAAGGCCCGCTTCTGCGGGTGGCTGCTGCGGAAAAAAGGGTGGACCCGTGACTCGGGCGCCGTTCCCGAAAAGCGGGCGATCCTCCTCGGTGTCCCCCACACCTCCTTCAAGGACTTCATCATTTCCTACCTGTTCTACACTTCCCTGGGTAAGACGGCGCACGTGATGATCAAGAAAGAGTTTTTCTTCTTCCCCGTCGGCTGGTTCCTGCGCCGCGTCGGCTGCATCCCGGTGGACCGGAGCAATTCCGCCGCCCTGGTCAAGAGCCTCATCACCGAGATGAACAAGGCCGAGGAATTCCACCTTGCCATCGCCCCGGAAGGCACCCGCAAACCCGTCAAACGCTGGAAAGCCGGCTTCCACCTCATCGCCCGCGAGACAGGCGTGCCCGTCTATGCCGGCTATTTCGACTGGGGCACCAAGCGCGTCGGTATCGGCGAACGCTTCGAACTGACAGATGACCCGAAGGCCGACCTGCAGCGCCTCCAGGCCCATTATGAGACCCTCCACCTGAAGGGTAAGCACCCCGAAGGCTATATCACCCACTAGACCCTTATGAAGAGCCCCTACAAGCTTCGCCGCCGCTACCGTCGCAGAGACAGTTATGTGACGACCCTCCAGCGGCTCTATGAATACGGCACGTCCCGCTACTACGACCGCCGGATGAACCGCTTTTCCGACGGCACGGGCGGTTATACCTACCAAGAATTCAAGGAGACGGTTGACGCCCTGTCGGTGCAGCTGTCCCGCTTCGGCATCAGCGCCGGTGACAAGGTCGCCATCCTGTCGCAGAACTGCCCCAACTGGACGGTCGCCTTCTTCGCCACGACAGCCTTCGGGCGCGTCGCCATCCCCATCCTCCCCGACTCCTCCGAAAGCGAAGTCAGCAACATCTTGAGCCATTCCGAGAGCAAGGTTATCTTCGTTTCCAAGCGCCTGCTGGCCAAGGTCAGCGAGGAAGCCCGGAAAAAACTCCGCCTCGTTATCGACATCGAGACCCTCGATTTCATCCAGAAGGACAGCCGCGCCTTCCGCTGCGACGGCTGGACGAAGGAGCCCGCCCCGGACGATCTGGCGACCATTATCTACACCTCCGGGACGACCGGCGCCGCCAAGGGCGTCATGCTGAGCCATCGAAACTTGACAGCCAACGTCATCGCCGCCTTTTACGCCCAGCCGGCGGACAAGAACGACCGCTGGCTCTCCATCCTGCCGATGGCGCACACCTACGAGATGGCCCTCGGCTGCCTCTACCCCGTGCTCGTCGGCGGATGCGTAACCTACATCCAGCGTCCCCCGACCGTCACGGTCCTCCTCGGCGTGATGAAAGAACTCAGGCCGACCATCATGTGCACGGTCCCGCTGATTATCGAGAAGGTCTACAAGAACAGCGTCGTCCCGACCATCGCCGGCAGCCGCATCCTGACCTGGATGAAGGAGCACACCCCCTGCCTCCTCCACCGCCTCGTCGGCAAGCGCCTCAAGCGCAAATTCGGCGGCCGCCTCAAGTTCTTCGGCGTCGGCGGTTCCAAGCTGGACCCCACGGTCGAGGCCTTCCTCCTCAAGGCCCGTTTCCCCTACGCCATCGGCTACGGCCTGACGGAATGCGCCCCGCTCGTGTGCAACGCCATGGTCGGCCGCACCCGCGTCGGTTCCATCGGCGTCCCCTCCTACGGCGTGGAGGTCAAACTGGGCAACCCCGACCCCAAGACCGGCGAAGGCGAGATTCTTGCCCGCGGCGCCAATGTCATGATCGGCTACTACCTCGACCCGGAACGCACGCTGAAAGTCCTCGACTACGACGGCTGGTTCCACACCAACGACGTCGCCACGGTCGACAAGGACGGCAATTATTATATTAAAGGTCGCCTCAACAACACCATCATCGGCGCCTCCGGCGAGAACATCTACCCGGAAGAGATCGAGAAGGTCCTCAACGACTTCGACGGCGTCAGCGAGTCGCTCGTGATGGAGCGCGACGGCAAACTCGTCGCCCTCGTCAAGTTCGACGACCACTTCATCGACTGGGACCAGGCCTCTGAGGACAAGTGGTTCGAAAAGCTCCAGAACGCCAAGGACAGCGTCATGGAATTCGTCAACAAGCGCGTCAGCAAGGGCTCCAAGATCCAGGAGGTCGACGCCATGAAAGACCCCTTCGAAAAGACGGCCACCCAGAAAATCCGCCGCTACAAATACAAGGATTCCCACGGCGACGAGCCAGACGCAAACAAAAAATCCTGACCGATTGGTCAGGATTTTTTTGTTCGTCATTCCACGGCTTGTCCGTGGAATCTCTCTTACTCGGCGACGACGGTCACGGCGACGTTGGCCTTGACGGCCTTGTAGACCTTGACGGCGGCGGTGTAGGAACCGGCCTCCTTGATGTCCTCGGCGAGGGTGATGTTCTTCTTGTCGACCTCGATGCCGGCGGCGACGAGCGCCTCAGCGATCTGAGCGGTCGTGACGGAACCGTAGATCTTGCCGCTCTCGCTGACCTTGACGGTCACGGTGACGGGCGTGGCATTGATCTTCGCGGCAAGGGCCTCGGCGTCGGCGACGAGCTTGGCCTCTTTGTGGGCGCGCTGACGGACGGTCTCCGCGTGCTGCTTCTTGACGGACTCGGTAGCAACTACGGCAAATCCCTGGGGGACGAGGTAGTTGAGGGCATAACCAGCCTTAACATTGACGAGCTCACCGGCGTTGCCGAGATTCTCGACGTCTTTCTTAAGCAAAATTTCCATAAGGCAGATTATTTAAGAAGGTCAGTGACATACGGGAGAAGAGCGAGGCTGCGGGCACGCTTGATGGCCTGGGCAACCTTGCGCTGGAACTTCAGGGAAGTACCGGTGATGCGGCGAGGGAGAATCTTACCCTGCTCGTTGAGGAACTTCTTGAGGAACTCAGGATCCTTGTAATCGACATACTTGATACCGGCCTTTTTGAAGCGGCAGTATTTCTTCTTGCGAACCTCCACTGCCGGCGGGTTCAGGTAACGGATTTCGTTGTTTTCGCTTGCCATAATAATTCCTCCTTATTCTTCGTTAGCGGGTTCTTCGGCCTTCGGAGCCTCGACGGCGGCAGCAGCCTTGGCGGCCTTGCCGGCGCGGCGCTTCTCGGCATATGCGACGGCGTCCTTGTCCAGGGCGACGGTGAGGAAGCGGATGATCCGCTCGTCACGGTGATACTGGGTCTCAAGGGTCGCGACGAACTGCGTGTCGGCCTTGAATTCGATCAGGTAATAGAAACCTGTGGTCTTGTGCTGGATCGGATAAGCGAGCTGGCGCAGGCCCCAATCCTCTTCGTACACGATTTCGCCACCGTTGTCGCGGATGAGCTGCGTGTACTTGGCAACCGCTTCCTTCATCTGGACATCAGACAAAACGGGAGTTGCAATGAAAACGGTCTCGTACTGTTTAATCATTTTGTAATGTATTGATAATAAATAATTTAAGTCCTTTTCGGCCCACAAAAGGCCCAAAAAGGACTGCAAATATAGCAACTATTTCCTTGAATTCCAAGTTTTTTCTTTCTTTTCCCGTCATGCCACGGCCCTGTCCATGGCATCACTTTCGTCATTACCCGGCTTGTCCGGGTAATCTGTCCGCTCTCCGCTGCGTCGGCCATTGCCATTTCGAGGACTCCGCGTCGCTAGAGCACCCCACAAATCAGAGATTCTCGGGGTGTTATTCCGGGGGTGGACACGCCTCTCAATGGCAACGGCCGACCTCTGCTCCGCGCGTTTGCAAGGAATCGACCTTCTACGGCATTCCAGGTGCAAACACATCCGAGCAAGCAAGGAACAACCGGAGTGTCTGTGCAATACTGCATCTCAGCCAGAGACAAAAAATAAAAGCCGCTTAGGCAGCGACTTTTGGGGCTCGCATCAAGTTTCCTTGAGAGGGTTGTCATCCCTTCATCCCGAAATCCCCGTGACGATTCCGTTGCAAAGGTACTGCTTTTTCTTAAAACTGCAAATTCTTTCTCGGACAGAAAAAGCCCGCCTCGCTGTGGAGACGGGCCTTTTTTGTGTCCTTGGCTGAATTACTCAGCTTCGATAGCGCCGGACGGGCAGACGGAGGCGCAGGTGCCGCAGTCGAGGCAGGTG
Source organism: uncultured Bacteroidales bacterium (assembly GCA_946415345.1). Taxonomy (GTDB): domain Bacteria; phylum Bacteroidota; class Bacteroidia; order Bacteroidales; family UBA932; genus Cryptobacteroides. The sequence goes on along the minus strand of CAMKRY010000036.1, from coordinate 106 downwards.
TCCGGGTCAATCGTGTAGACGTCGCCTTCCTTGATAGCGCCGACGGGGCATTCGCCCTGGCAGGTACCGCAAGCAACGCAGAGATCGGGATTAATCTTGTGAGCCA
>CAMKRY010000035.1 GCA_946415345.1 uncultured Bacteroidales bacterium | reverse complement strand
TTTCGGGGAGTAAGTCCGGAAAGCTCCTCCACGGAGTCCAGTACTATTACACCGACTACGAATCAGCGGTCATCACGATGACCCAGTTTTACGTCATGCAGGCCCTCCAGGAGCTCTATCCGGACCACAATCCCTTCCTCACGAAGGACCGCCTCCGGATGTTCGATCTGGTCTGTGGCACGGATTATGTTAGAACTGTGTTCGGAAAGCGCCTCGTGGTCGAGGACATTCTCGGACGCTGGACCAGGGATGTGGACGGTTTCAAGACGCTTTCCCAAAAATATTATTTATACCAATAACTATTAAATGCTTCTATCATGAGACGGATTCTTCAACTCTCAGCGGCCGGCGCAGTAGCTCTGATGCTCCTGCTGGGTGCCGACGCCATGGCACAGAGCCGCAATTCAGGCGGAAGCCGTTCCACGACTTCTTCCTCATCGTCAACCCGTTCCTCCGGAAGCACCTCCTCGAGCAGTGCAACCCGGAGTAGCAGCAACAAGCAGTCGGGCAGCACTTCCTCGTCCTCGACCCGCAGCAGCCAGAGCGGCAGCACCCGCAACAGCGGCAGCTCCAGCTCCGCCAGCTCCAGCCGTAACAGCGGAAGCAGCTCCTCTGCCTCTTCCAGCCAGAGCGGAAGCACCCGTAACAGCGGCAGCTCCAGCTCCGCCAGCTCCAGCCGTAACAGCGGAAGCAGCTCCTCTGCTTCTTCCAGCCAGAGTGGCAGCACCCGCAACAGCGGCAGCAGCTCCAGCAGATCTTCCAGCAGCAGTGTACGGAACGGTTCCTCCTCCAGCCAGAGCGGCAGCACCAGCTCGACCCGCAGCAGCCAGAGCGGCAGCACCAGCACCCGCAGCGGCAGCTCCAGCAGCTCCAGCTCAACCCGCAGCAGCGGTACCACCACCCGCAGCGGCAGCTCTTCCAGCAGCTCCAGCGCAGTTCGTTCCGGCAGTTCGGCCAGCAGCGCGGCAACCCAGAGCGGCAGCAGCTCCAGCGCTTCCCGCAGCTCTTCCGTGGATCGCAACAAAGCCGGTGTTTCCGTAGTTTCCTCCGGGGATGGCACTGTCCGTTCCAACAGCAACGTGACCAAGAACGGTCTCGGTTCTGTCGACGCCAAAGGTGCAGAGCCCGCGGATGGCGGCTACAAGAAGGACCAGTACGGCAACTACCGCGACCGCGACGGCAACTACCGTTATGGTGACGGCTGGGGTTACAGGATGGACGATCACGGACGTGACCTCCACAGGATCCCTCCGAGAGAGCGTGACTTCATGCCCTATCACCGTCCGGGCAGCTTCTACGCCAATGCGCCGCACTACTTCGGATATCGCGTGAGCTATCTGCCTTCCTCCAGATATGTCAGCGTCTACACCCGCTACGGTGTGACCTACTATATCTACAACGGTGTTTACTACCGGCCTTGGGGTGACTGCTATGTAGTCGTACGTCCTCCGTTCGGCATCGTGCTCGACCGGGCCGTCAGCTACTACGACTTCCGTCCGATCCGCTTCTCCTACTACTCCAACTACTACAGGCGCTATGATGCCATCTATGACAACATCGCCTATATCGCGGAGCAGAACCGGATTATCGCACAGAACAACGCCACCATCGCCGCGCAGAACGCAGCCATTGCCCTGAACAGCAATCGCGCCCTGGATTCGTATAACCTGGCGAACCGCCTTGGCCTCGTCCAGAGCTATGCCTATGCAGACCGCAACTACTACTATCAGGACGGCGTGTTCTACATCATCAACGGCAACGGCCGCTATGAGGTCATCGTACCTCCGGCAGGCGCCCTGGTGAGCTCCCTCCCGGACGACTACGCCACCATCACCATCGGTGACGTCGAAGTATACAGAGTGGACGACACCGTCTACCGCCTCGTCCTCGTGGACGGACAGCCTTGCCTCGAAGTCCTCGGTCAGATGTACGGCAGCCTTGCGAGCCGCTACAATATTTATTAATGAGTAAATATCATCTGGAAGAGTCGTTCCAGATTATCCGATGCGCCGGAGGCCAGAAGCTTGACCTTCGGCGCTTCTTTTGTCTCCGGCTGGTCCGGTAACAGGGCCGGAAGCAGGCCGACCTCCTGCATGACCTTGACGGTCTGGCGGGCGACGGCGGGGGCGGGATCGATGATGGTTACGTCGTCACCGGCAACGCGCTGGATGACGGGCGCGAGGAAGGGATAGTGGGTGCAGCCGAGGACGATGGTGTCGGCGCATGCCCCGATCAGGGGCTTGACGCTCTCGCGGACGATGGCCTCGGCCTTCGGTGAATCGAGGTCGCCGGCCTCGACAAGTTCGACGAAGCCCTGGCCGACGTGCTCGACGATCTTGACGTCGTCCTCGTATTTGCCTTTGGTGTTGAGGTATTTGGAGCCCTTCAGCGTGCCGGCGGTCGCGAGGACGCCGATGACGCCGGTGCGGGTGCCGATGGCGGCGGGCTTGACGGCCGGCTCCATGCCGATGAAACGGATGTCGGGATAGCTGGCGCGAAGGTCGGCGATGGCGGCGGCAGTGGCGGTGTTGCAGGCGACGACGATGATCTGCGCGCCCTCGGCGAGCAGCCTGTCGGTGATGGCATGGGCCCTGGCCTGGATCTCAGCAACCGTCTTCTCGCCATAGGGGCAGAAGGCGTTGTCCGCAAAGTAGACGTACTCCTCGCGCGGCAGGAGCCGCACGATTTCTTTCAGGACGGACAAGCCGCCGCTACCGCTGTCAAAAACGCCGATCATTCTGATTATTTGACCTTGACGGAATGGAGGATGCGGATGATTTCCGCCCGGGTCTTTTGATCCCAGGCGGCCGCTTTGGCCTCAATGACGTACTCGCCGGCAACCATGAACTCGATATACATGAAATCGCCCTTCTCCTCGGGATTCTTCGCCGGGTAGTAATACTCGTATCCGGCTGCCACGATCCTGTCTTCCTTTATGGAAAGGCCCTCTCCCCAGATGACGGTTTCATCCTCATCGTCAACCATGTCCGCGAAGAATTCCAGGTACATGTAACAATCGTCCCACTTTTCTTCTTTCGGGAGTTTTTTCAAGCTTTCTGTCGCGGGCTCGATGAAGAGATAGAGGTAATCCAAACAGTCGTTCTCAAGATACAGGTAGTAGCCGTTGTCATCCGTGGGACCATATTCGACCGGGAGAAACCCTTCCGGGAGCGTCCAGGTCAGACTGCCGTAGGAAAGCAGATGGCCGTTCGGGATGTTCGTGAAGGTGATGCTTTCATTATTCTGTGCGAAGGCGGAGGGGACGCTGCCGAAGCATAAAAGGCCAATGGCGGCGATCAGAGGCAGAAGGGTTCGTTTCATCATATAAGTGTGCTTTGGAGGATGTCTATAGGTCTTCGTCGTCCGTGACGGCCGCGCCCTTGCCCATCAGGAAGGTTTTCATGAATTCGTTGATGTCCCCGTCGAGGACGCCCTGGGTGTCGGCCGTATTATAACCTGTCCGGAGGTCCTTGACCAGTTTGTAGGGGTGCAGGACGTAGTTGCGAATCTGGGAGCCCCACTCTATGCGCTTTTTCTGACCTTCGAGCTCGGCCTGCTTCTCCTGGCGTTTCTTGAGCTCGATATCGTATAGGCGGGATTTCAGGATCAGGAGCGCGCGCTGGCGATTGTCCTGCTGGCTGCGGGTCTCGGTATTCTCTACGGTGATGCCGGTCGGAAGGTGCCGGACGCGGACGCCGGTCTCGACCTTGTTGACGTTCTGGCCGCCATGGCCGCCGCTGCGGAAGGTATCCCACTCGATGTCGCCGGGGTTGATCTCAATATTGATGCTGTCGTCGACGAGCGGATAAACGAAGACCGACGAAAAGGTCGTCTGGCGCTTGCCCTGGGCGTTGAACGGAGAGATGCGGACGAGCCGGTGGACGCCGTTCTCGGCCTTGAGGTAGCCGTAGGCATAGTCGCCCTCCACCTCGATGGTGCAGGATTTGATGCCGGCCTCCTCGCCTTCCAGCAGGGAGGTGACGGTGAACTTGTAGCCGTTGCGTTCGCACCAGCGGGTGTACATCCGCATCAGCATGGCCGACCAGTCATTGGCTTCCGTGCCGCCTGCGCCGGAGTTGATCGTCAGCACGGCGCCGAGGTTGTCGCCCTCGTTTCCGAGCATATTCTTCAGCTCAAGCGCCTCTACGGCATTCTCCGCGGCCTTGTAGGCCTCCTCCAGCTCCTTGGTCTCGGCCGTTTCGACGGCCTCGGCGTCATCGGTGCCGGAAAGACTCTCTTTGGCGAACTCATAGAGCACGTCGAGATCATCGATCAGGGTTGCGGCCTTGTCGTAGTCCGTAATCCAGGATTTCAGACCGGCGCTCTTTTTCAGAAACGCCTCGGCGGCCTTCGGGTCTCCCCAAAAATCCGGCGCAAGGGTCTGCTCCTGCCTGGCTGCGACTTCTTTCCGTTTCCCGGCGATGTCGAGGCACTTTTCAAGGACCGTCAGGCGGCCCCGGAGGTCTTTGATCTGTTCGGCTGTAATCATTATCCGCAGTAGAAGTATTCATCAACGAGACGGCGCATCAGGTCCGGATCCTTGCGGGCAGCCTCGTGGAGGTCGCTGTCGCCGTACTTGCGCAGGCCCTTGAGGATGCCGTCGATCATGCGCGGCTGGAAGACGTTGTCGGCTTCATAGATGGCACGCTGCTTCTCGAGGCAGTCGGCGGACTCGGCGCAGCAGGCGGGGAGGCAGTCGAGGGTCGCGAGCTTGGCGGCGGACTCGGCGCGGTGGATGTCCATCTCGACGTATTTGTCGGCGGCAAGCTTGAGGGCTTCCTTCTCGGGCATTTCGAGACCGTAGCGGGCGGCGACGCAGAGGCCGGCCATCAGCTGGTAGATGTCGGCGGAGCAGTCCGGCGAGCGCATCTCGAAGGTCTGCTTGCCGCGTGTGTCATGGTCGATGGAAGCTTCCTGCGGGTTCGCGGCATGGCACAGGTCGGTGCCGCTGGACCAGCCGAGCGGAACGCGGACGAGGGCGCTGCGGTTGCAGTCTCCCCAGCAGACGTTGGTCGGAGCTTCCTGGTGAGGGACCAGGCGGAAGTAGGAGGTAGGGTTCTTGTTGCCGAAGGCGGTGATGGACGGCGCGAGGACCATCATGCCGGCGATGGCGCGGCGGGCGATGTCGGAGAGCTGGCTCTTCTCGCCGAGGGTGACGTTGACGCCGTCTTTCATCAGGCGCATGTGGATGTGCATGCCGCTGCCGGCCTTGCCCACGGTGATCTTCGGGGCGAAGGACACGTCGAGACCCCACTGGTAGGCGAGGTTGCGGATGACCCACTTGGCCAGCAGGAGCTGGTCCGCGGCGGTGTCGACCGGATTCGGCAGGAACTCGATCTCATTCTGCTCGTAGATCTTGCCGTCTAGGGTGAAGTTGCCGACCTCGGAGTGCCCGTACTTGATTTGGCCGCCCGTCTTGGCGACGTGGTCCATGCAGGCGCGGCGGAAGTCGTTGAGCTTGGCGAACGGCTCGCTTTCGTGGTAGCCGCGCTGGTCGGTGGCCGGGAAGAGCGGGTCGGCGTCGGTGATGACGTAGTATTCGAGCTCGCCCATGGCCTCGAAGGTCATGCCGGTCTTCTTATAAAATGCGTCTTCTGCACGCATCAGCGTGGCGTACGGAGCGCAGTCGAAGGGCTGGCCGTTCTTGGTGAAGAAACTGCAGAGGAAGCAGAGGGTCGGAATCTCGGTGAAGGGGTCCACGAAGGCCGTGCGATAGCGCGGGATGACATAGAGGTCGCTGTTGCCGGCTTCGATGAAGGACGGGAAGAGGCTGGAGCCGTCCACGCGCTCGCCCTCGGTGAGAATCGTCTCGGCATAGGCGAGGGAGTTGATGGTGAAATTCAGCGTCTTGACGCGACCGTCTTCGGCAGGGTACATGAAATCGATCATGCGGATGCCGTTGTTGATGATGAAATCCAGAAGATCCTCGCGGGTGAAATCCTTCGGGTCTTTCTCCAGATAAGCCACGACTTGGTTCGGGCTCAGTTCCAATTCTTTTTTCATGTTATGTGAGAGGTTAGTTCTTTCTGTCAATGAGCCAGTCCTCCCAGATGTCCCGCAGGCCGGGGACAATCCGGACGGTCATGCCCGGATGGGCGTAGGGGAGAACGGTCATCAGGTCTTCGTTGTGGAGGCGGATGCAGCCTTTGCTGTCGCGCGTGCCGATCCGGTCGTCGCGCTCGGGGCAGGTGCCGTGGACGCCGATATACTTGAAGCCAGGTGTGTCTAAATAAATGAAATAGGGGCCATAGGCCTCGACGGGGCCCAGGCCGTCGTGGTAGTCGTACTTGACGCCCTTGACGTTCTTGATGTGCGTGACGGGGCAGACACCTTCGGGCGTCTTGCAGTCGCCGGATTTGCGCTTCTGACCGGGATTCTCGCCGATGGCGACCGGGAACGTATGCAGGACCTGGCCCTGCGGGTCGAGGACACTGAGCGAGAAGGTTCCCTTGCAGATATTCATGCTGTATCCTTCATAGGGATTCTTCTCCGTTTTGCCTTTCTGGGCGAAGGCCGCGCCGGCGAAAACCAGCAGCAGGGCGAGTATGACAGACCATCTTTTCATAGTAACCTCAAAGATACGATATTTCTCCCGGACTATCAAAAAGTTCGAGAGCAAAAAAGATGCCCTTTCTGCTCTCGAACGAAGTGGTATGACCCGACGACCTAGTGCAGCATGATGGTGCGGAGGTCGTCGATGTCCTGCTGCGGCACACCGATTTCCACCAGGTACTTTGCGATGCATTCCTGATAGGTGCCGGTGCGGCCTTTGGTGATGGTCTCCTTGAGGGATTTGTAGCTGTAGGTGTCGCGCGTGTGCTTGTAGACGTAGTTCCCGTTGTCGTCCTTGGACATGCCCCAGTCGGTCGGGGTGAAGTAAGTGAGTTCATAGTCCTTGGCCATGTCGCTCTCGCTTACGCCCAGCGCCCCCAGCAGGAGGACGGCGAGGGTGGCGGTGCGGTCACGACCGGCGGCGCAGTGGAAATAGACAGGCTTGTTCTCCCGCAGGCGGGCGACCACCCAGCAGAAGGTATCCTTTACCTTGCCCGGATTGTCCCGGACCATGGTGTTGTAGCCGCTGTCAAAGCCCGGAGCATAGAAGGCTATGCTGCTGCCCAGCGGGGACTTGTCCGGGACATCGCTGGCTTCGCGAAGGTCGACTTCCGCGCGGATGCCTTCCGCCAGCATTTCGTTGCGGCCGGACTCGCTGCAATACTTGCCGTGAATCTTTCCGCCGCGGAAGAGCTTGTGGTAGGCGACAGTCTTGCCGTTCAGGCCCTTGTAACCGCCGAGGTCGCGGCCGTTGCGGAGGTTGGGCTCACAATAAAGCTGGTGCAGGTGGCCACGGGTGGCGAATTCGCCCTTGGCGACGGCGGAATGGTCCGCGGTGGCGGTTACCTCCCAATGGTAGGTGGTGTTCGGGACCAGGTTGGTGATATCCTGCGACCCGACGCCGGCGGCCAGGTTGTATTCCCGGCTCCAGTCGTTCTCCCAGACTTTCAGGAGCTGGCTGCCGGAAGCGGCTGTCCAGCTGATGGTGTAGGTCGGTGGAAGCTCTTCGTTGTTGTCGCTCGGGCCGCCGCCGGGATAGCCGATGATGCTGGAATAGGTATATTCGGAGGTGCCGTAGTCCACTTCTTCCAGGAACTTTTCAATGTACTGGTTCGTGGCCAGGAAGGCGTTCTCGTCGGGGGTTCCCGCGGAGGACAGCAGACGGGAGGCGATGGCCTTGCCGAGGGTCCAGTCGGCGTCGTCGGCCTCGATGTCCCAGTACATGGCGCCCATCAGGCCCTTTTGCTTGACATAGTCGGCCTTCAGTCCGATGGAGGTCTCGTCGTCGTAGCTCAGGACCATCGTCCCGGCGGCGTTGGTGAGGTAAGGGACCTTGGCTACATCGTCCCAGCGGCGGACATAGCCGGTGAGCTGGAGGATCTCGTTGTAGTCCAGTTCGTCGCCCTGGAGGATGTTGCGATCCACACGGCCGAAGAAGGCCATGCCGAGGGTCATCTTGTCATAAGGGACGCCCTTGGCGAAATGCCTGGCGACAGCCTCGTCGCAGCTCATCTGGGTCTTGCCGTTGTAGGTGTAGGAGTACAGCGCGGCGTTGTGGGTCGGCGGACGGCCCATGTCATAGCTCATGATGTTGACGAAGTCGAGATACTCGAGGGCAGTGCTCCAGTCGATGTAGTTGGCCTTGGCCTCGGAAGCCATGGTGATGAGCTTGTCCGGGCCCAGCGCTTCCCGCAGGTCCTTCAGCAGGAGCGTGAAGTTGCGGGTGTCGTCGGGGGAGGAGCTGATGCCGGCGGAGTTGCTGGTCGGATACTCCCAGTCGAGGTCGATGCCGTCGAGACCGTATTCCTTGACGGCATTGAGGCAGTTCTGGCAGAAATTCTTGCGGTGCGTCTCGTCCGCGGCCATCTCCGAGAAGTTGCCTGCGCCCCAGCCGCCGACGGAAAGCATCACCTTCAGCGAAGGCTTCTGCTCCTTGAGGCCGACGATCTGTTTGAGGCGTTTCGCTTTCTTGTCCCGGATATACAGGGTCTCGAAGTCGTCGTTGATCTTGGCGAAAGAGAAGTTGATGTGGGTTAGCAGCGTGGGATCCGGCAGCGGGCCGCTGTCGGCATAGGCGTAGCCAACGATGATGTAGCCGCCTTCCGGCTCCGGGGTCGGGGTCGGGTCGGTCGTCGGATCGGTCGTCGGGTCCGTCGTGGGATCGGTTGTCGGGTCCGTGGTCGGTTCTTCCTTGTCCGGAGGAGGCGGGGGGAGCGTGTTGTCTTTCTCCGCTTTCTCACAGGAAAGCATCATCAAGGGAAGAGCCACAAGGCTGATCAGGGTAAGTGCAAGTCGTTTCATGTTCGCAAGATAGCAAATATTCTTTGGAAGAATGTGCGCATTCTGCGAAAATCTCACCTCAAAATTCGCTGGCGGAGGAGAAAAAAGATGTATCTTTGTAGAGATTTATCTAGAATATGGACAAGATCGTCATTTTCTGCTCTTCCAGCAACAATCTGGCTCCTCAGTATGGGGCTGCCGCCCAAGAATTGACCGAAGGCCTGTGCCGAAAAGGCTATGCCGTCGTTTCCGGAGGCTCTTTTCGCGGAACGATGGGCGTCGTCGCCGACACGGTCAAAGCCTGCTCCGGCTACCACAAAGGCGTCCTGCCGGAGTTTATGACCAAGCTGGTCTACGACGGCCTCAGCGAAGTGGTCTGGACTCCGTCGATGGCTCTCCGCAAGGAGGAGATGCGAAAAGACACTGTCGCTGCCATCGCCCTTCCCGGCGGCATCGGCACGCTCGACGAACTCATCGAAACCCATGTCCTCATCAAGCTCGGGCAGTATCACGGCCGGCTCATTCTCCTGAATACCGACGGCTTCTACGAGCCCTTCAAGGCCCTGCTGGACCATTTTGTCGCGACGAATATGCTGACCCCGGCCGACCGCGCCCTGGTCGAATTCTTCGATACCCCTGCCGACCTGCTCACGACGCTGTAATCAGAAGAAGAAATACCATGCGGCCCAGGCTTTCGGGATGTCCGGGGCATGGCCGATCGTGCGGTAGTTGCTGTCCTGGACGGTTCCGTCGTCACGGATGTGGCCGATGGTCGTGTAGTTGGCATTCTGGATGGTCCCGTCGTCCCGGATATGGCCGATGGTAGTATAATTGGCGTTCTGTACGGTGCCGTCACTGCGCAGGTGGCCGACCGTCCGGTAGTTGGCATCCTGGACGGTGCCGTCGCTTCGGATGTGGCCGATCGTCCGGTAGTTGGCATCCTGGATCGTTCCGTCGCTCTTGATATGGGCGACCGTGGAATAATTGCTGTCCGTCACCCGCTGGGCATAGGCGTTTCCGCCGGCCAGGCCGAGCAGGGAAAGGAACAAAGTGATGAGAATCCGTTTCATGACAAGGATTTCCTGCAAATCTGATACCGTTTCAACGCCAGGAAAAGAGACGGTCGAGGAACGATTCGCGGTCTGAAGGGGAGGAAACGAGGAACTGACCCTCTGGGGTAATGCCCGCGACGCGGTCGGCGACCTCAAGGGCATCCCGCAGATCGTGGGAAGAAAAAAGGACCGGAATGCCGCTGCGGCGGCTCATATCCCGTATCGTTTGAAACACCGCACGGCGGCCTTCCACGTCCAGGAAGGCCGTCGGTTCGTCCAGGAGGAGGAGATCCGCCCGGCGGGTCAGGGCGATGCCAAGGCAGGCTTTCTGGAACTGGCCGTCGCTGAGGGTGCTGAGGTCGCGGTCGGCCAGATTGGCGATGCCCAGGGTGGAGAGGGCGTCCGTGATGCGGCTTTCAAGGGCCTCGGAGCGCTTCCAGCGGCTCTCACGGAAACAGCCGGTGCGGATGAAGGAACGGACCGTGAAGCCCTTGACCTTGGGGATTCCGGTTGGAATGAGGAGAGCGTTGGGAATGGCGCGGAGGAGGGTCGTCTTGCCGCAGCCGTTGGGGCCGGCGAGAAGGATGCATTCGCCCGGGGCGATGTCCAGGCGGATATTGCGGGTCAGCACGCGGGGGCCGTAGCCGATGGAGGGAATCTCGATCCGGATCATTTCTTCAGCAGGATATAGAGGATGACCGGGATGCCGACGAGTGCCATGGTGCTGCCGACGGGAAGCGGTACCGGGCCGCAGAAGGAAAGGACGTCCGCCAGCAGGGCGATGGAGGCACCGCAGAGAGCGCTGAGCGGCAGGACCGACCGGGCGGAGGAGGAACCTCCAATCCAGCGGGCGACGTGCGGAGCGGCGATACCGACAAAGCCGACGGGGCCGCAGAAGGCCGTTGCCGCGCCGGTCATGAGGCAGACGCCGAAGATGGAGACCGTGCGGATGCGGCGGATCCGGCCGCCGGCTGCCCGGGCGAAATCCTCCCCGAACAGCAGCAGGTCCAGGCCTTTCCCATTAAGTCCCGCCAGCAAAGCCCCTGTGCCGAGGCTGGCAGCCAGGACCCATAACTCCTGCGAACCGTTCCCGACAAAACTGCCCGCCGCCCAGCTGTAGTAGCGCTTGAGGCTCTCCTCGTCGGCCGTATACTGCAGCGTGGCGCTGACGGCGCTGAGGATGAAGCCGAGCATGATGCCAAGCAGCAGGAGGGTGGCGGTGCTGCGGGTCTTCCCGGCGGCGGCGACCACCAGCAGCGAAGTCAGCAGGGCGCCGAGAACCGCTCCTGCGGGAATGCCCATGGCTGCGGACGGGATGGCGATGACGGCGATGGCCGCGCCGAGTCCCGCACCGGAGGAGATGCCCATGATATGCGGGTCCGCGAGGGGATTGCGGAAAACGGCCTGCATCTGTGCGCCGCCGAGGCCCAGCGAGGCACCGACCAGCACGGCCGTCAGTACCCGCGGGAGGCGGATTTGCGTCAGCAGCGTGCCATGGACGGCACCGAAGCCGCTGTCTCCGCTGAGCAGGTCCAGCAAAAGCAGCGCTGCCGTCGCCACTGTTACCAGCAGCAACGGCAGGATACGCTTATGCAGGGACGCTGCCAAGGCTTATTCTTCCGGCAGGAACATGGGATCCCATGCGGGGAGGAGGGTCGGTTCCTGGTCCATCAGGGACAGGATGCGGCCGGGGACGTATTTCTTCTCGACGACGAGGCGGAACATATATTCGTCAAACCACTCGTCGGTCATGATGATGTTGCCCTTGTAGCCGCTCGTGGCGCCCCAGCTGTTTTCCACCATCCACTTGACCGGCTTGCCGTCCTTCAGGTCGACGGCGATGAGGGTCATGGCATGGGAGGATCCGCTGGCATGGGTGCGGACGCGTTCTTCCTTGTTCATGCCGAAGCTGACGCCCATGAGGGAGTCGTAGTCGAAGTTGGCGAGGTCGGCAACGCCGGTCTTGCGGTTGAGGAACTTGCCGACGTCGCAGGAGAAGTACATCGCGGTGTTGTCCTTGATGGAGGCGATGGCCATTTCCTTGATGTCTTCCATCGGGAGGTTGAGGTAGAGCCAGTTCTCGCCGTCATAGACGTGGCGGTCGTAGGCGATCTCGTAGGTCTTGTAGTATTCGCGGCAGGGGTCGTTCATGACCATGATGTAGCCGCCCTCGAGGTCCTTGCCGACATATTTGTCATAGAAGGATTTCGGGGTGTAGGTTTCCGTGCTGACGGCGTTCCCTTCCTTATCGTAGCGGGTCCATTCGAACTCGGTCGGAGGGACGCCGAGGCAGAGGGCGAGGATGTGGTAGATCTCGGCGAGATAGCCGGTTTTCATCTTCATCAGCTGCGGGAGCACGGCGGCGTCGGCCTTCTCGGCCTTCTTGCCCCTGGCGTCACCGATGGCCTTCGCGTAGGCATCGCGCAGGCGCAGGCCGTCCTCCCTGAGTTTGGTGGCGATCTGCGTGCGCATGGCGGCGGTATTGTTGGCGCAGAAGGTCTCGGGCATCACCTCGGAGGGGACGAGACCGTACTTGGTGACTAGGTTCGACACGCCGGTGAACTGGCCGCCGTCGCCGATCGGGTTGGAGAAGAGCCAGTCGACCTGCCGGTCGTCGTAGGGGAGTGCGCGGGTGTCGATGACGCCCTGGAGGAAGAGGTTCGACTTCTCGAGCTGGTCATAGAAGAAAATGAAATTCTGCGAGAAGGTGAAGCTGCCGAGGTTGTGCTCGGCAATCATTTTGCTGCGGAGGACATTCAGGCCCGTGAACAGCCAGCAGCGGCCGGAGGACTGCTGGTCCGTGCGGCCGAAGGTCTTGACCTCGTCGGAGAAATGGGTGTCGATCATCGCGAGGTTTTCCGCTGAGGCGGCGAGCGTTGTTATCGGGACGGCGTTCAGGGCGTTGCGGAGGGCCTTGTCAGCGGCGTCGCCCTTGTAACCCTGCGCGCTGATCTGCTGCAGGAGTTCGGCGGAAATGCCGCCCTGGGGATCCTGGGCGGAGAGCTGCAGACCGGTCAGGACGGCAGCGAGGAGGATGACGATACGTTTCATTAGCGGTCGAGTTTGTCTTTAAGATTCTTGAAGGGTTCGAGCTGCTTCTCGATAATCTGGTTGAACTCCTCCTTCATGCGGAGGTTGTCCTGTTCCCACTTGTCTTTCGCTTCCTGGAGTTCCTGCTCGAAGCGCTCGTTCTTCTGGCTTTCATAGTAGCGGATGAGTTCTTCCCGTTTGTGGGAGGATAAGAATACGTGCACCAGCAGGCCGGCGACGGCAAGGGCGGTGGTGATGATGAAAATGATGGTCAGGGCTGTCATGCGGTTAGCGTGTTAGGGGATGGATGGTTCGGGAGGAAAGGAAGGCGATGAGAAGGCCGATGGCGGCCACTCCGCCCGTAACAAGGGCGAGGTCCTCCCAGCGGAGGACGACGGGGTAGTATTCGATGGCGAAGTTGCCGGGCATGTGGACGAGGCCCACCTGCTGCTGCAGGATGGTGATGCCGATGCCGACGGCCAGGCCGATGACGAGTCCGATGCCGCTCACCAGCGCCCCTTCCGTGAAGAAGATGCGGCGGACGAGGCTGCGGTCGGCTCCGAGACTGCCGAGGGTGGCGATGTCGGGCTGCTTTTCCAGGATGAGCATCGACAGGGATCCGAAAATGTTGAAGGCGACGATTACCACGACGAAGAGCAGAATCAGGAAGATGGCTCCCTTCTCGTAGTTGAGCATCTTGAAGAGGGAACTGTTCTGGGCGACGCGGTCCCGGACGAGATAATGGCTGCCCAGGCGCTCCCGCAGGCCTTCCTCGATGCGCTTCTGCTCGCCGGCAGAGAGGCCGTCGCCGAACCGGACATGCATTGCGGAGCACTCGGTCTCATATTCCAGCAGTTCGCGCATCAGGTGGCGGGGGACGAAGAGGATGGTTCTGTCCTGGTCGGCGCCGGCGATACGGGCTTCTCCGGGGCGGAGGGTGATTGTCTGCAGCGAGGCGGCCGGATTCTGGAGCGAAACGGGTTTCTTGCGGGACGGGTAATAGAGTTCCAGGGTGCCGGCGTTGGGCTTTCCGGCAGTCTGCAGGACATCGTCCTCCACGCCGCGGGCGCTCACAAGCGACTGGTGTCCGTCTGTGAGGAGGAAAACCTGCTCCTCCAGCACTTCCGTTGCGGAGATGCCGGCCTGGGCAGATAACCAGTCGGCGGCCGCTGCGTAGGTCGCTTCTTCCGGATCGATGATTTTCCCGGTCGCGGGGCTGACTTTGAGGTCCGGATCCAGACTGGCGATGCTGCTGCGGATCAGGCCGTCGAAGCCGTTGAAGACAGACAGAATCACCACCAGGACGGCGGTCCCGATGGCGATGCCTGCTGCGCTCACGGCCGAGATGATGCCGATCGCCCGGTGGGTTTTCCGGGCGAAGAGGTATCGTTTGGCTATGAGCAGGGGAACGTTCATAGGCGGTGGCGATTCCACGGACGGGGCCGTGGAATGACGGTTACTTCTTCAAGAGTTCGTCGATGTGCTCGGCGTAGTCGAGGGTCGTGTCGAGATAGAAGACCAGCTCGGGGACGATGCGCAGCTGCTTGCCGACTTTGCGGCCGAGCTCACCGCGCAGGGCCTTGTTGTTCTCGGCGATGATGCCCATGGCCGTGTCCTGCTTGTCGGAAGGGAATACGCTGACGTAGACCTTGGCGACGGAGAGGTCCGGGGAGATGCGCACTTCGCTGACCGTGACCATGGCGCCGCCGAAAGCGGCCATGCCCTTGGCGCGGATGATCTCCGCGAGGTCCTTCTGGATCTCGCGGCCGACCTTCAATTGCCGTGTGGATGCGGGTTTTTCCATTATAATACCTTAATAATGAAATAGTTCTTCTTTCCTTTCTGGGCGAGGATGTACTTCCCGTCGAGGATGTCCTTCTCGGAGACCTGGTAGTCGATGTCGCCGATCTTGTCCTTGTTGAGGGACACGCCGCCGCCCTGGACCATTTTCCGGGCTTCGCCCTTGGACGGGAAAACCTGCGTCTTGACGGCGAGCAGGTCGAGAAGGCCGCAGGGGAGTTCCTCCTTCTTGATCTCGAAGGTCGGGACGCCGCCGAACACGGCGAGGAACGTCCGCTCGTCGAGCTTGCGCAGGGCCTCGGAGGTGGCGTTGCCGAAAAGCATCTGGGAGGCGGCTACGGCATTGTCATACTCGGCCTGACCGTGGACCATGACGGTGACCTCGCGGGCGAGGACCTTCTGGAGCTTGCGCTGGCCGGGATCCTCGCGATGCTCGGCGATGAGGCTTTCGATCGTCTCGCGGTCCAGCATGGTGAAGATCTTGATGTAGCGCTCGGCGTCCTCGTCGGAGACGTTGAGCCAGAACTGGTAGAATTCGTACGGGGAGGTGCGCTCGGCGTCAAGCCAGACGTTGCCCTTCTCGGTCTTGCCGAACTTCGTACCGTCGGCCTTGCGGATGAGGGGGCAGGTGAGGGCGAAGGCCTCGCCGCCGTCCATGCGGCGGATGAGTTCGGTGC